>NZ_JBPSLA010000011.1:0-325194 GCF_051715505.1 Agromyces excoecariae | reverse complement strand
GAGGTCGCGGCCGAGTTGACGCGGTTGAAGCCGGGCAAGATCGTCATCCTGGGTGGCGCCGGTGTGGTCTCGTCGTCGGTGGCAGCCCAGCTCGAAGCATTCCTAGGGTAGACGCGAGAGGTTGGGATCGGGCCGCGCAGAAGTGGCCCGATCCCGCCTCGTGCGTTGCGAAAGGCCCCGATTGATGTTGCGAAAGGCCCCGATTGATGTGGTCGCCCGCGCTGTGCCAGGACGGCTGCACGCTGAGCGACCCGCAACTGAACGGCTGCATCGCCGGACGATTGGCCGGATGTCGAGACGCGGCGAGGGTGTCGGACGCCGCGACTACCATTGACGCGTGGTCACCGCCCTCTATCGCCGCTACCGGCCCGAGACCTTCGCCGAGATGATCGGCCAGTCCCAGGTCACCGAGCCGCTCATGACGGCACTCCGCACCGACCGGGTGAACCACGCGTACCTCTTCTCCGGCCCTCGCGGCTGCGGCAAGACGACGTCGGCGCGCATCCTGGCGCGCTGCCTGAACTGCGCCGAGGGGCCGACCGACACCCCGTGCGGCGTCTGCCCGAGCTGCGTCGAGCTGTCGCGTGCGGGCGGCGGCTCGCTCGACGTCGTCGAGATCGACGCGGCATCCCACAACGGCGTCGACGACGCCCGCGACCTGCGTGAGCGCGCGGTGTTCGCGCCGGCTCGCGACCGGTACAAGATCTTCATCCTCGACGAGGCGCACATGGTGACGCCGCAGGGCTTCAACGCACTGCTGAAGCTCGTCGAGGAGCCCCCCGAGCACGTGAAGTTCATCTTCGCGACGACCGAACCCGACAAGGTGCTCGGCACCATCCGCTCGCGCACGCACCACTACCCGTTCCGCCTCGTGCCGCCCGCGCCGATGCTCGACTACGTGCAGAAGCTCTGCGACGAAGAGAGCGTGCAGGTCGAGCCCGGCGTGCTCTCGCTCGTCGTGCGGGCGGGCGGCGGCTCGCCGCGAGACACGCTGTCGCTGCTCGACCAGCTCATCGCCGGGTCCGAGGGGTCCACGGTCGGGTACGAGCGCGCCGTCGCGCTGCTCGGCTACACGCACGGCGCGCTGCTCGACGACGTCGTCGAGGCGATCGGGGCCGCCGATGCGGCGCGGGCGTTCGCCGCGGCCGACCGCGTCATGCAGACCGGGCAGGACCCGCGCCGGTTCGTGGAGGACCTCCTCGAGCGGCTCCGCGACCTCATCGTCGTCGCCGCGACCACGCCCGAAGCCGCGGCGGCGGTGCTGCGAGGCGTCCCGGCCGACGAGCTCGCGCGCATGTCGACCCAGGCATCGGTGTTCGGCGCCGCCGAACTCTCCCGAGTCGCCGACCTCGTCAACCAGACCCTCACCGAGATGACGGGTGCGACCTCGCCCCGACTGCACCTCGAGCTCATGCTCGCGCGGGTGCTGGTGCCCTCGAGCGATGAGACCGAGCGCGGCGCGCTGGCGCGCGTCGAGCGGCTCGAGCGTCGGGTCGGGGTGACGGATGCCGCGGGCGACGGTTCCGTGCCGGGAGCGCCGGCATCGGCCGCTCCGACGACGCCTTCCGCGGCCGCACCCTCGAAGGCGGCTTCCCCGCCTGCGGAGCCGCCGGCGGTGGAGCGTCCTGCTCCGTCCACGCCCCCGAAGTGGGAGACGCCGAGCGTCGAACCCGCCACCGGCTCCGAGCCCGTCGCGCCCGCCGCCACCCGGTCGCCGTCCGCTCCCGACGACGCGCCGGCTCCGGCGGCGCCGGCTCCGGCGCGACCGGTCGGCCCGGTGACCGTCGAGCAGATGCGCGATGCGTGGCCGGAAGTGCTCTCCTCGCTCCAGCGCACGAAGCGCAGCGCGTGGATGGTCGCGTTCACGGCCCAGGTGCTCGAGTATCGCGACGACGACGTGCTCGTGCTCGGCTTCCCCAGCGAGTCCGACATGGGCAGCTTCCGCTCGGGCCCGGCGGGCCAGAGCGTCGGCGACCTGCTCCGTGCCGCCATCAACGAGGTCCTCGGCGTGAGGGTGAAGTTCCTCGCCCGCGTCGTGTCGGCCGGCGGGGGAGCCGATCGCGGACCCGGGGCACCGGCGTCCGGTGCGCCGTCGGCGCGCGACGGAGTCCGGGCACCGGCCGACCCGGCGACCGCACCGCCGGGGACGGCCCTGCGTTCCGACGGGGCAGCCGGCGTCGTCCCCGGGCCCAAGGCGGCCGCGCCCGGCGCACGCGCCGCCGGCAGCCCTGCCGGCGAGACCTCGGCGGCCCCGAGCGGCCCGGTCGATTCCTGGGCCACGGTCGCGATCCCGACCTCGGACCCGACATCGGCTGAGCCCGACGCGCCGACCGCCGCGGCATCCGCCCCGACCGTTCGAACGGCCTCGCGCACCGCCGTCGCAGAACGCCCCGCACCGGTCGAGACCGCGTCGCCTGTCGCAGCCGACGACGACGTTCCGCCGCTCGACGATGCCGACGCCCCGCCACTCGAACCCGAGCCCGACTACGCGCCCGGCCCCGAGGCCGACGGCCGTCCGGCGCAGGCAGCACCGGCGCCGTCCCGAAGCGGCGCGCGGAAGCCGGCATCGCGTCCCGCACAGGGCGCGCCGGCGGGCGCTGCGCCGCCCATCCAGCGGTACGGCGAGGCCGTCGTGCGCGACCTGCTCGGCGCCACCTTCCTCGAAGAGGTCGAGGCGCCGCAGACCCGATTCGGCGAGCGGGGGTAGCGCGTGTACGAGGGCATCGTCCAGGAACTCATCGACGAACTCGGCCGGCTCCCCGGAATCGGTCCGAAGTCGGCGCAGCGCATCGCGTTCCACATCGTGCAGACCGAGCAGTTCGACGTCTCCCGTCTCGCCGAGATCCTCACCGAGGTACGCGACAAGGTGAAGTTCTGCGAGATCTGCGGCAACGTCGCCGAGCAGTCGACGTGCTCGATCTGCCGTGACCCGCGCCGTGACGCGAGCCTCATCTGCGTCGTCGAGGAGGCGAAGGATGTCGTCGCCATCGAGCGCACCCGCGAGTTCCGCGGCCTCTACCACGTGCTCGGCGGCGCCATCAGCCCGATCGACGGCATCGGCCCCGATGAGCTGCGAATCCGCCAGCTCATGCAGCGCCTGGCCGACGGCACCGTCTCCGAGGTCATCATCGCGACCGACCCCAACCTCGAGGGCGAGGCGACCGCGACCTACCTCAGCCGCCTGCTCACGACCCTCGAGATCCGCGTCACCCGCCTCGCCTCCGGCCTGCCGGTCGGCGGCGACCTCGAGTACGCCGACGAAGTCACGCTCGGCCGCGCGTTCGAGGGCCGGCGCGTCGTCGGCTGACGCACGGAACGGCGCCCCGCGCCATCCGTTGACGCACGCTCACGGCACCAGTAGAACGGACCGCATGAGCGCAGGAACCGACTGGGTCGCCGGCTACGTCCGGGCATGGGCGTCGAACGACGCCGACGACATCGCCGCACTGTTCACCGAGGACGCGGTGTACGAGTTCAGTCCCGACGACCCCGACGCGCTCCGCGGCCGCGAGGCGATCATCGCCGGATGGCTCGACTCGCGCGACGAGCCCGGCGACTGGCACTTCGACTGGGAGGTGCTCAGCGAAGCCGGCGACCTCGTCATCGTGCAGGGCCGCACCGACTACCCGGCCGCCAAGCTCTACGACAACCTCTGGGTCATCCGGCTCGCCGACGACGGCCGCGCCTCGCGCTTCACGGAGTGGTACATGGAGCGCGACCGCTAACGCAGGACCTCGACGAGCACCACCCAGGCGATCACGATCGCCACGACCACTGCGAGGATCGCCCCGGTCGCGATCGCGCCCAGCCCAGCGCCGGTGAAACCCGCGAGAACGAGACCGGCACCGACGAGATACGCCGCGACGGGCAGCAGCCCGAGCAGCGACCGCGCCGCCCGCAGGCCCGCCCGACCGTACCGCTCTCGGCTGACGGCGCGCATCGCCACGACCTGGAACGCACCGGCGATGAGGGCCGCGACCCCGACCTCGAGGCCGTACGCGATCGCGGGCTGGCCGGGCACGAGACCGAGGGTGCTGGCCACCAGCGCGAGCACGAGCGCCGCGATCGCCGCGCCGGCCCTCGCCGGCAGCGCGGCCGACGACATGATCTCGCGGATGTTCACCGACATCGCGACGATGAGGAGCCCGGCCAGGGCCGCCGTCGCCCCCGCGATCGCCACGTTGAAGTCCGTCCAAGCTTCCAGCGTGTCCGCCATGTCCGCACTGTAGTCCCGCCGTCACATGGCCGGGCGCGCATGCGCCCCGCCGTATGATGGTCCTTCCGGCGCCGGGTGAACGTTTCCCCGGCCCAGACACCCCCGGGAGCGCCCACGTGAGCTTGATCGTGCAGAAATACGGCGGATCGTCCGTCGCGGACGCGGAGAGCATCAAGCGGGTGGCGAAGCGCATCGTCGAGACCCGCAGGGCGGGCAACGACGTCGTCGTCGCGGTCTCCGCGATGGGCGACACGACCGACGAGCTCATGGACCTCGCCAACGAGGTGACGCCGATCCAGGCCCCGCGCGAGCTCGACATGCTGCTCTCGTCGGGCGAGCGCATCTCGATGGCACTCCTCGCCATGGCCATCAAGAGCCTCGGCCACGACGCCCGTTCGTTCACGGGCAGCCAGGCGGGCATGATCACGGATGCCACGCACGGCGCGGCGCGCATCGTCGAGGTCACCCCGGTGCGCCTCCGCGAGGCGCTCGACGAGGGCGCGGTGGTCATCGTCGCCGGGTTCCAGGGCTTCAGCCGCGAGTCGCGCGACATCACGACGCTCGGCCGCGGGGGAAGCGACACCACGGCCGTCGCGCTCGCAGCAGCGCTCGACGCCGACGTCTGCGAGATCTACACCGACGTCGACGGCGTGTTCACGTCCGACCCGCGCATCGTCAAGAAGGCGCACAAGCTCGACCGCATCACGAGCGAGGAGATGCTCGAGCTCGCCGGGTCGGGCGCCAAGGTGCTGCACATCCGCGCCGTCGAGTACGCACGTCGCCACGGCGTCACGCTGCACGTGCGATCGTCGTTCAACAACAGCGAGGGGACGATCGTCTACGACCCCGAGCGCCTTCCCGAAGGAGAAGCTGTGGAAGAGTCCGTCATCGCCGGTGTCGCCGTCGACCTCGGGCAGGTCAAGATCACGGTCGTCGGCGTACCCGACGTGCCCGGCGCGGCCGCCAAGATCTTCAAGATCGTCGCGAGGACCAACGCGAACGTCGACATGATCGTCCAGAACGTCTCCGCGGCGGCGACCGGGCGGACCGACATCTCGTTCACGGTGCCGAAGTCCGACGGCGAGAAGGCACTCACCGCCCTCTCCGACGCACAGGAGTCCCTCGGCTTCGAGTCGCTGCAGTACGACGACCAGATCGGCAAGCTCTCGCTCGTCGGCGCCGCGATGCGCTCGGCCGCCGGCATCTCGGCAAGGCTGTTCGAGGCGCTCTACGAGGCGGGGATCAACATCGAGATGATCTCGACGAGCGAGATCCGCATCTCGGTCGTGACGCGCGCCGACAGCGTCAACGCCGCCGCGCGCGCGGTGCACACCGCGTTCGACCTCGACGGCGACGACGACGCGATCGTCTACGCCGGAACGGGTCGCTGACCCGCGGCAGCAGAGCGGATGCCGCGCCGCGCGAGCGGCACTCGCCCCGCGTCATCCGTCGATCGACTGCCGGTTTGCGGGGGAAGCCTGCCAATGCCGGACGATCGGCCGCCACGGGTCCTGCGCACCGCGGAACCTCCTGAATACTTGATGGATGCCACGAGAGGAAGCACCATGGCACACGGAGTGAACATCGGCGTCGTCGGCGCCACCGGTCAGGTCGGCGCGGTCGTGCGTCGCCTCCTAGAGGAGCGAGACTTCCCGGTCGCCTCGATCCGCTACTTCGCCTCGGCGCGATCGGCCGGCACGACGCTGCCGTTCAAGGGCGAGGACGTCGTCGTCGAAGACGCCTCGACCGCCGACCCGGCCGGTCTCGACATCGCGATCTTCTCGGCGGGCGCGACGCTGTCGAAGGCGCAGGCACCGCGCTTCGCGGCCGCGGGCGTCACGGTCATCGACAACTCCAGCGGCTGGCGCATGGACCCCGAGGTCCCGCTCGTCGTCAGCGAGGTGAACCCGCACGCCATCGACGAGGCGAAGAAGGGCATCATCGCGAACCCGAACTGCACCACGATGGCGGCGATGCCGGTGCTGAAGGTGCTGCACGACGAGGCGGGACTCGAGCGGCTCATGGTCTCGACGTACCAGGCCGTCTCGGGCGCGGGCCTCGCCGGCGGCGAGGAGCTCCTCGAGCAGGCGAAGGCCGCGGTCGCGCAGGATGCGATCGGCCTCGTGCACGACGGATCCGCCGTGACGATGCCGGATCCGCAGAAGTTCCCGCGGCCCATCGCGTTCGACGTGATCCCGCTCGCGGGTTCGATCGTCGACGACGGCGACCTCGAGACCGACGAGGAGAAGAAGCTCCGCAACGAGAGCCGCAAGATCCTCGAGCTGCCCGGCCTCCGCGTCGCGGGCACCTGCGTGCGCGTGCCGGTCTTCACGGGCCACTCGCTGTCGATCCACGCCGAGTTCGCGAACGCGATCACGCCCGAGCGCGCGACCGAACTGCTGGCGGATGCCCCTGGCGTCGCGCTCAGCGACATCCCCACGCCGCTGCAGGCCGCGGGCACCGACCCGAGCTACGTCGGCCGCATCCGCCAGGACCAGTCGGCGCCCGAGGGCAAGGGCCTCGTGCTCTTCGTCTCGAACGACAACCTCCGCAAGGGCGCCGCGCTGAACGCGGTGCAGATCGCGGAGCTGGTCGCGGCGAAGCTGCCCGCGTCCGTCTGATCCGATCGACTCACCGGACCCGGTCGCCTGAGGGCGACCGGGTCCCGTGCCGTCCGGGCGAGGGCCTCGGCGTCGGCGGCCGATGACCGCACGGCCGCGGCATCCGCTCAGCGACCGAGGTCGAGCCGTGCGGCGATGTCCTGGTGGGCGAGCCGGCGCAGCGCGAGGATGACGGGCTCGTACAACGCAGTGCCGAGCACCGTGTACTCGACCGCGGCGCGCGGCTCTTCCGGCATCCGCTCGAGGTCGTACGCCGCGAGCTCGCGCACCGCGCTCCCGTAGGCGAGCAGGCGTTCCGGGCTGATCGGCAGGCCGGCGTCCTCGGCCGCGGCCAAGGCGGTCTCGAGCTGCGCGACCGCGGGGAAGCGGGGGTCGTAGACCTGGCCGAGGGCCTCGAGCGCCGCGCGGGCCCGCGGGTAGGGGTCGGGGTCGCCGGCCGGAGGCGCCTCGGTCGGCGGGGGGAGAGCGCCGACGGCTCGGCCGAGCGTCGCGTACAGGTCGCCGCCGGGGTCGTCGACGAGGGTGAGGATGGCCCGCGCCTGGTGCACGCTCAGCCCGACGGGTCCGGTGAGCGCCCGGATCAGCGCGAGCCGACGCACGTGCGAGGCGTCGTACGTCGCCTGCGTCGCCGACGTCGCGACGCCGGGATGGAGCAGCCCTTCGCGCAGGTAGAACTTGATCGTCGCGACGGCGACGCCCGAGGCGTCGGCCAGGGCCGAGATGCGCATGCGGACTCCTTGCATTGGATAGCAGAACTCTCTAATATTGGAGAGTCACGCTATCCAATCATGACATCTGACCCCGGAGGGCCGCGCCATGCCGTCGCCGATCGACACCGTCCTCATCGGAGCGCTCCTGCTCGCACTCGTCACGGTCGAGAGCGGCGGATGGTTCCTCACCCGCGTCTCGCGCGGCCTCGCGCCCGCCAACCCGCTGCAGCAGTCGTTCTTCCGCGCCGGGCACGCGCACGCCGGCGTCCTCATCGTGCTCTCGGTCGCGATCCTCGCCGTGCTGCCGGCGGCGGCCCTCGAGGGCGGATGGCTCTGGGTCGCCCGACTCGGCGTGCCGATCGCCGCGATCCTCATGCCGGCCGGCTTCTTCCTGTCCGTGCTCGGGCGCGATCCGGCGAAGCCCGGCCGAGCCATCCTGCTGCTCTGGCTCGGCGCGCTCTCGCTCACGATCGGTCTCGCCACAGCCGGCGTCGGCCTGCTCGCAGGCGGCATCCAGGCCCTCTGACTTCGCACCCGGGCTGGTCAGGGCGTACATCCGCGGCAGACTGGCTGGTCATCGCGTCCATCCGCGCGCCCATACACTGGAACGCGTGAATTCCGAGGAAAGCGTCGACGTCGTCCTGATCGGCGGGGGCATCATGAGCGCCACGCTCGGCTCCCTGATCTCGAGGCTGCAGCCCGACTGGAGCATCCGCCTCTACGAGCGCCTCGGTCGCGTCGCGCAGGAGTCCTCGAACCCGTGGAACAACGCGGGCACCGGTCACGCCGCGCTCTGCGAGCTCAACTACATGCCCGAGGCGGCCGACGGCACCGTCAGTGCCGAGAAGGCCGTCTCGATCAACGAGCAGTTCCAGGTCAGCCGCCAGTACTGGGCGCACCTCGTCGAGTCGGGCGCGCTCTCCGAGCCGAACAGCTTCATCAACTCCACGCCGCACATGACCTTCGTGCGCGGCAAGTCCAACATCGAGTACCTGAAGAAGCGCGTCGACGCGCTCGAGGGCGAGCCGCTGTTCGCCGGCATGGAGTACTCGGAGGACCTCGACACGATCGCCCAGTGGGCGCCCCTGCTGGCCAAGAAGCGCAACCCCAAGGCGAAGATCGCCGCGACCCGCATCGAGTCCGGCACCGACGTCGACTACGGCGCGCTCACGGTCCAGATGCTCCGCGACATCGAGTCGCGCGGGGCCGAGATCCGCACCGACCACCAGGTCACCTGGCTGAAGCGCCAGAAGGACGGCACGTGGAAGCTGCGCATCCGCAACCTCGTCGGCAACACCCCCGAGACCGTCCGAGCGCGGTTCGTGTTCGTCGGCGCCGGAGGCGGCGCCCTCTCGCTGCTGCAGCACTCCGGCATCCCCGAGATCAAGGGCTACGGCGGATTCCCGATCTCCGGGCAGTTCCTGCGCACCACGAACCCCAAGGTCGTCGCGCAACACCAGGCGAAGGTCTACGGCAAGGCCGCCGTGGGCGCCCCGCCGATGTCGGTGCCGCACCTCGACACCCGCGTCGTCGACGGCGAGACCTCACTGCTCTTCGGCCCGTACGCGGGCTTCACCCCGAAGTTCCTCAAGACGAGCACCTGGTTCGACCTCCCGTTCTCGATCCGGCTGCACAACCTCGTCCCGATGCTGCAGGTCGGCCTCCGCAACTTCGACCTCGTGAGGTACCTGGTGTCCGAACTGCTCGCCTCCCGCGACAAGAAGATGAAGGCGCTCCGCGAATTCATGCCGACCGCGAAGTCCGAGGACTGGGAGCTCATCACTGCGGGCCAGCGCGTGCAGGTCATGAAGAAGGACCCGAAGAAGGGTGGCGTGCTGCAGTTCGGCACCGAGGTGATCAGCGGGGCCGACGGCTCGATCGCCGGCCTCCTCGGCGCCTCGCCCGGCGCCTCCACCGCCGTCCCGATCATGCTCGAGGTCATGCAGAGGTGCTTCCCCGACCGCATGGCCGAGTGGGAGCCGAAGATCCGCGAGATGATCCCGTCGTACGGCACCACGCTCTCGGGCGACCCGGATGCCGCGGCGGCCTCGCTCGCGCGGACCGCGGCCGCGCTGCAGCTCACCGCCTGAGGTGATCGGGCGGATGCCGCTGCATCCGCCCTTCTCAAGCGCCCCGAAGTCTGCTAGCCTCGACGGCGCTATGAAGTGAGAACATCCCATCGTCCCGCGCCTGAGGCGCCGTCGACATCGGGGTGTGCGCTCCAGCACTGATCGCGACCGTGTTCGCGCGCGACTCGACGACGGCACACGCCCGGCGGGATCCATCCGCTCCCGGGCCGTCGTCACCGCTCTCGCGTGACGACCGCCGGTCGACGCGTCGTCCGTGCTCGCCGAAGCGCGCGGGCGCCTGCCGACGGCTCGGGGGCACCTCGCGAAGGGATCCCTTCCTTGTCAGCCACCGTCACCCATTCCACCCATCTCCGCGGCGACGGCCTCTCCGTCGCCTTCGGCGACCATCGAGTCATCGCCGACCTCGGCCTGACCGTCGCCCCGGGCCACCGCCTGGGGCTTATCGGCGAGAACGGCGCCGGGAAGTCGACGCTGCTCCGACTGATCGCCGGGGCGGATCTCCCCGGCGCCCGGACGCAGGGGCGCATCGTGCGTCCGCCGCGGACGCGACTTCTCCTGCAGGAGCTGCCCTTCGCACCGGACGACCGCGTCGACCAGGTGCTCGAGGCGGCGATCGCCGAGGTCCGCGCGATCGAGCGGGAGCTCGACGCGGCGGCCGCGGCGCTCGCCGGCGGGCCCGTCGCCGGCGCGCAGCTCGAGGCCGACGCCGACCTGCCGCCGGATCTCGCCGCCGAGCGCTACACACGCGCACTCGAGGCCGCTGAGCGCGCCGACGTCTGGTCGGTCGATCGGCGCCGCGACGAGCTGCTCGACGGGCTCGGCGTCTCCGGCCTCGGGCGCGGTCGTCGGATCGACGAGCTGTCCGGCGGCCAGCGCAGCAGGTTCGCGCTGGCGGCGCTGCTCCTGTCGGCGCCCGAGGCGCTGCTGCTCGACGAGCCGACGAACCACCTCGACGACGATGCCGCCGCGTTCCTCGAGGCGCGCCTGCGCGCCTGGCGCGGACCGGTCGCGTTCGCGAGCCACGACCGCGAGTTCCTCGACCGGGTCGCCACCGGGCTCCTGGATCTCGATCCGGGCCGTGACGGCGCGGTCGCATACGCTCGGGCGGGCGCAGGCACGCAGGGCGCCACGGGCGGGCGGGATGCGGCGCTCGCCGCATCCGCCAGCACCGCGTTCGGCGGCTCGTTCACGGAGTACCTCGCCGTGCGCGCCGCCGCGCGGGAGCGATGGCGACGCCAGTACGAGGAGGAGCAGTCCGACCTGAAGCGCCTACGGCTCGCGGTCGCCGAAACGGCGCGATCCGTCGCCCACGGGCGGGCGGCGACCGACAACGACAAGTTCCTCAAGCACTTCAAGCGCGAGGGCGTCGAGCAGGCGGTCTCGCGGCGTGTGCGGAACGCGGAGACGCGGCTCTTCGAGCTCGAGCGCACCCAGGTCGCCCGGCCCCCGGCGCCGCTCGCTTTCACCGGGATCCCGGCCGGGACGAACGCGCTTCCCGAGGAGTCCGGCATGCTCCTGCACCTGTCCGACGTGTCGGTGCGCGGTCGCCTGGACGTCCCGGCGCTCCGGGTCGCCCCGGGGACCAGGCTGCTCGTGACCGGCGCGAACGGAGCGGGCAAGTCGACGCTCCTGGCCGTGCTCGCCGGTCGTCTCGAGGCCGACCACGGTGTCGTCCACCGTCGGCGCGGACTCCGCGTCGGGCTGCTGGAGCAGGACGTGCGGTTCGCAGATCCGGATGCCTCGCCCCGCGCAATCTACGCACGGACCGTGGGGGAGCGGCGCGCCGAGCGGGTCCCGCTCGACGGACTCGGGCTCTTCTCGCCGCGCGACCTCGATCGCCCCGTCGGGCGTCTCTCGGTCGGCCAGCAGCGACGGCTCGCGCTCGCGCTCGTCATCGCCGCGCCGCCGCACGTGTTCCTCCTCGACGAGCCGACCAACCACCTCTCGCTCGCCCTCGCCGGCGAGCTCGAGGACGCGCTCGGCGGGTTCCCGGGTGCGGTCGTCGTCGCGAGCCACGACCGGTGGCTGCGGCGGCGCTGGGCGGGGGAGGAGCTCGAGCTCGGGGCGGGGGTCGCCGCCCAGCCATCCGCCGTCGTCACGCCCTCGGATCCGGCGCCGGAGAGCGCCGTGCCGCGAGCACGACGATGAGCGCGCCGATGCCGGCACCGACGCCGTTCGCCAGCACGTCGCGGAGGTCGAAGGTTCGCTCGGGGAGGTAGCGCGACTGGACGATCTCGGCGGCGAGGCTCGCAGCCGACGCGAGCAGCGTCGCCGAGATCACCAGGTGCAGGCGCTGGCGGCGGAACCATGCGGCCCACAGCGCGCCGAAGGGGAGGAAGAGGACCGCATTCAGCCCGGACTGCACCAGCGGGTAGCGGATGCCGGCTGGCATCCCCATCCGTGCCAGGAGGTCGATGATCCCGTCGACTCGGATCAGCCCGCCATCGCCGTCGACGTGAACCGGCCAGAAGAGCACCGTCGACAGCCCGATGCCGTAGGCGATGCCGACGACGACGAGGACTGCGCGGCGCCAGGCGAGCGCACGGCGCGACGGGCTCCTGCCCGGGCCCGGCCGAGCCGGCGTCGCCGACGACGCGTCTTCGGTGCTCGGCGTCCTGGACATCGCCACAGCGTAACCCGCGGACGTTGCGGCGACATGTCCTCGGGCGGTGCGCCCGGTTGCGGACCATTCGAACATGTGTTCGAATAATCGCATGCGATGGAACGGGCAGGAGCTCGGCGTCGAGCAGCAGGGCACGCTGCCGGGCCTTGCGCGACTGAACAACCTCGTCCGGTCGGTGCAGACGCCCGAGTTCGCCGGTCTGACCTTCCACGAGGTGCTCGCGAAGTCGGCGTTGAACCGGGTGCCCGGCCAGTCGTACGTCCCGTTCGGGTGGACCATCAACCCCTACCGCGGCTGCAGCCACGCCTGCGTCTATTGCTTCGCTCGGCCGACCCACGAGTACCTCGATCTCGGCGCCGGCGACGACTTCGATCGACAGCTCATCGTGAAGGTCAACGTGGCCGACGTGCTCCGGCGCGAGCTCGCCAGGCCGTCGTGGCGTCACGAGCCGGTCGCGCTCGGCACGAACACCGATCCGTACCAACGTGCAGAGGGCCGCTACGCGCTGATGCCGGGCATCGTCGAGGCGCTCGCCGCTGGCGGAACGCCGTTCAGCGTCCTGACGAAGGGCACGCTCCTCCGCCGCGACCTGCCGCTGCTGGCGAGTGCGCGCGAGCACGTGCCGATCGATCTCGCGATGTCGATCGCGGTGTACGACGACGAACTGCAGCGCTCGATCGAGCCGGGCACGCCGACGACCGCTGCCCGCCTCGCGACGGTCACGGCCGTCCGCGACGCGGGATTCGACTGCACGGTGTTCCTCATGCCGATCCTTCCGTTCCTCACCGACACGAGGGCCCACCTCGACGACGCCCTCCGCCGCGCGAAGGCCGCCGGTGCGACATCGGTCGTCTACTCGGCCCTGCACCTGCGGGGCGCCGTGAAACCGTGGTTCTTCGCGTGGTTGTCGCGCGAACACCCGGAGCTCGTGCCGAAGTACCGGAGCATGTTCCCCGGATCCGCCGCGTACGCGCCCAAGGAGTACCGCGTGTGGCTCGGAGCGCGGATCCGACCCCTGTTGCTCGCCCACCGGCTCGAGCGCGGCCGTGAGGATTCCGTGACCGGTGGAGTGCGGTCCCGCGCGAGCGGCGGCGCCTCCGCGCAGCTGCTCGACGCCGCCGCTCCCGCCATGCTCTTCTGAAGGTCCGACCCGTCGACTGGGCCGATCGTCCGCCGAATGCGATAATCCGGCCAGTGCCGTCTCCCCCAGACGGCCGGATCGGAGCACAGATGACGCTTGGCCTGCCCGAGCATCTCGCGAGGGCGTCCCTCAGCCGGGCGCTCGCGAGTGCGGGGCATGCCGCAGGTGCGGTGTGCCTGGCGTCGGCCATCGTCATCGCGATCGCATCGATCGTCGTCGGGCCCTCCGGCGAGGTCGGACCGGAACCGCCGGCGGCGATCGCAGCACTCGTCCTGCTCGGCGCGCAGGCCGCCCTGTTCGCGCTCGTGGCCTTCCGTCCGAGCGTCACGCTCACCGTGGTGTACCTGCTCGGCGGCACCGCCGTCGTCTTCGGCCTGACCGTGCTCGTCATGGGCCCGGGAAGCGGCTTCGAGACCACGAACAACGCGCTCCTCGCCATGCCGCGGACCGCGCTGCTGCTCGTCGGGGGCGCCGGGATCGGCTCGAGGATCGCGATCACGTGGGCGACGCTCGGCTGGGGACTGGGGGAGGCCGCGGCGTTCCTCGGGGCCGCGACGGCGGGCGCGACCTGGGCGCCGAACGCGGCGGCGGCCGCCGCCCTGGCCATCGTGGTCGTCACGCGGGTCTTCGACGCGATGACCCGAGGCGAAGGGCGCCGTGAGGCGGCACTGCACCGGGCCAGCCAGCAGACCCGCGAACTCGTCATCCGTCACGACTACGAACTGCGCGCCATCGCTCGTCTGCACGACACCGCACTCAGCCACCTCGTGGCGATTGCGGCGTCGGGTTCGGGTCCGGTCGACGAGCGCCTGCGCACCGCCATCGGTCGCGATCTCACGCTGATCGTCGGGCGCGACTGGGCCACCGAGCACACGGAGGACGACGGGACCGCCGGGTCGGCGATCGCGGCGGAGGGCACGGTCGCCTCCGCGGTCCGCGGACCCGGCGGCCGCGAGGCATCCGACGCGTCGGGGGATGACCGGGCGCGAGCACGCCGGGTCGGCGGGACCTCGAGCGTGGCGGCGCCCCGTCGCGTCGAACCGCTCGCGGAGGCGTTCGACGTCGCGCGCGAGGCCGGATTGACCGTGAACGTCTCGGGCACTCGCGACGTGCTCGCCGGCGTCGGTCCCCGGCGTCGCGCCGCGATCGAGGCGGCCGTCGCGCAGTGCCTCATGAACGTCGCGCGGCACGCGGGCGTCGACGACGTCGAGGTCGCCCTCGGGCGTGCGGACGGGGAAATCACCGTCGTGGTCGTGGACGACGGACGCGGATTCGACCCCGAGCGAGTCCCGGACGATCGGATCGGGCTCCGCACGTCGATCAGGGGTCGGATCGAACAGGAGGGCGGTCGCACGCGCGTCTGGTCGCGCCCGGGTGTCGGCACCACCGTGATGCTCGCAGTGCCGGAGGGCGGCGAATGAGCGCCGCACTCCGACTCACGCAGCAGGAGGTCGATCCGATCGGCGGCGTGGCCGCGTCCCAGCTCGTCGCCATCGGCGCGGGCCTCTCGGTGGTGGCGGCGATCGGCCTGACGGCGTGGCACTGGGACGAGGTCGGGTCACCGCTCGCGGCCGTCGTCGGAATCCTCCTCGTCGCGGCGGCGGGCGCCGTGGCGACGGTGTCGGCGCTCCCGGCTCGCGCGCCGTTCACGGTCGACCGACTCTGGTTCACCGTCGCGCTCGCCGTCGGCGGCGCGATCGCCGAGTACGTGAGCACGGTCGGCGCCGACCGATACCTCTACGACGACTTCGGGCCGCTCGTCGTGGGCCTGATGATCCTGTCCCTCGCCCCGTTCAGCACCTGGATCTCGCTGCTCGCAGCCGGGACGGTCGCCGCCGCCGTCCTCGCCATCCTCGCAGTCGGCTCGGCCGGCGCCAGTGCGACGCAGGCCAACGCAGCCGCGCTCGTCGCGGTCAGCTCGGTCGCCGTCCTCGCGCTCTCCGCCGCAGGGGCCGCGTACTCCGCGACCATCGTGAGCGAGAGCCTCGCGTGGCAACGGCATGCGAACGCGATCGCGCTCGAGCGCGACGGCGGAGTGCGGGCGGGGATCGTGCGCTCGGTGCAGCAGGGTCGCGTGTCGGTCCTCAGCCGCGAGGTGCTGCCCTTCCTCGCGGGGATCACGAACGCCGAGCGGATCAGCATCGCCGATGCGGATCGTGCTCGCGAGCTCGCGGACCTGCTGCGCCGGGCGCTCAGGGCCGGCATCGAGTCGACCTGGCTCGACGACCTCGCCTCCTCGATCGAGGCCGCACGACAGGTCCCGATCACCGTCGAGGACCCGGGCGCCACCGTCGCCCGGCTGCGCAGCGAGCAACGGCCGCCCCTGACGGCGCTGCTGTCCTGGCTGAGCAGCGGCGGGCGGTCGCGATCGATCAGGATCACCGTCGCCGCCGACGGACGCGGTGCGACCGTGACCCTGCTCGCGATCGTCGATCCGGACCACGGCCCGGTGCCGTCGCGGCGAGAGGTCGAACGATTCCTGGCGGCCGCGCGTGCGGTCGGCGTGCGCGCCGAACTCGAGATCACGCGAGAGAATGTGAGGGTGGAATTCCGACATGACGACTGAGCCCGAAGCCGACGAGGTCGTCAGGGTCGCGATCCTCGATGATCATGCCGTCATCGTCGACGGCATCTCGAGCTGGATCGCCGATCACTCGCCCGACCTCGAGGTCGTCGTCCGGGCCACGCAGTGGCTCGACCTGATCCGCCACCCCGATTTCCCCGTGGACCTCGTGCTCATGGACCTCCAGCTCGGAGACTCGATCTCCATCGAGTCTCGGATCCGCGCCTGCCGGGCGGCGGGTGCGATCGTCGTCGTCATCACCGCGCTCGACGACGACGCGTCCCGGGAACGGTGCCTCGCCGCGGGCGCGGACGCCTTCGTACCGAAGACGCTGCCCGTCGAGGCCGTGGTGGCCTCGGCACGGCGGGCGCTCCGCGGAGAGCGGGCGCCCCAGCAGGCGGGCGACCGAGCCGGCGCCGGCGGGACCGGCGGTGCGGGCCCCGCGTTCGCGGCGCCGCCGGATGCCGCGCTCAGCGCCGCCGAGCACCGTGCCGTCCAGCTGTACGTGCAGGGGATGTCGACGGCCGACGTCGCCGCCAGCATGGAGGTCGGCTACGAGACCGCGAAGACGTACCTGCGTCGCGCGCGGGACAAGTACGCCAAGGTCGGCCGACCAGCCGGTCGACGGGCCGAGTTGATCCGCCGCGCGGCGGAGGACGGGATGCTCGAGTAGTGGCCAAGCTCTACTTCCGTTACGGCGCCATGAACTCGGGCAAGTCGACGGCCCTGCTGCAGGCGGCCTTCAACTACGAGGAGCGAGGCCACCAGGTGCTCCTGGCCAAGCCCGCGGTCGACACGAAGGGCGATAGCGACATCGTCTCGAGGCTCGGGGTCGTTCGCGCGGTCGACTTCACGATCGCACCCGACCATCAGGTGCTCGATCTCTTCCAACGTCACCGCACGCCCGTGATCGAGTCGCACGGACGGGACGTGAGCTGCCTGCTCGTCGACGAGGCACAGTTCCTCACGGGCGACCAGGTCGACGACCTGCTGCGGATCGCACTGCTCGACGACATCCCCGTCCTCGCCTACGGCATCCGCACGGACTTCCAGACCGTCGCGTTCGCCGGGAGTCGACGCCTCCTCGAGGTCGCCCACAGCCTCGAGGAGCTGAAGACCATCTGCCGCTGCGGCAGGAAGGCGATCTTCAACGGGCGCCGTATCGGCGACCGCTACATCTTCGACGGAGACCAGGTCGCGATCGACGGCGACGAGGTCGCCTACGAATCGCTCTGCGGCGTCTGCTACCTGCAGGAGAGCGGCGGCGTGCTCGACGGGCGTCACGCTGAAGCGGACGGCTCGCCCCAGTTCGGGGGGTGACTTCCGATCCGTCCTCACATAGGAGGACAACCCGCGGTAGCCTGTCCCTGCTCGCCGACCCGAACGGCGGGCGCTCGGGGGCCGTCATCGGACCGCCGAGCAACGGCGGTGGAGGTGGTGCATGACCCTCACACGGCAGCCCACCGGGACGAGTCCGGCCGAGGTGGTCGCCGCGTGGCAGCGCTCCTACGCTCGGCGCCTGCTCGTGACCGACCTCGTCGTGATCGTCTTCGCGGTGTACGGATCGCAGTTCATCCGGTTCGGGACCACCGGCACGTCCCTCCGGATCCCGGGTCTCGGCGACGCCGAGTACCTGCTGAGCTACGCGCTCGTCTCAGCGCTCCTCGCCGGCGGCTGGTTCGCGTCGCTCGCGATCTTCGCCACCCGTGATCGCACGATCGTCGGCGCCGGCACGGCCGAGTACCGGCGCATCAGCGATGCCAGCATCAGGGTGTTCGCGGTGCTCGCGATCGGCGCCTTCCTGTTGCGTTCCGAGGTCGGCCGCGCATACGTGCTCGTCGCGCTGCCGCTCGGACTCGCCCTCCTCCTCACCGGGCGCTGGGCCTGGCGCAAGTGGCTCCTCCGTCGGAGAGCGGCGGGCCATTTCCTGCACCGCGCCATCCTCATGGGCGAACGACAGAAGTCGGTGCACGTCGCCCAGCAGATCGAGCGCGACGGGGTCTCCGGCATCGTGATCGTCGGGGCGGTCACGGAGCACGGCGAATCGAACCGAGAACTCGCGCCCGGGATTCCGGTCCTCGGGGCCTACGACGGCCTCGACGACGCCCTGCGGGCCGCGCGCGCCGACACGGTGGTCTTCACCGGGGCCGACACGATCGATCCACGCGGAATGCGCGAACTCGGGTGGCAGCTCGAGGCGACCAGCACGAACCTCGTCGTGGCGCCCGCGCTCACGGATGTCGCCGGACCGCGCATCCACGCCCGTCCGGTCGCCGGGCTGCCGCTCATCCAGGTCGACTACCCCGAGTTCACCGGACGGAAGTACGCAGCCAAGCGTGCCTTCGACCTCGTCGTGGCAACGCTCGCCCTGATCATCCTGAGCCCGGTGTTCCTGACGATCGCCGTGCTGGTCCGCCGTGACAGCCCTGGTCCGGCCCTCTACTCGCAGGAGCGCGTCGGCCTCAACGGCGAACGGTTCCACATGCTGAAGTTCCGGTCGATGGTCGTCGACGCGGAGCGGCAGCTCCCGACCCTGCTCGACCGCACCGACGGCAACGGGGTCCTCTTCAAGATGCGTTCCGATCCCCGCGTCACCCGGATCGGCGCCATCCTCCGTCGCTACAGCCTCGACGAGCTGCCGCAGTTCGTGAACGTGCTGCGCGGTGAGATGTCCCTGGTCGGCCCCCGGCCCCCGCTCGCCTCGGAGGTGGAGCGCTACGACGACTGGGCGCGCCGGCGGCTGCTCGTGCGGCCCGGTATCACGGGCCTGTGGCAGACCCAGGGCCGCTCCGACCTCTCATGGGACGACAGCGTCCGACTCGACCTGTACTACGTCGAGAACTGGTCCCTGACCGGGGACGTCATCATCCTCTATCGCACGGCGCGTGCGGTCCTCCGGGCGCAGGGCGCATACTGATGCCGTGTCGGGATCGTGATCCGGCTCCGGGCCGGATCACGGCCAGCACCGCATACGATGGCTCGCGTGAGTAGGCGAGGATCGGATCGGCCCAAGCGGCCGTTGGTGAAGAGCGCGAGGCTGTGGGTCCCGGTCTCGCTCGGGGTCATCCTCCTCGCGCTGGTCGGTGTCGGCGTCGCCGGCGCTCAAGTCGCCGAGCGCGGATTCGCCGCGAAGGACGAACTCGAGCAGGCCATCCCCCTCGCGAAGCAGGCGCAGCAGCAGGTGCTCGACGGCGACCAGGAGGGCGCGACCGCGACGATCGAGCAGCTCCGCGCGCACTCGGCGAAGGCGCGCGAACTGACGGACGATCCGATGTGGCGTTCATTCGAGTGGGTCCCGACGCTGGGGGCCAACCTGCAGGCCGTTCGCATCACGTCGGCATCGGTCGACGAGCTCGTCGACGGCGTCGTCGAGCCCGCGACGACGCTCAGCATCGACGCCCTGAAGCCCGTCGACGGGGCCGTCGACCTCGCCGCCCTCACCGAGCTCTCCACCACGGTCGACGGCGTCGCCGACACGATCGTCCACGTCGCCTCCGAGCTCGACTCGCTGGATCGCCAGGCACTGATCGGCCCGGTCCGCGACGGCGTCGACCAGCTCGACGGAGCGGTGACCGAACTCGAGCCGATGATCCTGCCTGCTCAGCAGGCGCTCGCGGTGCTGCCCGGCGCGCTGGGAGCCGACGGCCCGAGGAACTACCTCGTCCTGTTCCAGAACCTCGCCGAGGCCCGCGGCACCGGGGGGAACCCCGCCGCCCTGCTGCTCGTGAACGTCACCGACGGCCGGATCAGCATCGCCCGGCAGGCGGCGAGCACCGACTTCCAGAACGGGCGTGCGGAGCCGATCATCCCGCTCGATCCCGAGACCGAGGCGTTGTACGGGGACAAGATCGGCCGCTACATGATGGACGTCACGCTGACGCCCGACTTCCCCGAGACCTCCGAGCTGATCCGGGCCTTCTGGGCCGAGTCGTTCGGAGATCAGGTCGACGGCGTCGTCTCGTTCGATCCCGTCGCCCTCGGTTACATCCTGGGCGCGACCGGACCCGTGACCCTGCCGACGGGGGAGCAGATCACGTCCGACAACGCGGCCAGCCTCGTCCTCAACGAGGTGTACTCCCGCTACGACGAGAACGAAGAGCAGGACGCCTTCTTCGCGTCCGCCGCCGCGTCGGTGTTCAAGGTGCTCACCTCCGGCGGCGGAGACGCCGGCGCCCTCGTCGAGGCGCTCACGCGATCCATCGACGAGGACCGGCTGATGTACGTGCCGTCGGATGCCGACGAGGCCGAGTACATCGACGGCTCGCGCATCACCGGCATCCTGCCGACCGACAACGCGTCGGAGAGCGTCGTGGGGGTCTACGTCAACGACATCACGCAGGGCAAGATGGACTACTACCTGCAGCTCGACGTCGCCGCCTCGACGGACGCATGCACCGTCGGTGCCGGCACGGCCCCGACCTTCACGACGAGCGCGACGCTGACCAATACCGTCCAGCCAGGCGACGTCGACGGCCTCGCCGAATACGTCGCGACCGGCAAGTACTTCCCCAAGGGCGAGATCTCGACCGATCTCGTGCTCTACGGCCCGGTGGGGGCGACGCTCCAGTCGGTGACCGTCGACGGGGCGCCTGCGGCGGCGACGCCGCTGCCGCACCTCGGTCGGCCCGCGGTCAAGGTCAACATCCGGAACGTCCCCGCGTCCTCGCACACCATCGTCGCGACCTACAGCGGCGAGGCCGATGCGGCGTACGGTCCGCTGGAGGTCCGCCACACCCCGCTCGTGCGGCCCGCCGGCGTGACGATCGACGCGCCCGGCTGCGGCGAGGGGTGACCCGGTTCGTCCGGCAGAATCGAACCGATGAAGGGCATCATCCTCGCCGGAGGCTCCGGTACTCGACTCCATCCGATCACGATCGGCGTCTCCAAGCAGCTGCTGCCCGTCTACGACAAGCCGATGGTCTACCACCCGCTCAGCACGCTCATGCTCGCGGGCATCCGCGACATCCTCGTCATCACGACACCGCACGACGCTCCGCAGTTCCATCGCCTGCTCGGCGACGGCTCGCAGTTCGGCATCGAGATCACCTATGCCGAGCAGCCCAGCCCGGACGGCCTCGCGCAGGCGTTCGTGATCGGCGCCGACTTCATCGGCGACGATCGGGTGTGCCTGGCGCTCGGCGACAACATCTTCTACGGGCCCGGGATGGGAACGCGGCTCTCGCGATTCCGCGAGCTGGACGGTGCGGCGGTGTTCGCCTATCGAGTCGCCGATCCGAGCGCGTACGGCGTGGTCGAGTTCGATGAAGACGGACGGGTGCTGTCGTTGGAGGAGAAGCCGGCGCGCCCGAAGAGCGCCTACGCCGTGCCGGGGATCTACTTCTACGACAACGACGTCGTCGCGATCGCCCGGTCGCTCGAGCCGTCCGCGCGCGGCGAGTACGAGATCAGCGACGTCAACGCCGCGTACCTCGACCAGGGCAGGCTCCGCGTCGAGATCCTGCCGCGCGGCACCGCATGGCTCGATACCGGAACGTTCGACTCGCTGTCGGACGCCACGGAGTTCGTCCGCACCATCGAGCGACGTCAGAACCTCAAGGTCGGTGCACCGGAGGAGGTCGCCTGGCGGCAGGGCTGGATCACCGACGATCAGCTTCGCGCACGCGCCGCGTCGCTCAGCAAGTCCGGGTACGGCCGGTACCTCGCCGGCCTCCTCGAACGGGGCGGGCACGCATGAGCACCCTCCTCGTCACCGGCGGGGCCGGATTCATCGGCTCGAACTTCGTCCGGCACGCCCTGGAGCACACCGAGCACGACGTCGTCGTCCTCGACAAGCTGACGTACGCCGGCAACCTCTCCTCGCTGGAGGGACTGCCGGCCGACCGTTTCCGGTTCGTCCGCGGTGACATCGGCGATGCCGATCTCGTCGCCGATCTCGCGGACGCGCTGGATCCGGCGACGGATGCGATCGTGCACTTCGCCGCCGAATCCCACAACGACAACTCCCTCGCCGGCCCGAGACCCTTCGTCGACACGAACGTCGTGGGGACGTTCACGCTCATCGAGGCGGCGCGGGAGCGCGAGCTCCGCTTCCATCACATCTCGACCGACGAGGTGTACGGCGATCTCGAGCTCGACGACCCCGCGAAGTTCACCGAGCTCACCGCGTACCGGCCGTCGAGCCCGTACTCGGCGACGAAGGCGGCGTCCGACCTGCTCGTCGCGGCATGGGTGCGCAGCTTCGGGCTGCGCGCCACGATCAGCGGGTGCTCGAACAACTACGGGCCGTACCAGCACGTCGAGAAGTTCATCCCGCGCCAGGTCACGAACGTCCTGGGCGGGATGCGTCCGAGGTTGTACGGTTCCGGCCGGAACGTGCGCGACTGGATCCACGTCGACGACCACAACAGCGCCGTCCTGGCCATCCTCGACCGCGGGCGCATCGGCGAGACCTACCTCATCGGCGCGAACGGGGAGCGCAGCAACCTCGAGGTCGTCGAGACGATCCTCGAGCTGCTCGGTCGGCCGCGAGACGCGTACGACCTCGTCGACGACCGTCCGGGTCACGACCTGCGGTACGCGATCGACGCCCGCAAGCTCACGGCCGAGACCGGGTGGACGCCGCGGTACACCGACTTCGGCGAAGGCCTCGCACGCACCATCGAGTGGTATCGCGACCACGAGGCCTGGTGGGGACCGCAGAAGGCCGCCACCGAGGCGCGCTACGCGGAGCTCGGCCGGTGAGCGGTCCGTCGACGCGGCTCGCCGTCCACGAGACCGCGATCCCGGGCCTGCTCGTCGTCGAATTGCCGCTCCACGGCGATGCACGAGGGTGGTTCAAGGAGCACTGGCAGCGCGAGAAGATGGTGGCGCTGGGGCTTCCGGACTTCGCCCCCGTGCAGCAGAACGTGTCGTTCAACGCCGCCGTGGGGACCACCCGCGGGTTCCACGCCGAACCGTGGGACAAGTACCTCGGTGTCGCCACGGGGCGGGCGTTCGGCGCCTGGGTCGACCTCAGGCCCGGGCCGGGGTACGGATGCGTCGTCACCCACGAGCTCGATCCGGGCACCGCGGTGTTCGTGCCGCGCGGCGTCGCGAACGGCTTCCAGGCCCTCGAGGCCGATACCGCCTACACCTACCTCGTCAGCGACCACTGGTCGGCGGATGCCGCGTATTCGGCGGTCGACCTGGGCGATCCGGCGCTCGGCGTCGACTGGCCCATACCGCTCGACCGAGCCGTGGTCTCCGAGAAGGATCGCGCCAACCCGCGCCTCGTCGACGCGACACCGGTGCCTCCGCTCGAGACGGTCGTGCTCGGAGGCACCGGGCAACTCGGTCGGGCGCTCAGGGCGGAATTCGGCGGAACCGGCGCGGCCAACCGGCCCCTCGCCCGCTTCCCGGGCCGGGACGAGCTCGACCTGGCCTCGCCGGACTCGATCCGCGCCTACGACTGGTCCGGCGTCGACACCGTCGTGAACGCCGCCGCCTACACGGCCGTCGATCGTGCCGAGTCCGACGGGCGCGTCGAGGCGTGGGCGGTGAACGCCACCGGAGTCGGCGTGCTCGCCGACATCGCCCGACGGCGCCGGATCACGCTCGTGCACGTGTCCACCGACTACGTCTTCGACGGTTCGACGCACCCGCATGCCGAACACGAACCACCCGCGCCACTCGGCGCGTACGGTGCCTCGAAGGCAGCGGGCGAGCTCGCGGTGCAGCAGGTGCCGAGCCATTACCTGGTCCGGACCGGATGGCTCATCGGCGACGGGGCCAACTTCGTTCGCACGATGGTCCGATTCGCCGAGGAGGGCATCGACCCCGCCGTGGTCGCCGATCAGACCGGGCGGCTCACCTTCGCGGACGAGCTCGCCCGCGGCATCCGTCACCTGCTCGCGCGCCGTCCCGAGCACGGAACATACCATCTCTCCAACGGGGGCCCCGTGGTCAGCTGGCTCGACGTCGCACGCGAGGTCTTCGCCGAGGTCGGCCACGACCCGGCGAGGGTCCGATCCACGAGCACCGCCGACTACGCCCGCGAACGTGTCGCATCCGGTCGGCCCATCGCCGCTCGGCCGGCGCACGGGGAGTTCGACCTGGCCAAGATCCGCGCGACGGGATTCGAGCCGGAACATGCGGCGACGGCACTGAAGCGGTACCTCTCGTCACGCTGACGGAGCGAGGAGCCTCCCGATTCGCGGGCCCCCGGCGCGACCGCGGTCGTGCGATCAGCGCGGCAGCGTCGAGCCGCTCCCTCCTCCGGACCCGGCAGGCAGCGGGTCCTCGCGGACCCGCACTCCCCGGAACACGATGAAGTGGTACAGGAGGAAGCGCAGCACGACGACCACGACGATGCTCGCGAGGTTGACCGCGTTCACGACGAACGGACCGGCCTCGCGACCGAGCGCGGCGGATGCGGCGAGGACGCCCGCCCAGACCAGCAGCGCGCCGAGCGCCGTGCAGACGGCATTGACGACGATGAAGAGCGTGATCTCCACGGCCCTCGTGTGGCCGCCGCGATGGCGGAACGTCCATTCGCGATTGCCGATGTACGCGTTGACGAGGGCGACGAGCGATGCCACGATCTTCGCCGCCACGACATCGACGCCGAGCACGAGGTAGAGGAGGTTGAACACGGCGATCTCGATGATCGTGCTGATCGCGCCCACGGTCAGGAATCGGGCGCCGAGCCCGGCGAGACGGCGCCAACGAGCGTGCTGCGACATTCGACTACGCTACTACGGAGCCGGCATCGCCCCGCGTCCGGCCGAACGCCGGGAGGACGTGTGCAGCTGGACCATCTCGTCGTCGTCATGCCCGCCTACAACGAGGCCGAGGGGTTGCCCGGCTTCCTCGCCGAGATCGAGGAGCACCTCGCTCCGCTCGCCGCACGGCTCAGCATCGTGGTCGTCGACGACCGGTCGACGGATGACACGTTCCGCGTGCTCCGCGAACTCGAGGCCGGACTGCCGGCGCTCGTCACCATCCGCGCCGACGCGAACCGCGGGCACGGGCCCACAGCGCTCGCGGCGTATCGGGCCGGGCTCGAGCGATCGCCCGATCTGGTGCTCCACGTCGACGGAGACGGGCAGTTCCACGGGGCCGACCTGGCCAGGACCGTCCGAGCCTCCGTCTCGACCTCCGCCGACGTCGTCCACGGGGTTCGACGCGGTCGCGAGGACCCGTGGTTCCGCCGGGTGCTCACGTTCGCGGTGGGCGTCGTCGTGTGGACCGCGGTCGGTCGGCGTGTGCCCGACGTGAACACGCCGCTCCGGGTCTACCGTCCGGGTCCCCTCGCCGAGCTGCTCGCCGCGGTGCCCGCCGACGCACTGGTGCCGCATGTGCACTTCTCGCTCGCCGAGGTTCGACGCGGGTACACCGTGCGCTACGTGCGGGTCGCGAGCCTGCCCCGTCGTGGCTCCAACCAGACCGGCACGATGTGGGGCGTCGATCGCCCGCCCAAGCTCCCGCCCAAGCGCCTCAGGCGATTCGCCGTCGATGCGGCGGCCGAGCTCTGGCGGGTGTCGCTCCGGCCCGGAGTCGCCAGGTGACGACGGGATCCGACGCCGAGCGAGGTGCGGCGACCATGGTCTCGGCCGGCTCCGTCGTACGCGTGGCATGGTGGGTCGTCTTCGCGGCGCTCGTCGTGGCGAACCTGGCCGTGCTCGTCCCCGGCATCACGACCGTGCGCCTCTGGGAGGACGAGGCGTTCAACCTGACCGTGCCGATCAACCTCGTCCGGGGGCTCGGCTATGCGAGCGACGGCACGCTGTCGGGCAGCACGCTCACCCCGTTCGACGTGCGGATCTCGACCGGTCCGGTCATCCTGGTCCCCGTTGCGGGTCTCCTGGCGCTGGGGGTCGACCCCGTGCTCGCCGGCAGGCTCGTGGCGACGCTCGCCTACCTCGGGCTCCTCGTGGCTCTCGGCCTCGTCGGGCGCCGCCTCGGCGGCCGCTGGGCCGCGCTCGTGGCGATGGCCGTGCCGCTGGCGTTCGAGACGGCGGCGTTGCCCTCTCCGATCCAGACTCCCGCCGACGTGCTCGGCGAGGTCGCCGCTGCGGCGTTCCTCGCCGCAGCGCTCCTCTTCGCACACCGGCGACCGTGGCTGGCCGGACTGCTCGTGGGTCTCGCCATCCAGACGAAGTTCATCGCCCTGCTCGCGGTTCCGGCCTTCGCCGTCGCCGTCCTGCTCGACGCCGCCGGGCCGTGGCCCGCTCGCCTCCGCACGACCGTGCCCAAGGTCCTCGTCGCCGCAGCGGCCGCAGCGGCACCGACGCTGGCCTTCGAGCTCGCGAAGCTCCTCACGCTCGGGTTCGGCGGGTACTGGGCGAACCTCCGGGACTTCGGGTACTTCCTCCTCTCGGGTGGCCAGCGCGGGTACGTGGTGACGCCGGTCGAGAAGATCGGGGTCCTGCTCGGGTCCTGGAACCTGCCCTCGGGCGTCGCCGCGGCGCTGGCTGCACTCGCGGTGCTCGGCGCCGGCACGATGCTCGTCGTCGCCGCGCGCCTGGTACGGCGCGATCCGGACGTGCTCGGCCGTGACGGCCGGGCCTGGGTGAGCCGACGCGAGGCCGCCACCATGCTGATGATCGCGATCCTGGGCACCGCGACGTTCGTCGCGTGGTGGCTCGTCTCCCGGCACACGCCCGCGTGGGTCCGTCACCCCGCGCCCGGCATCCTCGCCTTCGTCCCGGTCGTCGGCGCCGCCACCGTGACGGCCGCTCGCATCGTCTGGAGGGGGTCCCGTTCGATCCTGACGCGTGCGGCCGTCGCGGTCTTCGTGACGGTCCTCGTGAGCGCACTCGTCTGGTCGATCGCCGGGCGCGTCGCCACCGTCGGGACGCGACCCGGCGCGACGGGGGAGACGCTGTCCGACCAGCGCGCCGCCGCGGTCGACATCGCCGCCCTCGGTCACGATCGACTCGCGACGTGGTGGGGTGCCGCGGTGAGCGTCGCCGTGCTGGCCGGCGCGCACATCGGCCTGACCGATGCCGGCGAGCCGACTGCCGACGACCCGACCATCTGGGCGGGGGAGCCCCCGATCGACGGATGCGTCGTCGAGCTGCAGTCGGGGCGCTACACCGTGTGCGCGCCCCGCCCCTGAACGTCCGGGCGCCGTGGAGACCCGGTCGAGCGACACGGCGAGAGGCGGCCGGACGCCCGGTCGGATGCGAAGATGGCGCATGCCCGTTCACCGTCCGAGCCCGGTCCGCACCGTGCGATCGCGGATCACGGGCGTCGACGCCGCACGCGGCCTCGCCCTCATCGGCATGTTCGTGGCCCACGTCGCACCCGCCACGGGGGACCAGTTCTGGGACTCGGTGATCTCGGTCGCCGACGAGCGCCCTCGCCTGCTGTTCGCCCTCACCGCCGGCGTGGGGTTGGGGCTCCTGACGGGTGGCGTCGCCCCTGTGCGGGAGCCGATCGAACGGATGACGCTCAGACGGCAGATCGCGATCCGCGCCGTGCTGCTCATCGCGCTCGGCATCCTGGTCGTCGTGGCGCTCAGGCCGCTCGTCCTCGTGATCCTCGACGTCTACGGCGTCGCATTCCTGGTCGTGCTCCCACTGCTCTTCCTCCCATGGCGCACCGCAGTGCTGCTCGGAGCCGGGCTCCTCGTCGTGACGCCGGCGATCGTCGAGCTGGCCGCGAGGCCGAGTGGACTTCTCGAGCTCGCCGACGGCCCTGCGGGAATCCTCGTCGAGTGGTTCCTGCTCGGCGCCTACCCCGTCGTGATCTGGGTCCCGGTGATGCTGATCGGCCTGGGGCTGGCGCGAGCCGGCATCGGGCGGCCGAGCACGCTGGCGTGGGCGGCGATCGCCGCAGCGGCCATCCTGCCGCTGACGCTGCCGATCGCTCGATTGCTCCCCGGTCCGGACGACATCGCGGGCATGCCGGAGACGACCGTGTGGAGCATCCCGCTCCGGGCATCACTCGAGACGGTCGGCAACACGGCCGTCGGAGTCCTCGTCCTCGCGGGGACGTGCGCGTTGCTCGGGCTCGCCGCGCAGCCGGTGCGACGCGTGGCCGGCATCGTGCTCTCGCCGATCGTCGCAATGGGAGCGATGCCCCTGACGATCTACACGCTGCACCTCGTCGTCATCGCGAACGCGAAGTACGTCCGGTCCGATGGAGTGGTCTCCGATGACTCCTGGGCGCTGCTGATCGGGCTGGTCGTCGGTTCGGCACTCTTCGCCTGGACGTGGCGCAGGTATGTCGGCATCGGTCCGCTCGAGCGGTTCTTCCGCTGGGCGAGCGGGCGCGATCGGGCGGATCCGGTGGATCCTCCTTCGGATCCCGCCCGCTGAACCACCACGGAAAACAGTTCGAGCCCCCTCGATACGAGGGGGCTCGAACTCCCGGGCCGCGATGCGGCACCGATCTCCCGGTCGGGGTGACAGGATTTGAACCTGCGACCTCTTCGTCCCGAACGAAGCGCGCTACCAAGCTGCGCCACACCCCGGGGGCCCGAAGGCCTCAACCAGCATAGCCGAGATTCAGCGTGCTCCTGACCACCCGCCATCGTCGCGAACCGACGCGGGCGGCATCACGTGCTCGCGACGAGCGTCATCAGCGTCGCCTCGGGCGGACACGCGAACCGGACCGGTGCCGTGATCGAGGTGCCGAGCCCGGCGGAGACGTTGAGGAAGGCGCTGCGCAGGCCGTGACGCCAGACACTCAGCCCGCTCGCCTGCGCGCGCGGGATGTCGCAGTTGGTGACGAGGGCGCCGAAGCCTGGTACGCAGACCTGTCCGCCGTGGGTATGGCCTGCGACGAGCAGCTGCGCGCCGTGGTTGACGAACGAGTTCAGCACGCGCCGGTACGGCGCGTGCGTGACGCCGATGGTCACGGCAGGGCGCAGGGCCGCGCCGACCTCTCGATCCGGCCAGTCGTCGTCTCCGTAGGAGTCGCCGGCGCGCAGGTCGTCGATCGCGGCCGCGACGACCTCGAGGCGGTCGAACCCGCGATGCGGATCATCGACGCCGAAGAACTCGAGATGCGTGCCGTTGACCTCGAGCGAGGCCGCCGCGTTGTCCAGATCGAGCCAGCCGAGCTCGTGGAAGAAGGCGTGGAGCGCATCGATGTCGAGGGGCTCGGCTCGCCTGACGATGCCGGAAGGGCCGCCGAAGTACGTGAACGGGTTCTTCAGGACCGGGCCGAAGTAGTCGTTGGATCCGTTGACGAAGACGCCGGGCACATCGCGGAACGGCGCGAGCGCCCGGCGGACGCCCTCGAGCCCTCGGCGATGTCCGAGGTTGTCCCCGGTGTCGATCACCAGGTCCGGTCGGAGGTCGGCCAGCGACGCGATCCACTCCTGCTTGTCGCGCTGCCAGGGCGCCATGTGCAGGTCGGAGATGTGGAGCACCCGGATCGGATCGGATCCCGCGGGCAGCACCGGGATCTCGACGCGTCGGAGCGTGAACCGACGACGTTCGATGAGGGAACCCCAGGCGAGCGCGGCAGCGCCCGCCGCGCCGACCGCGAGAGCGATCCGCGCGACGGGCGTCAGGCCACGACCCATCAGTTGCCTTGGCCGGGGGCGTCTCCTCCGACGCCAGGGCCGCCGCCGGGGCTGGTCGAGAGTTTGCCGACCACGATCTGGACCCTGTCGCCCGACTTCACGGCGCTGCCGGAGTCCGGGGACTGGCTGATCACGATGCCGTCCTGGGCCGGATCGGTGACGTCCTGTTCCTGTCGGTTGACCTTGAAGCCGGCGTCCTTCAAGGTGTTCTCCGCCTCGTCTGCGGTCATGCCGACGACGTTCGGGAGGCCCGAGAGGTTGCCCCGGCTGACCTGGAGGCTGATGACCGCACCGCGACTCGCCGCACCGGAGGGCGACTGGGCTCCGATCGTGCCCTTCGGCCTGTCGGAATCCACTTCGCCGTCCATCCGCCAGCCGAATCCGGCCGACTCCAGGGCGCCCTGCGCCTCCTCGGGCGAGAGACCGAGCACATCCGGCACCGAGACCTGCGGCGCGTTCATCATCGACGAGGGCGGGTCCGCGAAGTCTCCGCCGCCGTAGCGGGCATTGGCCACCGACATGACGCGCGGCCAGATCTGGTGACGCAGGGAGGCAGCCTGGCCCGCATCGAAGTACGTGTCCCGGAGGTTCACGTGACCCGTGACGTTGAAGACGCCCACGACCGTCGCGACCTTGGTCGAGGCCCCGCTCATCCACGTCGCCTCGGCGTTGTCGGTCGTACCCGTCTTGCCGATCATCGGGACCCACGGGTAGGTGTTGCCACCCGACGCCGCGGCGGTTCCGCCCTCGATGGTCTTCTGCATCGCGTAGGCCGTGCCGGCCGCGACCTCGGGGGTGAGGGCCTGCGTGCACTCGGACTTCGGCGGCTCGATCTCGGTTCCGTCCTGCTTGGTGATCTTGTCGATGGCGATCGGCGAGCACGACTTGCCGGCGCCCGCGATGCCCGCGAATGCCGTGGCCATCGAGAGGGGGGCGACCTCGTTCGTGCCGAGCACGGCCGAGGGGAACTGCGAGAGCGGATCGTAGTCCGCACGGTGGACCCCGAGCGCCTCGGCGGTCTTCGCGATGCCGCAGAGATCGAGCTCCTTGGCCATCGCCACGAAGCCGGTGTTGTACGAGTTCATCGTGTTCTCGACGGCGGTCCAGTATCCGCCGGGGCTGAAGTCGTCGTTCTTGGGGCCCCATCCGTCGCCGCTCATGGTGCCTTCGCAGCTGTTGTTGAACGAACCCCAGTTTTCGCGGAAGCGGGCGTCGACCGCCTCGTTGAGCGCGTGTCCCTCCTTCAGCCACTCGGCCAGGGTGAAGACCTTGTACGTCGAACCGGGCTGGAACCCGCTCGAGCCGCCGTAGTCGATGTCGGTGTTGTAGTTCACCGCGGTGTAGTTGCGACCGCTCTCGAGGACCGTGGGGTCGGCGGAGTAGTCCTTGTTCTGCGCCATCGCGAGGATGCGACCGGTCCCGACCTCGACGCTGACGACGGTACCGCCGATGTCGACGCCGTCGGCCACCTTCGGCACGTTGTCGTTGAGCGCGCCGATCGCCTCGTTCTGCAGCGTGAGGTCGATGGTCGTGTAGATGTCGAGGCCGCCCGTCTGGAGCAGCTGGCGCCCCTCGTTCACGTCGGTGGTCTCGGGGTCGTCGAACTTGTTCTTGATCTCCCACGTGACGTAGTCGCAGAAGAAGGCGTAGCCGCGCGCCGTCGAGCAGCCCGTGCTCGGCTCGGTGATCGCAGGTGCGACGGGCTCGGCGACGGCGGCGTCGTGCTCCTCCTGGGTGATCTTCTTCTCGTCGAGCATCTCCTGGAGGATGTAGTCGCGACGGTCCTTGTTCGCCGCGTACGGCGTCGGGTTGCCGGCGGGGTCGACCGAGTTCGTGCCGTTGGACTCGCTGTCGGGGTAGTCGAGGCGGAACTTCTCCGGGTTGTTCACGATCGCGATGAGGCTCGCGGCCTGCGCGAGCGTCAGGTCGCGGGCGTTCGTCCCGAAGTAGTACTGTGCGGCCGCCTGCACGCCGTACACGCGTCCGCCGAAGTGCGCGATGTTGAGGTAGCCGCGGAGGATGTCGTCCTTGGAGGACTTCTTCTCGAGCGCGATCGCGTACCGGATCTCCTTGAGCTTGCGCTCGGCGCTGACCTCGGTCGCCGCGTCGTACGCGGCCTGCTTCTCCTCCTCGGTCGTCGCCTCGGAGACGCCGTTGTTGATCAGCACGTTCTTCACGTACTGCTGGGTGATCGACGATCCGCCCTGCGTGTCCTGGCCGATGACCGTGCTCAGCGCGCCGCGCACCGTGCCCTGGATGTCGACCCCGCCGTGCGAGTAGAAGCGGGGGTCCTCACCGGCGACGGCCGCGTCCTTGAGGTACTGGGAGATGTAGTCCCACGCGACCTCTTCGCGGTTCTCGTCGTAGAAGCTGGCCATCTCGGACGGACGGCCGTCCACCATGGCGTAGATCGTCGACTTCTGCGAGAGGTCGTCGATCTCGAGATACCCCGGGAGGTTCTCGAACATGTTGATGCTGTTGTTCGCGGCCATGCCCGTGACGGCGAGCGCAGGGGTGACCGCGGCGGTGACCAGCACGCCGGCGAGTGCGCTCATGCCGACGAAGCCGAGGATTCCCGCGGCGGCATCGCTCATCGTTCGATTTTGGGCAGACATAGAGTGGAGCCTAACTGAGGAAGGCTGGCAAAATCCGGCATGCCGAGGGGCCGCAGCGCCCACGGCCGGCTCGAGCCTCAGGATAGCCGCCCGTTCCGACACCGAGGAGACGCCATGCCCGCATGGGAGTACATCACCACCCCGCTGCTCATCCACAACACCGCCGCGATCCTGAACAACTGGGGGTCGGAAGGCTGGGAACTGGTGCAGGTCGTGCAGGGTCCCGAGGGTGGGCTCGTCGCCTACCTGAAGCGTCCCGTCGGCGGGGAGTCGTCGGTTGCGGCATCCGCCGGCCAGGCCGCGGCCGCGCAGGCCGCCAAGCAGTTCGAGGGCGACGCCTGATGGGCGCCGTCGAGGACCGCCTGGCCGAGCTCGGCGTCGAGCTGCCGGCCGTGGCGGCGCCGGTGGCCGCCTACGTGCCCGCCGTCGTGACGGGCAACCTCGTCTTCACCTCGGGCCAGCTCCCGTTCGTCGCGGGCGCGCTGCCGGCGACCGGCAAGGTCGGCGAGGGCCACGGTCTCGTGCCGGCCGACGACGCGAAGGGGTACGCGCGCCTCTGCGCGCTGAACGCCCTCGCCGCGGTGAAGGCGGAGCTCGGCTCGCTGGAGCGCGTCACCCGCGTCGTCAAGGTCGTCGGGTTCGTGGCATCCGACCCCGCCTTCGCCGGTCAGCCCGGCGTCGTCAACGGCGCGTCGGAGTTCATCGGCGAGGTCTTCGGAGATGCCGGCCGTCACGCGCGTTCGGCGGTCGGCGTCGCGGTGCTCCCGCTCGACGCACCCGTCGAGGTGGAGCTCGTCGTCGAGTTCGCATAGCGGGTCGCCGCCCGCCTCGGGGCCCGGGGCCGGCACGGCGCCCCTGCGACGACGGATGCCGTGGCCGGAACCCCGGCCGCGGCATCCGCCGTTCGATCGGGTCAGCGCACCTGGGCGCTGATGACCTCCATGATCGAGGTGTCGGCGAGGGTCGTCGTGTCGCCGACCTCGCGGCCCTCGGCGAGGTCGCGAAGCAGTCGCCGCATGATCTTGCCGGAGCGCGTCTTCGGCAGCTCGTTGACGATGAAGACCTGGCGCGGGCGGGCGATTGCACCGATCTGGGTCGCGACGTGCTTGCGGAGCTCCTCGCTCGCCTCGAACGGGTCGGTCACGTGCGAGACCTGGCTGGCCTTGAGGATCACGAACGCGACGACGGCCTGGCCCGTGGTCTCGTCGGAGGCACCCACGACGGCGGCCTCGGCGGTCCACGGGTGCGCGACGAGCGACGACTCGATCTCGGCGGTCGACAGGCGGTGGCCCGAGACGTTCATGACGTCGTCGACGCGGCCGAGCAGCCAGATGTCGCCGTCCTCGTCGCGGCGCGCGCCGTCGCCGGCGAAGTACTTGTCGCCGAACTTCTCCCAGTACGTCTCCTTGAAGCGCTCAGGGTCGCCCCAGATGCCCCGCAGCATCGACGGCCACGGCTCGGTGGCGACGAGCAGGCCTCCGCCCTCGCCTTCGACGGCCGTGCCGTCGTCGTCGAGGATGTCGATCGAGATGCCGGGCACGGGCACCTGCGCCGAGCCCGGCTTCAGGTCGGTGACCCCGGGCAGCGCCGAGATCATGATCGCGCCCGTCTCGGTCTGCCACCACGTATCGACGACCGGGATCGAGCCGCCGCCGATGACGTGGCGGTACCAGATCCAGGCCTCGGGGTTGATCGGCTCGCCGACCGAGCCGAGGAGGCGGAGGGTGCGCAGGTTGAACTCGTGCGGGATCTGGCGGCCGAGCTTCATGAACGAGCGGATGGCGGTCGGCGCCGTGTACAGGATCGTGACGCCGTACTTCTCGACGATCTCCCACCAGCGGCCGGGGTGCGGCGTGTCGGGCGTGCCCTCGTAGAGCACCTGGGTGGCGCCGTTCGCGAGCGGGCCGTAGACGACGTAGGAGTGCCCGGTGATCCAGCCGACGTCGGCCGTGCACCAGTACACGTCGCGCTCGGGGTGGAGGTCGAACACGTTCCGGTGCGTGAACGCCGCCTGCGTGAGGTAGCCGCCCGAGGTGTGCAGGATGCCCTTCGGCTTCCCGGTCGTGCCCGAGGTGTAGAGGATGAAGAGCGGGTGCTCCGCCTCGAAGGCCTGCGCCTCGTGCTCGTTCGACGCGGTCGCGACGCTCTCGTGCCACCACACGTCGCGGTCGGCGTTCCAGTCGACCTCGTTCTCGCCGCGGCGGACGACGAGCACGTTCCGGACGCTGCCCGCGGACTTCTCCAGCGCCTCGTCGACGACCGGCTTCAGCGGGAACACGCGGCCCTTGCGGTACCCGCCGTCGGCGGTGATGACGACGGATGCCTCGGCGTCGTCGATGCGCGACGCGAGGCTGTCGGCGCTGAATCCGCCGAAGACGACCGAGTGGATGGCGCCGAGGCGCGCCACGGCGAGCATCGACACGACGGCCTCGGGGATCATCGGAAGGTAGATGGCGACGCGGTCGCCTTCGCTGACGCCGAGGTCGGCGAGGGTGTTCGCCGCACGCTTGACCTCGTCGGTCAGCTCGGCGTACGTGATGTCGCGGGAGTCGCCCGGCTCGCCCTCCCAGTGCAGGGCCACCCGGTCGCCGAGGCCGTTCTCGACGTGGCGGTCGAGGCAGTTGACGGCGACGTTCAGCTCGCCGTCGTCGAACCACTTCGCGAACGGCGGGTTCGACCAGTCGAGCGTGCGGGTGAAGGGCTTCTCCCACTGGAGCAGCGTGCGGGCCTGGTCGGCCCAGAACTCGAGCCGGTCGGCGCGAGCGGCATCGTAGAGGCCCTCGTCGGCGACGGCCTGGGCGGCGAACTCGGGACTCGGGCGGAAGCGCCGGATCTCCTCGAGCGCGTGATCGATCTGCGCGTTCATAGTGGTGCGATCGCTCCTTCGCGAAGTATTCAGATGACGGGTCGCCTGCCCCACACAGCACCATAGCGCCCGCACCCCGATGTTTCGCTGCGTGTGTCGCGTGCGGAGCGCGCCGGCGGGCATACGCTGGGCAGGCGCGAGGGGGCGCGACGGTCGGACGGCATCCGCCCCGTGACACCCGAGGTCTGGGCTTCCGTCCCCGATCCGGTGCGGAAACCGTCGTGCTCGGCGGGTTCCACCGTCGATTTCCGTCGACATCCTCTCAGTGACTGGAGGATCTCGCAGAGAATTCTGTGCGTCCGCACAAATGAGGACAGAAAGTACTTGCGCATGGATCTCAAGCCCATACACTGATGTACGCCCGAACGACTTCGATTCGAGGCCTGCAGCGTTCGCGATTCCCCCCAATCCGTTCGCTGCCGAGGCGGCACCTGTTCCCCCCAATGGGTGCCGCCCCCTTCTTTTAACGCGGCGTCGCCGATGCCGACCGCACGAGCTCTCCTCCACAACGGCGTGGTGGGGAGCTCGTCTCGTTTCCGGACGCCTTCGTCGCGGCGGCCCATCGGTGCGCGCCTAGCGTCGACCGCATGTCCGCCCCATTCGTCGCCGTCCCATCATGGGAGGCCGATGCCGCGCCCGAGTGGGCGCCGCCCGGCGTCGAGCGGGGGGCGCATGCTCACGACGTCACCGGCGTGCGGCATCCGACGGCGGCCCGGGCGGCCTCCGACGCCGCCCGGGGCATCCGACCCGACGTCGCCGTGCTCGGCCCGCTCGCGCCGTACGCGGCCGACGACGACGTGACCGACCTGTTCGTGAACGGCGAGCACGGGTTGTGGGTCGATCGAGGGAGCGGGGCGGAGCGCCACGCCGGATGGAGCGCCGGCGAGGCCGAGGTTCGGGCGCTCGCCGTGCACCTCGTCGCTCGCGGCGGCCGCCACATCGACGAGGCCACGCCCGCCGTCGACGTCAGGCTCGGAGAGGGCATCCGCATTCACGCCGTGCTGCCCCCGGTGTCGGGCTCGGGCACGCTGCTCTCCGTCCGGGTGCCGCGGGCCGGCGGAGCGAGCCTCAGCGACCTCAGCCGGTCGGGGATGCTCGATCCCCAGCAGGAACGTCGACTCCGCGACGCGGTGCGCGCCCGCCGCAACCTGTTGATCACGGGCGCGGGCGGCACCGGCAAGACCACGCTGCTCGGCGCCCTCCTCGGCGAGGCCCCGGCCGGGGATCGCATCGTGCTGCTCGAAGACGTGTCGGAGCTGAGGCCGGCGCACCCGCACGTGGTCTCGCTCGAGGCGAGGCAGGCGAACCTCGAGGGGACGGGGCGGATCGGACTCGACGTGCTGTTGCGCGAGGCGTTGCGCATGCGACCCGACCGGCTGGTCGTCGGGGAGTGCCGCGGCCCCGAGTTGCGCGACCTGCTGGCGGCGTTGAACACCGGCCACGACGGCGGCGCCGGCACGCTGCACGCGAACTCGCTCTCCGACGTGCCCGCACGGCTCGAGGCGCTCGGTGCCACCGCCGGCATGTCGACCGAGGCCGTCGCGCGCCAGGCGGTGAGCGCATTCGACCTCGTCGTGCACCTTGCGCGGATCGACGGTCGTCGTCGGATCGAGGGGATCGGCGAGTTCCGGCTCCACGGCGACCGGTTGGAGGTGGAGGGGTGCTGAGCCGTGGGGAGACGCCGCCCATCGCCGCGCGGCTCCGACCGCGGTCCGCGGATGCATCGACCGGACCCGACCGGGTGGCGGGGATCGCGGAGCGACTCGCAGCGCTGCTGTCGGCCGGGCTCGCTCCGGCGACGGCGTGGGCCGCGCTCGACGTGCCGACGGATGCGGGAGCCGGCCGCACGCGTCCGGACCCGGCCGCGGACGCCGACGCGGCCGTGATCGCCGGCGCGGCTCGAGCGGCGGCCGACGGGGGGCCGATCGCCGCGGCCGTCGCGAAGGCACGCACCTCCAACCCTCGGGCGGCCGCCGCATGGGACGTGCTCGCCGCGGCGTGGGCGGTGGCGGATGCCTCGGGTGCGCCCCTCGCGCGCTGTCTCTCGATGCTCGCCGCAACCCTGCGCGACGAGGCGCAACTGCGCCGGGAGGCAGCCGCGCTCCTCGCCGGCCCGGCCGCCAGCGCGCGACTCGTCGCGGCGCTGCCCCTGATCGCCGTCGCCTTCGGCGCCCTGCTCGGATTCGACACGATCGGCGTCCTGGTCGGCGGTCCGGTCGGAGCGGCCTGCGTCGTCGGGGGTTCCGGGCTGCTCTGGGGTGGCTCGCGCTGGAATCGGGTCCTCGTGCGGCGAGCCGCCGTCGAGCACCCGGACGCCGGGCTCGAACTCGAACTGATCGCCATGGCGCTGTCGGGCGGCGCATCGGTCGCCCGAGCCGAGCGGATCGCGCACGAGGCGCTCGCGCGCCACCTGGCCGCCTCGCCTCGACCAGGTTCTGCGCGATCCGTGGTCGCCCTCGCCGAGCGGGCCGGCGCGCCGGTCGCCGACCTGCTCCGTGCCGAGGCGGCCGGGCTCCGGGGCGCGGCTCGCGCCGAGGGCGCTGCACGAGCCGCTCGCCTCGGCGTGCGACTGATGCTCCCGCTCGGCTGCTGCGTGCTGCCGGCGTTCGTCCTGCTCGGCGTCGTCCCGCTCATGATCTCCGTCGTCACGGGCACCCTCGGCGGTGCGTCGTGACGACGACCCGACTCGTGCCACCGTCGCCGCGCCGTGCGGCAGAGAGAAGGAGAACCGCATGCACCCGACACCACCCGCAGCCCGTTCCGTCCGCGGACTCGGCCCCCGATCCGGCTTCCGCCGCCGTCGCCTCGCATCGGTCGCTCGGCGCCTCGCAGGTGAGCGCGGCGCCGCGACCGCGGAGTACGCCGTCGCGACGATGGCGGCCGTCGGGTTCGCCGGGTTGCTCGTCGTCATCCTCCGTGGCGACGAGGTCCGCGGCATCCTCACCGACCTCGTGCGGAATGCGCTCACGGTCGGCTGAGGCCGAGCAGGGCAGCGTGACGGCGGAGTTCGCCGTCGCGCTGCCCGCGATCGCGCTCGTGCTCGCCGCGGTGCTCGCGTCGGTGCATGCGGTCGCCCTGCAGGTCCGACTCGCGGACGCCGCGGCGGATGCCGCTCGAGCGCTCGGCCGCGGCGAGACGGCCGAGATCGCGGCCGGGATCGCGGGGCGGCACGTCGGCACCGCGAGCCTCGTGGTCGGCGAGGAGGGCGCTGTCGTCTGCGCGACGCTGTCGGCCGGACTCGGAGGAGTGCTCGCGGCGGTCGAACTGACGGCGGAGTCGTGCGCGATGCGGGGCGGACTGTGAGCGACCGCTGCGCCGGCACCCCGCACCGTGGCCGGAAGATCGTCGGCGACGCGGGCGCGGCGACCGTCGCGGCGGTGGGCGTCGTCGGAGCCGTCGTACTGCTGGCCGTGGCGGTGATCTGGGTCCTGGGAGCGTCGATCGCCGCGCAGGAGGCCGCGAACGCCGCCGATGCCTCGGCGCTCGCCGCCGCGGATGCGTTGAGCGGCGCGGTCGCCGGGGAGCCGTGCGTGCTGGCCGGGGAACTCGCGCAGCGGAACGGTGCGACGGTGATCGAGTGCCGTGCTGACGGACCCGTCGCCGTCGTCTCGGTCGTCGTCCGGCACGGTGCGATGCGCGCCTCGGCGTCTGCGCGCGCGGGGCCGCCGGGATGGGCGGATTGACCGGCCTCGCGGTCGTCGATGCCGCGAACGTTCGGTCGCGTGCACCGACGTTCGCGACCGGTGTGGGAGCCCGGACGCAGGTCAGCCTCGAGCAGCGATGTAGTCGATGAGCGAACGCACGGTCGTGAGGTCCCGGTAGTCGTCCTCGGGCGTCGACACGCCCGTCGACCCGGCCAGGACCTCCAGCACCCGGAGGAAGTCGAGGGAATCGAGTTCCAGGTCCTGGCGCAACCTCGCGCCCGGATCGAGGTCGTCGGGCTCGACGTCGGGAGCGATCTCGTGGAGGGCGGCGAACACGGCGGCCCGCGCATCGGTCTCGTTCACAGTTCCTCCGGTTTCTGCAGCAGTTCGTCGACGCGGGCGAGGAAGCGACCGCCCCGGAGGCCGTCGCTCACGCGATGGTCGGCAGAGAGCGTCGCCGTGACGATGGGGCGGACCCCGAGCAGCCCGTTCTGCGCCCACGGCCGCTCGACCACGCGCCCGAACCCGACCAGCGCCACCTGCGGTGCGTAGATCACGCCGAAGACCGACTCGACGCCGAGTTCGCCGAGGTTCGTGACCGTGATCGTCGGGTCGGCCATCTCGTCTCGTCGCAGTCGACCGGCCCGCGCTCGTCCGACCAGGTCGCGCAGCGCGGCCATCACCTCGTTCGGGGCGAGGCGGTCGGCATCGTGGATCGCGGGAGCCACGAGCCCGCCGCCGCGCAGCGCGACGGCGACGCCCAGGTGCACGGCCTCGCTCCTCCGGAACTCGCCGTCGACGAAGAACCCGTTCATCTCGGGTACGTCGCGCGCGGCACGTGCGCTCGCCGCCAGGAGCAGCGCTGCCGGGACGAGGCGCTCGGCGATCGGACGTCCGGCGTTCGCCTCGCGCATCCAGTCGAGGGCCGCGCCGAGGTCGATGCTCGTGCTGAGGTAGTAGTGCGGGATCTCGCGCTTCGAACGCGACATCAGCGCGCCGATCGCCCGTCGGAGGCCGGCGACGCGCTCGCCGGCGCTCGACGTGACGGACGCCGCTCGCGTCTCGCTCGCGCCGTCCGATTCCGGCGGGCGTCGCCGAGGCCCGCCTCGCTCCGCGCGCGTCGAGTCGTCCTTCGCGCGCGCCGCGGGCTCGGCCCCATCCGCCGGGGCTGGGCGCGCCGCAGCGTCGCGCCGAAGGTCGGCCTCGGTGACGGCTCCACCCGGACCGGTGCCCTCGACCTCGGCGAGGTCGACGCCGAGTTCCCCGGCGAGTCGACGGGCGCGGGGCGACGAGCGCACGCGTGGCGCCCCGATCCCGGGCGTCGGGAGGGCGGTCGCGATCGTCGCGGGAGTCGGACCGGAAGCCCCGCGCAGCCGTTGGGCGGCAGCCTCCACGTCGGCCCGGGTCACGGCGCCGTGCCGCCCGCTCCCGTGCAGGTCGTCGACCTCGACACCGAGCTGGTGGGCCAGGTGCCGGATCGGCGGGGCGACGGGCGGATGTCCGACCGGGACGTCCGCGTCCGGGATCGCGCGCGTCGCCGCCGACCCGGCCTCGGCCGGGAACCGGGCATCGGGCGCCGGCGCGCCTTCGGCGACCCGCCCGGCTTCGACTGCCGGCTCGGCCTCGGCGGCGGCCGCCGCCAGCGCATCCCCGGGTGCGTCGACCCCGACCGGGAGATCCGCCGGCGTCCCCGTCACCCGTGCGATCGGCGTTCCGACCGGGACGGTCTCGCCGAGTTCGACGAGGTACTCGGCGACGACGCCCTCCTCGAACGACTCGATCTCCATCACGGTCTTCTCGGTGTCCACTTCGGCGACGAGGTCGCCACGATGCACGTACTCGCCCGGCTTCACGAGCCACTCGACGACCTTGCCGTGCTCCATGTCGGCGCCGAGCGACGGCATCCGCAGCTCAGGCACGTCCGGCCACCGCCTCGTCCGCGCCGACGGCCGCCCGCGCGGCCGCGACCACGCGCTCCGCCGACGGCAGCGCAGCCTCCTCGAGGTGCTTCGCGTAGGGGACGGGCACCTCCTCACTGCACACCCGCCCGACCGGCGCGTCGAGGTCGTAGAACGCCGACTCCGTGATGCGCGCGCTGACCTCGGCCGAGAGGCTCCCACTGCGCCATCCCTCGTCGACGACGACCGCCCGGTGGGTCTTCGCAACGGTCGCGAGGATCGCGGCGTCGTCGAGCGGGCGCAGCGAGCGCAGGTCGAGCACCTCTGCATCGATCCCGGACGCGGCGAGCGTGTCCGCGGCCGCGAGCACCGTCGGCAGGGTGCCGCCGTACGTGATGAGCGAGATGTCCGCACCGTCACGGCGCACGGCGGCGTGGTCGATGTCGAGCGGACCCGCATCATCCGCCAGCTCCCCGGAGATGTTGTAGAGCGAGCCGTGCTCGAAGATCAGCACGGGGTCGGGGTCCTCGAGCGCCGTCCAGAGCATGCCGCGCGCGTCCTCGAGCGTGGCGGGGGCGAGGACCCGCAGGCCCGGGATGTGCGCCAGCCAGCCCTCGAGGCTGTGCGAGTGCTGCGCCGCGAGCTGGCGCCCCCCACCCGTCGTCATGCGGATCACGAGCGGCACGTTGAACTGCCCTCCCGACATGTGCAGCAGGGTGGCGGCGTTGTTCACGATCTGGTCGAGCGCGAGCAGGCTGAAGTTGACGGTCATGACCTCGACGATCGGTCGCATCCCGCCGAGCGCCGCGCCGATGCCCGCGCCCACGAACCCGGCTTCGGACAGGGGAGTGTCGCGGATGCGCTGCGGACCGAACTCCTCGAGCAGGCCGAGGCTGACGGCGAAGCCGCCGCCGTAGCGTCCCACGTCCTCGCCCATGAGGAACACGCGCTCGTCGCGCTGCATCGCGTCGCGCATGGCCGCGCGCATCGCCTCGCGGTACGTGGTCTTCACGGCGCGCCCCGCTCGCTGTGCACGAACCGTGCCAGGTCGGCAACGGGTTCGAGGGTCCCGGCCTCGGCGAACTCGACGGCTGCGTCGACCTCGGCGTCCACATCGCGCGAGAGCTCGGCCCACGCGGCCTGGTCGAGATGGCCGGATGCCTCCATCTCGCCCTTCAGCGACGCGATCGGGTCGCGCTCCATCCAGTGCTCGACCTCCGCCTTCTCGCGGTACCGTTCGGGATCGAACATGGAGTGCGCGCGGAAGCGGTAGGTCCGGAACTCGAGGAAGTGCGGGCCGCCGCCCGACCGGACCGCGTCGACCGCGCGACGGGCCGACTCCTCGACGGCGAGCACGTCCATGCCGTCGACGGCCCACGAGGCGACCTCGTACGAGGCGGCCTTGAGCGCGAGGTCGGTCTGCGACTCCGACCGCTCGAGCGCGGTGCCCATCGCGTAGAGGTTGTTCTCGCAGCAGAACAGCACGGGCAGGTCCCAGAGGGCGGCGAGGTTGAGGCTCTCGTGGAACTCTCCCTCGGCCATCGCGCCCTCGCCGAAGAAGCACACGGTCACGCGGTCGCGGCCGAGCATCCGGTCGGCGAGCGCCAGGCCGACCGCGAGGGGCAGCCCGCCGGCGACGATGGCGTTCCCGCCGTAGAAGCGCGTGCCGGCATCGAACAGGTGCATCGACCCGCCGCGTCCGCGGCAGCAGCCCTCGGCGTGGCCGTACATCTCGGCCATGATCGCGGTCGCCGGCACGCCCCGCAGCAGCGCGTGACCGTGTTCGCGATACGTGGCGACGACCGCGTCATCCGGTCGCAGCACCGACATCACGCCCGCGGCGACCGCCTCCTCGCCGATGTAGACGTGCAGGAACCCGCGGATCTTCGAGGCCGAGTACAGCTCCACGCAGCGCTCCTCGAGGCGTCGCACGCGCACCATCTGGCGCAGCAGGTCGACCGCGCGCTCGGGCTGCGACGTGATCCGGGCGGCGCGCTCCTCTGCGGTCATCGGCGGGGTCACCGTCCGGCCTCCAGGGTCGAGGTGTCGCCCTCGGGCAGGCCGAGCTCGCGGGCCTTGAGCAGGCGGCGCAGGATCTTGCCGCTCCGCGTCTTCGGCAGCGCGGGCGCGAAGTCGAGCAGTCGGGGCGCGACGGCGGGCCCGAGCCGCTTGCGGGCGAAGCCGATGAGCTCGAGGCGCAGGGCATCGGATGCCTCGTGGCCCGGCTTCAGCTCGACGAACGCCTTCACGACCTCGCCGGCGACCGGATCGGGTACGCCGATCGCGGCGACCTCGGCGACCGACTCGTGCTCCATGAGGCAGCTCTCGACCTCGAACGGGCCGATCAGGTGCCCCGAGGACTTTATGACGTCGTCACCGCGCCCCACGAACCAGAAGTACCCGTCCGCGTCGCGGCGGGCCAGGTCGCCCGTGAGGTACCAGCCGCCGGCGAAGCACTTCCGGTAGCGCGCCTCCTCGTCGAGGTAGCCGCGGAACATCGACGGCCAGCCCGGCCGCAGGGCGAGTTCCCCCGTGGCATCCGGCTCGCATCGGACGGCCTCGCCGTCGCGGATGACGGGGGCACCCGTCTCATCGCGCACGAGCACCGCCGCCTCGATGCCCGGGAGCGGCCGGCCCATCGAGCCCGGCCGGATCTCCATGGCCGGGTAGTTCGAGATCATGATGCCGCCGGTCTCGGTCTGCCACCAGTTGTCGTGCACCGGGAGGCCGAACGCCTCCTGCCCCCACACGACGACCTCGGGGTTGAGGGGCTCGCCAACGCTCGCGACGAACCGGAGCGCCGAGAGGTCGTGGCCGGCCGCGCGCCCGGCACCGGCCTTCATGAGCATGCGGAGCGCGGTCGGCGCGGTGTACCAGACGGTCACGCCCTGCTCGGCGAGGATGCGGTACCAGCGGTCGGCGTCCATCTCCTCCTCGTCGACGATCGCGGTCACGCCGTGCACGAGCGGGGCGATGATGCCGTACGAGGTGCCCGTCACCCAGCCGGGGTCGGCGGTGCACCAGTACACGTCGTCGGGGTGCAGGTCGAGCGCGAAGCGCCCCGTGGCGACGTGCGCGGTCACGGCGTCGTGCACGTGCATCGCGCCCTTCGGCTTCCCGGTGGTGCCGCTCGTGAAGTGCAGCAGCGCCCAGTCCTCCGGACCTGTCGCGGCCGTCGGGGCGTCGTCGGGGGCCGCGGTGAGGAGCGCGACGAGGTCCAGCGTGTCGGGCTCGGGAGCGCCGTCCGCGTCGACCAGCAGCACGTGCCGGAGCGCGGGGAGCTCGTCGCGGATCGGCGCGACCTTCTTGCGGTAGAGCGCCCGGGTCGTCACGAGCACCGCGCCGGAGCCGATCTGGAGGCGTTGGCGCACCGGTTCGGGACCGAACGCCGAGAACAGCGGGCAGAAGACCGCGCCGTGCTGCAGGGTGCCGAGCACGGCGGCGTACAGCTCGGGCCGGCGCCCGAGCAACGAGTACACGCGCTCGCCGCGGTCGACGCCGAGGCCCTCGAGCACGCCGGCGAACCTGGCCGCCTCGCGTGCCAGTTGCGCGTACGTGAGCGATCGGACCGTGCCGTCGGCGCGGACGAACCGCAGCGCCTCGTGGTCGGCGAGCGGCCCGGTGGCGTGCCGGCCGACGGCCTCGTGCGCGATGTTGACGCCGCCGCCCGGCAGGCCGGACAGGCCGCGCCGCGCCTCGTCCCACGTGAACGACGCGCGAGCTTCGTCGTAGTCGACGAGGTTCGGGCGCACCGGGAGCGCCGCGACGTCCTTCGGAATGGGAGCCCAGCGGATCGATGACGGCGTCGTCGCCTCCATGCGAGGAGGATAGGCAGCCCGGATGCCCCGCGGGTGGGGTCCTACGTCCCGCGGATGATGCGGCTACCGCCCGAGCGCCGTCTCGAGGGCGGTCTGCACGGTCGGGTCCTCGATCTTCGGGCGGCACCGGTGCGGGCCCCCGGGACGTGCGGTCCTGCCCGTACCGGCTCTGGCACGGGCTTGCGACCAATGTATACACGAAACGTCTGCTCGTCGAGAGCGCGCAGCTGATTCGGAGGAATATCGCCCAAGATTGCGGCAATAGTGACATCCGTGTATACATGAGTCGTCGCCGACGAAGACGGGAGGAACGCATGCGAGCAGGTGAGCGGGCGTACGACACTCTCCGCGGCGAGATCCTCGACGGCGTGCTGGGCCCGGGCACCGTCCTCCAGGAGGTCGAGCAGTCGGTGCGCCTCGGCGTCAGCCGCACGCCGGTGCGCGAGGCGCTGCGTCGGCTCGCGGCCGACAGCCTCGTCGAGCCGACGGCGCGCGGCACCATCGTGACCGCGATCTCGCGGGCCGACATCGTCGCGCTCTACGAACTCCGCGAGGCGCTCGAGGGGCGCGCGGCCGGGCTCGCGGCGAGACGGCGAGCGGATGCCCCGTTCCTCGCGATCCGCGAGCGGCTCCACGACGCGCCTCGTCTCCTCGCCGAGGGCGAGGCCGGCCTCACGCGCTACTTCGAGATCGTCGACGACCTCGACCGGGCCATCGACGAGGCGGCCGCGAACCCGTTCCTCGGCACCGCGCTCCGCAGCGTCCAGCTGCACTCCGCGCGCATCCGCCGGCTCTCCCGGCACAACCCCGAGCGGCTCCGAGCCGCGGCCGGCGAGCACGAGCTCATCGTCGACGCGATCCTCGCCGGCGACGCCGAGCTGGCCTCGCACGCCACCCACGTGCACCTGCACCGCAGCCTCACCAACGCGCTCGCGACCGCCCCCGACGACGACGTCGCGGCATCGCCCGGCACCGACGACGGGTCGAGCGTCGCGTGAGCGAGGCATCCGCTCCCGTCCTCGGCCCTCGGCGCGCGCCGGGACCGCAGGCGACCTGAACCGATCACCGCGAACACCGAACCGAAAGGCCGAACCGTGCAGCTCCACCACGTGCGCGTCCACCGCAGCGAGGAGAACCTCGCCCGCACCGACCAGCTCGCCTGGAAGATCGCCGAGGTCGCCGTCGACCCCGTCGAGGTCACCGACGAGGTCGCCGAGATGGTCGTCAACCGCGTCATCGACAACGCCTCGGTCGCCGCGGCATCCCTCACGCGCGCTCCGATCATCGCGGCCCGCTCGCAGGCCACCGCGCACCCGGTGTCGGTCGGCGGCGAGGGCGCGACCGTGTTCGGACTCGAGCCGGCACGCCGCACGAGCCCGGAGTGGGCGGCGTGGGCGAACGGGGTCGCCGTGCGCGAACTCGACTTCCACGACACCTTCCTCGCCGCCGAGTACTCGCACCCGGGCGACAATATCCCCGCGATCGTCGCGGTCGCGCAGCACCTCGCATCGCAGCGCGGCCTCACGGGCCGCGAGGTCGTGCGCGGCATCGCGACGGGCTACGAGATCCAGGTCGACCTCGTGAAGGCCATCTCGCTGCACGAGCACAAGATCGACCACGTCGCCCACCTCGGCCCGTCGGCCGCCGCCGGCATCGGCACGCTCCTCGGCCTCGACCCCGAGACGATCTTCCAGGCCGTCGGCCAGGCGCTGCACACCACGACCGCGACCCGGCAGTCGCGCAAGGGCGAGATCTCGACCTGGAAGGCGCACGCTCCCGCCTTCGCCGGGAAGATGGCGGTCGAGGCCGTGGACCGTGCCATGCGCGGGCAGACGAGCCCGGTCCCGATCTACGAGGGCGAGGACGGCGTCATCGCGTGGCTCCTCGACGGGCCGGACGCCTCCTACGAGGTGCCGCTCCCCGAGGCGGGCGAGGCCAAGCGCGCCATCCTCGACACCTACACGAAGGAGCACTCGGCCGAGTACCAGGCGCAGGCCTGGATCGACCTCGCCCGCAAGCTCAACCGCGAGCACCCCGAGCTCGTCGCCGACCCGTCGCGCATCGCGAGCGTCGTCATCCACACGTCGCACCACACGCACTACGTGATCGGATCGGGTGCGAACGACCCCCAGAAGTACGACCCGACGGCCTCGCGTGAGACGCTCGACCACTCGATCCCGTACATCTTCACCGTCGCCCTGCAGGACGGCACCTGGCACCACGTCGACTCGTACGCGCCCGAGCGCGCGGGCCGACCCGACACCGTGGAGCTGTGGCGCCGGGTCTCCACGGTCGAGGACCCGGAGTGGACGCGCCGCTACCACTCGCTCGACATCGCCGAGAAGGCCTTCGGCGGCCGCGTCGTGATCACGCTGACGGATGGCACGACCATCGTGGACGAGATCGCCGTGGCCGACGCGCACCCGCTCGGCGCCCGGCCGTTCGGCCGGGAGCAGTACGTCGAGAAGTTCCGCACGCTCGCCGACGGCGTGCTCGAGGCGGCCGAGATCGAGCGCTTCCTCGACGTCGCCCAGCGGCTCCCGCAGCTCGGCCCCGACGAGCTCGGCCAGCTCACGATCGTCGCCGCACCCGGCGTGCTCGCCCAGTTCGACACGCCCCGCGGCATCTTCTAGGAGGACCCATGCTGTACGCACAGACCACCCCGGCGGACAAGCGCGCCGGCTTCCGCGAGCGCCTCGCGAGCGGCGAGCTGCTCCGGTTCCCGGGCGCGTTCAACCCCCTCTCCGCCCGGCTCATCGAGCGCAAGGGCTTCGACGGCGTCTACATCTCGGGCGCCGTGCTCTCCGCCGACCTGGGCCTGCCCGACATCGGGCTGACGACCCTCACCGAGGTCGCCGGGCGCGCGAAGCAGATCGCGCGCATGACGGAGCTGCCGGCGATCGTCGACGCCGACACCGGCTTCGGCGAGCCGATGAACGTCGCGCGGACCGTGCAGGAGATGGAGGACGCGGGCCTCGCGGGACTCCACATCGAGGACCAGGTCAACCCGAAGCGGTGCGGCCACCTCGACGGCAAGCAGGTCGTCGACGAGCACACGGCGCTCCAGCGCATCCGCGCTGCGGTCGACGCCCGACGCGACCCGAACTTCCTCGTCATGGCGCGCACCGACATCGCCGCGGTCGACGGCCTCGACGCCGCGATCGACCGCGCGAAGGCGCTCGTCGACGCCGGCGCCGACGCGATCTTCCCCGAGGCGATGCGCTCGCTCGAGGAGTTCGCGGCCATGCGCGCGGCGGTCGACGTGCCGCTGCTGGCGAACATGACCGAGTTCGGCAAGAGCGAGCTGTTCACCGTGCAGCAGCTCGCCGACGTCGGCATGAACCTCGTCATCTGGCCCGTCTCGCTCCTGCGTCTCGCGATGGGCGCGGCCGAGCGCGGCCTCGACGAGCTGACGGATGCCGGCGCCCTCACCGGCCTCCTGCCGCAGATGCAGCACCGGGCCGACCTGTACGAGCTCATCGACTACGAGGGCTACAACCACTTCGACACGTCCATCTTCAACTTCACGGTCGCGCGCTGAGGCGCGGTCCGGAGAGGAGCACGACATGACCGACACGATGACCGCCCCGGCGCCGGTCCCCGAGATCCGCAAGGGCCTCGCGGGCGTCGTGGTCGACACGACCGCGATCTCGAAGGTGAACCCCGAGACGAACTCGCTGCTCTACCGCGGGTACCCGGTGCAGCAGCTCGCCGTGACGAAGCGCTTCGAGGAGGTCGCCTACCTGCTCTGGCACGGCGAGCTTCCGGATGCCGCGCAACTTGCGGAGTTCCGCGCCGCCGAGCGCGCCGGCCGGGCCCTGCAGCCGAACGTGAAGGCCGCGATCGACCTGCTGCCGACGACCGCGCACCCGATGGACGTCGTCCGCACGGCCGTGAGCGTCATCGGCGCCTCCGACCCGACGACCGACGACGCGAGTGGCGAGGCGAACCTCGCGAAGTCGATGTCGCTGTTCGCGGCGCTGCCCGCGATCGTGGCGTACGACCAGCGGCGCCGGCGCGGTGAGGACCTCGTCCCGCCGCGCGACGACCTCGACTACTCCGCGAACTTCCTGTACATGTCGTTCGGCGAGGTCCCGGACCGGGTCGTCGTCGACGCGTTCGACGTGTCGATGATCCTGTACGCCGAGCACTCCTTCAACGCGTCGACCTTCACGGCCCGCGTCATCACCTCGACGCTCTCCGACCTCTACTCGGCGGTCACCGGCGCGATCGGCGCGCTCAAGGGCCCACTGCACGGCGGGGCCAACGAGGCGGTCATGCGGATCTTCGACGAGATCGGCGAGGCGGAGAACGTCGTGCCCTGGCTCGACGCGGCACTCGCCGAGAAGCGCAAGATCATGGGGTTCGGCCATCGCGTCTACAAGAACGGCGACTCGCGGGTACCGACCATGAAGGCGTCGCTCGACACGCTCATCACCCATTACGACCGGCCCGACCTCGCCGAACTGTACGACGCGCTGTCCGGCGAGTTCGTCGAGCGGAAGGGCATCCACCCGAACCTCGACTACCCGTCCGGCCCGGCCTACCACCTGATGGGGTACGACACCGAGACCTTCACGCCGCTGTTCGTCGCGTCCCGGGTCACGGGTTGGACGGCGCACATCATCGAGCAGCTCGCGTCGAACGCGCTCATCCGTCCGCTGTCGTACTACGACGGGGTCGACGAGCGACACGTGTAGCCGCGGCCGCACGCGTACCCGAGGCGTGGCGCCCGGTCGCCGTGCGTCACGCCTCGGTTCTCCGCCTCAGTCGAAGACGGTCTCGATGAAGCGGTACTCGACCGCCGACGGGCGATCGTCGCCCGGTGCATCGAACTCGAGTCCCGCACCGCGGGAGTAGACGTAGTGCTTGCCGCCGTCGCCGGGGAAGCTGATCCGGGGCTGCGGATCGCCGGTGTCGAGGAAGCCGGTCGAGACCGTCTTCCCCTCGAGTGGTCCGTCGATCAGCTTGGCGGTGTAGGTGCCGGATGACGTGTCCATGCGGCCATTCTCCACTCGTCCTGCACGGCCGCAAGGGACTTTCCTCCCCGCGTCGCTTCGTGCCATGAGGGGTTTCCTCACGGTCGTTGTGTGTATGGTGTGCCATGTCGGCGTCACCCGCCGACCGATGGCACACCGCTCGGGGGCGCGGCGATGATGTGCGTCCCTCGTTCCCGTCCATTAGCAAGAGGAGTCCGGTGTCTGGCGCGAAGAAGCTCGTGATCGTGGAGTCGCCGACCAAGATGAAGTCGATCGCCCAGTACCTCGGCGACGGCTACGAGGTGCTCTCGTCGGTCGGGCACATCCGCGACCTCATCGAGCCCAAGAACCTCCCGGCCGAGCTGAAGAAGGGCTCGCTCGGCAAGTTCTCCGTCGACGTCGAGAACGGGTTCGAGCCCTACTACGTGGTCTCCGATGCCAAGAAGAAGACGGTCGCCGAGCTCAAGCGTGCGCTGAAGGGCGCCGACGAACTCCTGCTCGCCACCGATGAGGACCGCGAGGGCGAGGCCATCGCGTGGCACCTGCTGCAGGAGCTCAAGCCGAAGGTCCCCGTGCGCCGCATGGTCTTCCACGAGATCACGAAGGACGCGATCCTCAAGGCGAAGGACCAGACCCGGGAACTCGACACGGCGCTCGTCGACGCGCAGGAGACCCGCCGCATCCTCGACCGGCTCTACGGCTACGAGGTCTCGCCCGTGCTCTGGCGGAAGGTCGGGCCGGGCCTCTCCGCCGGCCGCGTGCAGTCCGCCGCGACGCGCCTCGTGGTCGACCGCGAGCGCGAGCGCCTCGCGTTCGTGGCCGCCTCCTACTGGGACCTGACCGGTCGCTTCACCAAGGAATCCTCGTCGTTCGAGGCCCGCCTGGTGCGCGTCGGCGGCGAGCGCATCGCGACCGGCCGCGACTTCGACGACTCGGGTCGGCTCACGGGCAAGGCCGTCGTGCTCGACGAGGCCACCGCGCAGTCGCTGCGCGCCGCCCTCCGCGACGACACGGTCGCCCGTCGTGTGAGCCGCGTCGAGTCGAAGCCGTACTCGCGCCGACCCGCCGCACCGTTCACGACCTCGACGCTCCAGCAGGAGTCGGCGCGCAAGCTGCGGCTCTCGGCCCGCGACACCATGCGCGTCGCGCAGTCGCTGTACGAAAACGGGTACATCACCTATATGCGCACCGACTCGGTGTCGCTCTCCCAGCAGGCGATCCAGGCCGCGCGCACCCAGGCCGTGAAGCTGTACGGCGCCGACAGCGTGCCCGACAAGCCCCGTGCCTACGCCGGCAAGTCGAAGAACGCGCAGGAGGCGCACGAGGCCATCCGCCCGTCGGGCGAGGTCTTCCGCACGCCCTCCGAACTGCAGAGCGTGCTCCGGGGCAGCGAGTTCAAGTTGTACGACCTCATCTGGAAGCGCACGGTCGCCTCCCAGATGGCCGACGCCAAGGGGCAGACCGCGACCGTCACCATCGAGGTCGGTCCGACGGCGACGGATGCTCCCGCGCCCGAGTCGCCGACGGCCGCGGTCGCCGGCACCACCGCCGAGTTCACCGCGAGCGGCACCGTGATCACCTTCCGCGGCTTCCTCGCCGCATACGAGGAGAGCCGCGACGAGGAGCGCAACGCCGAGGAGTCGCCCGGTGAGGCGAAGCTGCCGCAGCTCGCCGAAGGCGAGGCCGTCGGGCTCGCCGAACTCGAGGCCAAGGGCCACGAGACGAGCCCGCCCCCGCGCTACACCGAGGCGAGCCTCGTCAAGCGACTCGAGGAACTCGGGATCGGCCGTCCCTCGACCTTCGCGTCGATCATCTCCACGATCCTCGACCGCGGCTACGTCACGCAGCGCGGCCAGGCGCTCGTGCCGAGCTGGGTCGCGTTCTCCGTCGTGCGGCTCCTGGAGGAGCACTTCGGCGACCTGGTCGAGTACGACTTCACCGCCGAGATGGAGGACGACCTCGACCGCATCGCGTCGGGCGAGGCCGACCGCGTCGACTGGCTGAACGAGTTCTACTTCGGCAGCGACCGCCACACGGGCCTGCGTCAGGTCGTCGACAACCTCGGCGACATCGACGCGCGCGAGATCAACTCGATCGTCATCGGCCCCGGCGTGACCCTCCGGATCGGCCGGTACGGACCGTACCTCGAGACGGTCGACCCCGAGGCCGGCCCCGACGCGCCCCCGCGCCGGGTGAACCTGCCGGAGGGGCTCGCTCCCGACGAGCTGACGGCCGAGAAGGCGCGCGAGCTCATCGAGGCGCCCGTGCAGACCGACCGCGTGCTCGGCGTGAACCCCGACAACGGCAAGCAGGTCGTCGTCAAGGACGGCCGGTTCGGCCCGTACGTGACCGAGCTCGAGCCCGAGCCCGAAGCGGCCGAGGCATCCGTCGACCCGGCGACCGGCGAGGTCGTCGACGCGCAGCCGGCGAAGGCGGCGAAGCGCGGCACGAAGAAGGCCGCGGCGCCGAAGCCGCGCACCGCCTCGCTGTTCAAGTCGATGCAGATCGAGGAGGTCGACCTCGCGACGGCGCTCCAGCTGCTCGACCTGCCGCGCGTCGTCGGGCTCGACCCCGAGTCGGGCGACGAGATCACCGCACAGAACGGTCGCTACGGCCCGTACCTGAAGAAGGGCGCCGACACCCGCACGCTCCCGAGCGAGGATGCGATCTTCGACATCGACCTCGCTGGGGCGCAGGAGCTCTTCGCGCAGCCGAAGTACGGCGCACGGCAAGCCTCCAGCGCGCTCAAGGAGTTCGCGGAGGACCCCGTGAGCGGCAAGCCGATCAAGGTCAAGGACGGCCGCTTCGGTCCGTACGTGACCGACGGCACCACGAACGCCACGATCCCGCGGGCCGAGTCCGTCGAGGACATCACCTTCGAGCGCGCCGTCGAGCTCCTGCAGATCAAGCGCGACAAGGGGCCGGCTCCCGCCCGCGGCAAGCGCACCACTGCGGCGAAGTCGGGTGCGAAGGCGCCCGCGAAGCGCACGACCACGCGTACGGCGAAGAAGTCGTCGTGAGCCGCGGGCTGTTCCTCACCCTCGAGGGCGGCGACGGATCGGGCAAGACCACCCAGGCGGAACTGCTCGAGCAGTGGTTCACCGACGAGGGCCGCACGGTCGTGCGCACGCGCGAGCCCGGCGGCACCGGCGTCGGGGTCGAGGTGCGCGAGATCGTCCTGCACCATCGCGGCGACATCGCACCGCGCGCCGAGGCGCTGCTCTACGCGGCCGACCGCGCCCACCACGTGGCGACGGTCGTGCGACCGGCGCTCGCCCGCGGCGAGGTCGTCGTCCAAGACCGCTACATCGACTCGTCGGTCGCCTACCAGGGCGCCGGGCGCGTGCTCGACGCCGACGAGGTCCGCTCGATCTCCGAGTGGGCGACCGAGGGGCTCGTGCCCGACCTGACGATCCTCCTCGACCTGCCCTCCGACCTCGCCCGGCGGCGCCTCGACGGCGCGCGCACGCGCTACGACCGCCTCGAGGCCGAGGCGGCGGAGTTCCACGGCCGGGTCCGCGAGGCGTACCTCGCGCTCGCCGAGGCCGAGCCCGACCGCTTCCTCGTCGTGGATGCGACGCGGCCGGTCGACGACATCCACGCCACGATCCGGGCGCGCGTCGAGACGCTCGCGTGAGCGCGACGATCGCCCGCCCCGGAGCATCCGCTCGGCACATGTTCGGGGGCCTCACAGCGGCGCTGTCCGCGGCCGAAGGTAGCGTGGAACCGTGAGCGTGTGGAGCGACCTGACGGGTCAGGATGCCGCGATCGCCGTGCTGCGCTCCGCCGCAGAGGCGGCGGCGGACGGGCGCGCCTCGGCCGACATGACCCACTCGTGGCTGATCACCGGCCCGCCCGGATCGGGTCGCTCGAACCTCGCCTACGCGTTCGCCGAGGCGCTGCTCTCGGGCGAACCCGACGGAGACGAGCGACTCCGTGCCCAGGTGACGGGTCGCAGCCATCCCGACCTCCACGTGCTCGCCACCGAGGGCGTGATCATCAAGCGCGACGACGTGCGCGACATCGTCAAGCGCTCCCATTACGCGCCGTCGGTCGCCCATTACCGCGTCATCGTCGTCGAGGATGCGGACCGCATGACCGAGCAGACGTCGAACTTCCTGCTGAAGGAACTCGAGGAGCCGCCGGCGCGAACCGTCTGGATCCTGTGCGCGCCGAGCGAGGCCGACCTGATCCCCACGATCCGCTCGCGTGTTCGGTCCGTGCGGCTGCAGGTGCCCGACATCGCGGCCGTCGCCGACCTCATCGTGCGTCGCGACGGCGTAGCGCCCGACGTCGCCGAGCGCGCGGCGCGCGAGGCGCAGAGCCACATCGGCATGGCGCACCGCCTCGCCACGAGCTCGGAGGCGCGCGATCGCCGCGACGAGACCCTGCGGCTGGCGCTGCAGGTGCGGTCCACGCCGGGCGCCGTGCTCACGGCGGCGCGACTGCTCGAGATCGCGGCCGACGACGCGAAGGCGATCACCGAGCTCCGCGACGCGGAGGAGCGCGAGCACGCGCTCCGGTCGCTCGGCGTCGCGCCCGGCCAGGCGGTTCCGGCCGCGCTCCGGTCGCAGTTGCGCGCCCTCGAGGAGGACCAGAAGCGCCGCGCGACGCGGAGCCTGCGCGACGGGATCGACCGGATCCTGGTCGACCTCGCGTCGCTGTTCCGCGACATCCTCGTCACGCAGCTCGGGGCGCAGGTCGACCTCGTGAACCTCGAGATCGCCGCCGACATCGCCCGCGCCGCGTCATCCGCCACCCCGGCGCAGACCCTCGCGACGCTCGACGCCATCCAGGAGGCCCGCATCCGCATCGACGCCAACGTCCAGCCGGCGCTCGCCCTCGAGGCGATGCTCGTCTCCGCGATCCGTCGGCCCGAACCGGCCCGCGGGGTGCGCTCGTGAGGGCTCGGCGGCCGCTGGTCGCCGCGGCATCCGCCGTGGTCGCCTCAGTGCTGCTGCTCGCAGGATGCACCGTGCCGTCGTTCCTCGGCGGCGGCACCGATCGGTCGGAGCCGACCGGGGAGACCGTCGCGCCCGAGCTCGAGCCCTTCTACTCCCAGGTGCTCGAATGGGAGCGCTGCGACGACAAGCTCTGCGCGACGGCGACGGCCCCACTCGATTGGAGCGACCCCTCTGCCGGCGAGATCGAGCTGGCGCTCATTCGGCGGCCCGCGAGCGGGCAAAAGATCGGGTCGCTGCTGGTGAATCCGGGCGGGCCGGGCGGTTCCGGGTACGACTTCATCGCCGATTCGATCGACTACGCCGCCGGACCGCGGCTGCAGCAGCGGTTCGACGTCGTCGGATTCGACCCGAGGGGCGTCGGGCGATCGTCTGCGGTGCAGTGCTTCGACGCGGCGCAGATGGACGACTTCCTCTACGGCATCGTGCCCGCGGAGCGCGGCAGCGACGAGTGGATCGCCGAGGTGACCGAGGCGAACCGTCAGTTCGGGCAGGCGTGCGCCGATGAGACGGGCGACCTCCTCGCGAACGTCGACACGGTGAGCGCCGCGCGCGACCTCGACCTCCTGCGCGCGATCCTCGGCGACGAGCAGCTGAACTACCTCGGCTACTCCTACGGCACGTTCCTCGGCGCGACCTACGCCGGGCTCTACCCGCAGAAGGTCGGGCGCCTCGTGCTCGACGGCGCGATCGACCCGACCGCGAGCAACCAACAGGTCAACGTCGCCCAGTCCGTCGGATTCGAGGACGCACTCAAGGCCTACCTCGCGGACTGCCTCGGGGGCGAGGACTGCCCGTTCTCGGGTTCGGTCGACGCGGCCGCCGACGACGTGTCGCGGCTCCTCGCCTCGGTCGCGGCGAGTCCCCTGCGAGGGACCGACGGTCGCATGCTCGGGGCCGATGCGCTCGTCACCGCGATCATCTACCCGCTGTACAGCGCGGAGAGCTGGCCGTACCTCAGCGACATGTTCGAGTCCGTCATGTTCGGCGAGGCCGACACCGCGCTCCTGTTCGCCGATCTCTACAACGGACGGGAACAGGACGGCACCTACGCGGACAACTCCACCGAGGCCTTCCGCGCGATCAACTGCCTCGACTACACGTACGACGACGACCCGGCGAAGATGCGTGCCGACGCGGCCGAACTCGCCGAGGCCGCGCCGATCATCGGCCCGTACTTCGGCTACGGAGACATCGGGTGCGCGCAGTGGCCCGTCGTGAGCGAGGCGGATCGGGGCCCGATCACGGCCGAGGGCGCCGCGCCCATCATGGTGATCGGCACGACCGGAGACCCGGCCACTCCGTACCAGTGGGCCGCCGCGCTGGCCGAACAGCTCGACTCCGGCTTCCTCGTCACCTACGACGGCGAGGGGCACACGGCCTACCGCAAGTCGAACGCCTGCATCGACGACACGGTCGAGGACTACTTCGTCGACGGCACGGTGCCCGCAGCCGACCCGCAGTGCTGACCGTCCGGTGCGCCGGGGCCGAGTGGTCATGAGGGCTCCGAAAACCCGCTAACATGGTCTCTCGTGCCGCTCGGTGCGATTCGCATCGGATGCCACGCCGCCTTAGCTCAGTCGGCAGAGCGATTCACTCGTAATGAATAGGTCGAGGGTTCGATTCCCTCAGGCGGCTCCAATCGGAAGGCCCCCTCCGACGGAGGGGGCCTTCCCCGTCTTCGTCGGACTCGTGCGCCTCGTTCCCCGTCGAGTCGGCGTTCCATCAGTCGGTGGCCGGGAGGGCCTGCCACGATGCGGTCGGCCCCCACGGCACCCCGTCTCCGGTGGCCCTGACCGTCAGATCGGTCCGGCCGGTGCCGTCCGAGGTGATGGTGAACCAGGTTCGGTCGTCGTGGGCGACGAGCAGTCGGCCGTCCGGTGACCAGGCGTCCGCGGTGGCGTTCTCGGCGATTCTGAGGGCGCCGACGCCGTCGATGTCGGCCACCCAGATGTCGGTCAGGATCCCGTCGTCCCCCTCGAGTTCGTAGTCGGTGTGGTACGCGAGGTGCCGACCGTCGGGTGAGACCAGTGGACCGGATCCGTCGGCGATGACCGTGTGCCGGATCCCATCCGGAACCGTGACCGCGTCGATCGTTGCGGGCCGCCACTGCTCGCCGGAACCGGGCCCGAAGATCCGGCCCTCGTTGACCAAGACGGCCGACGAGTCCGCCGCCCAGCCGACGTCGTCGGCCCACGAGAGAGTGTCGGAGAGCACGATCCATCCGTCACGCTCGGGCGGATCGGCGAGGGCCGACTCATCCAATCCGCCGGTCGGCACCGCCACTACCGAGTGGCCGTACACGCCGTGCTCTTCGGCGACTGCGAGCCAGCGTCCGTCGGGCGACCAGCCCAGAACCGAGACCTCGGGCGAGATCTCCGAGGCGCGAGCGGTCGTCAGGTCGACGAGCACCGATCCGACGCCGTCGTGGCCGCCGCATCCGCCGATCCCGCAGGAACTCCGGTCGACGATGAGCGCGGTCCCGTTCGGCGCCCATTCGATCGACGAGGGCACCATCGAACGGTCGAAGCCGCCCTGATCGCGTGAGAACGCGTGCCCGATGCCCAACGTGAGGATCGATTCTCCGGTCGCGCCGTCCACGACGACCAGTTCGCAGACGTCGACGCACGCCGCGGCCTGTGCGAACCCGAGCGACCTGATCGCGCTCTCCGCCTGCTCGCTGTCCGGCGGGTCCGAGCGGATGAACGCGAGCAGGGCGCCGTCGGGCGACCACGACGGCGCGTACTCGTCCAGCGTCGACGTCGAGGTCAGTCGAGTCGGCACGGTGCTGCCGGATGCGAGGAGGTAGATGTCGCTGGGCGCCCCCGCTGCCGACGTGCCCACGGTGGCCAGGGTTCCGTTCTCCCGGGTCGTCGACGGCGCCGCGGCCGGCGGACCGCTCAGGTCGATGGGGCGGTCGGCGACGCCGGTGGACAGGTCGGTCGGACGGGCGAGTCCGAGCACGAGCCCTATGACGCCGGCGGAGGCGGCGATCAGCGCCGCCACGATGAGGGTCCGACGGCGGCCCGCGCGGCGCCACGCCTCCTCGATCAGTGCTCGCACGCTGCTCCGCGCCGAGGATCCGACCGCGTTCGGGCGGGAATCGGGTTCGCGCTGGATCGGCGGTGGATCGGCGTCGTCGCGATGGGGTGAGACGTCCGGCGGGCGGGGCGGGGCGGAGATGGACATGTGCGCGCCTCCTCGACGGTTATGGCGCTAGCGCGAGTAGCACCATCCTACGCCTCGCGATCGATTTCGGGAACCGGCGACGGTCGGCGTCCTCGGCCGGCGAGCGTGCGCTCAGGCGGTGCGCTCGCCGGGGCGAACGAGCCCCGACTCGTAGGCGAGGATCGCGATCTGCACGCGGTCGTGCGCGCCGAGCTTGGCGAGCAGGCGCGAGACGTAGGTCTTCACGGTCGACTCGCTGAGGAACAGGGCCGCTCCGATCTCGGCATTCGACCGGCCGCGCGCGACGAGGCGGACGATCTCGATCTCGCGGTCGGTGAGGCCGAGGTCCGTGGGGAGCGCGGCATCGGGGGAGGGCGCCGACGTGAACCGCTCGAGCAGCCGAGCGGTCACGGCGGGCGCCAGCATCGCCTCCCCGCGGGCGACGACGCCGACCGCGTGGACGAGGTCGGCCGGCGGTACGTCCTTCAGCAGGAACCCGGACGCCCCGGCCCGGACCGCGGCGAAGACGACGTCGTCGAGGTCGAACGTCGTGAGCGCGAGCACGCGACGCGTCGCGTCGGCGGCGAGGATGCGCCGTGTGGCCTCGATTCCATCCATGACGGGCATGCGGATGTCCATGAGCACGACGTCGGGGGAGAGGTCGGCGGCTGCGGCCACGCCCTCCGCCCCGTCGCCCGCCTCGCCGACGACCTCGAGTCCCGCCCGCTCGAGGATGAGCCGGAAGCCGACGCGCACGAGCTCCTGGTCGTCGACGAGGAGCACGCGCGTCGGCGCGGTCGCGGTCATGAGCCGGCCCCGATCGGGAGCGACGCGTGGACGCGCCATCCGCCCGGTTCCGGTCCTGCCTCGAGCGTGCCGCCGTAGAGTGCGACCCGCTCGCGCATGCCGAGGAGCCCGTGCCCTCCCGGACGATCGGAGCTCGCCGCGGTCTCGTGGCCGTCATCGGTGACCGTGATCTCGATTCGGCCGGCCGCGCGATCGATCGCGACCGACGCGGACGCCGCCCGCGCGTGCCGTCGGATGTTGGTGAGGGCCTCCTGCACCACGCGGTATACGGCGAGCTGACGGCCGGCGGACAGGTCGCTCGTGTCATCCGATCGGTAGTCGACGACCAGCCCTTCGGCCCGCGCCCGTTCGATGAGCTCGGGGATGCGCGAGATCCCGGGCTGCGGTGCGAGCGATTCGTGATCGGCCTCGCGGAGCAGTGCGACCACGCGACGGACGTCCGCGAGTGCGTCGGTGCCGGTCGACCGGATGGCGTCCAATGCGCGGCGTGCGGCGATCGGGTCGGTGTCGACGACCTCGGCCGCGGCCCCGGCTTGCACGACCATCACGCTGACCGAGTGCCCGAGGATGTCGTGCAGTTCACGCGCGATCCGGGCGCGCTCCTCGGCGGCCGCGCGGAGCGCGGACTGCCGGGCGTCCGCCTCCGCCGCAGCGGCCCGTACCGCGGCATCCACCGCCCGCCGCTCGGAGGCCCGCATGCCGATGCCGACGAGGAAGATCGTCAGGAGCACGCCCCAGTGGAAGAACTGCTCGCTCGGTCCCTGCAGCTCGGGGACGAAGAGGTCGGCGAGGACCACGGTCGCGAACACCGACCCGCAGACGATCGCCGACGTCCGCATGCCGCCGTGGCGGGCGCCGGTGTACAGGGTCAGCGCGATCGGAAGGAATCCGCCGAAGAAGAGCACCTGGGTGTCGCCGGCGGTCGCGACGAAGCAGGTGACCCATGTCAGCGGAATGCCGACCAGGACCAGCGGGAAGATCCGTCGCATGGCGAGCAGGACCGCGCACACCATGATCGCGACCGTGCTGAGCACGGGCGAGCCCGTGCCCTGGACCGATTCGAACGGCACCCACACCTCGGCGAGCCCGAGCGCCGCGACGAGCGCGGCGACGGCGATGTCCTGGGCGAGATGCCAGCGGGTGCGGCGGTCCACGACCGCAGGCTAGCGGTCAGTGCCCCGCGCGGGAATCTCCGGCCGGTGATCGGCGAGTCGACTTCGGGTGATCGAGGCGGCCCGTGCGAGCGATGACCTGGATGCCGCAGCGATCGTAGCGTCGTGCCACGCCGCGGAGGAGCCGCAGCCGAATCGAAGGGAACCGTCCATGTCCACGTCCCGCGCACTTCCGTCCGTTCGCCGGATGCTCGTCGCCGTCTCGCTCGCCGCCGCCATCGTGCTCTCCGTCGTCGGGATCCTGCTGCAGCCCGAGTTCCCGGATGACCCGACCGCGTACGTCGAGATGCTGGCCGGCTCGGCATCCGCCGGCGCCGGGCTGCAGCTCTTCCTGTGGTCGCAGGTGTTCTGGGCGATCGGCTTGATCGGGCTGGCCCATGCCGCGAGCCACCGGGCACCCGTGATCGCCACCATGGGTGCCGTGGTCAGCGGTCTCGGCGCGTTCGGTCACGCCGCATACGGCGGCGCGAGCCTCGTCACCCTGGGCGTGGCGCGCTACGCCGCCGAGTCCGGCGATCTCGACGCGGCGCAGGCGGCGTTCGGCGCCACGCAGGGCGGCGACTTCGTGCCCGTCCTGCTCGTCGGGCTCGGCGGCACCGTACTCGGCGTGATCCTCGTCGCCGTCGCCCTGCTCCGCTCCGCGGTCGCCCCCCGATGGGTCGCGATCGCGATGCTCGCGTGGACCGTCGTCGAGTTCGTGCTGCCGAACTTCCTTGCAGGCGCGTGGATCACGTACACGTCGCTCGTGCTCGGCGTGATCGCGTTCACGGGCGCCGCCGTGGCGGTGCTGCGCGGGGGGTCGCGTGCCTGGACGACGGTGCTCGAGGCGGAGGCGCAGCGGGATGCATCCGCATCGGTCGCGGCCGCGGCGTCGGCCTGATCGTGGTCCGAACGGGCGAAGCCGACCCGGGCGCACGCGTCGTCAGACCGAAGGCCCCTCCGTCGGAGGGGCCTTCGGGCTTCGAATCCCGGACCGAGCGTGCCGACCGGAGCTCGGGAATCTCCCGCGCAGCCCTCAGCCGAGAGCGGGTCGGATCGCGGCAGCGTAGGCGGCGTTCCCGGCCTGGTTGGGGTGTGCGGCGATGTCCGTGTTGCTGAAGCCGTTGATCCATGGCTCGCCGCTTCCGATCCCGTGGCCCGTGAACGGCCCGGCCACGTCGACGAAGACCGCCCCGGCGCCCTCGGCGGCTGCCTTGATCGCCGTGTTGAGGGCGACGGTGTCGGCGTTCACCCTGGCGGCGTTCGCATACCCGGATGCCGGGTCGAAGAGCAGCGGATAGCCGGTGACGATGATCTTGGCCTTCGGGACCTTCGTCGCGATCGCGTTCACGGTCGAGGTGATCCGAGCCCCGATGGTCCCGTTCGAGATCAGCGACTCGGCCGTGTCGAGGTATGAGTCGCACCGACCGGGGAACCACGTGATCACGAAGCACCACGTCATGACGTTCGTGAAGCCGAGGTCGTTCCCGCCGACCGTGAGCGTCACCCGGGTCGTGCCCCTCGCGATCGACTTCACCTGGGAGCTGATGACCTCCGCGGTCGAGGCGCCCGAACAGGCGGGGAACGCCACGAGTTGCACGTTCGCCGTCGCGTCGGCGTCGAGCACCTTGGGGTAGCTCAGGCTGCTGCGGTCGCAGCTGGTGGAGTCGATGTAGCTTCCCGAGCCGGTGCCGGACGCGAAGGAATCGCCGAGTGCGGAGTACTTCTGCTCGGTCGTGCCGCCGCCGCCCGGCTTGTCGGGCTTGCCGGTCGCGACGGCGGCGGATGCCGCATCCGCGGGCCCCGCGACGGCGGCGCCGAGCACGAGCCCCAGAGCGGTCAGGAGGGCGGCGACGAGCAGCGCGATGCGCCGGCGTTCGACCTTCGAGGACGGAATCGAGTCGGCTTCGACCTTCGACATGAGCTGGCCCCTAGCTCGCCAGCACCAGCAGGATCGCGTCGCGGTAGACGCCCTGGCCGACCGCGGTCGGGTGCAGGAAGGTCAGCGGGTCGAACTGGTCGGCGCCGAGCCACGGGTCGAGGTCGCCGACCTGATGGCCGACATACGCGAACGCGAGGCTCGTGTACTCCACCTCGATGCTCATCGCGCCGACGGTGTCCACCGCGGTGCCGATCTGGTCGTCGAGTGCGAGGGTCGCGGCGTTCACCGTGTCGGTCAGAACGCTCCATCCGCTCACGAAGGGGACCGGGTAATCGGTCACGACGATGCGCGCGTTCGGTGCGCGCTTCGCGATGTCGACCAGCAGTCCGGCCAGCTGCTGTCCGATGACTCCGGAGGCGAGGAGCTGCTCGGCCTCGCGGACGGCGATGGCGCATTCCAGCGATTCCGGGGCGGGCGCGCAGATCTCGAAGATCTCGCCGACGCCGAGGTCGTTGCCGCCGACGGTGAGCGTCACGAGGGTCGTGCCGCGGTTCACCTGCGAGAGCTGCGTCGACGCGACATCCGCGATCGTCGCACCTCTGCACGCGGCCTGGCGGAGCAGGTTCGTCCTCGGCACCGCATCGAGCAGGACCGGATACGCGGCATCCGACCTGAGGCATTCGTCGAGCGGGATGCCGGCACCCTGCCCCGCGGCGTAGGAATCGCCGAGCGCGACGTACCGGTTGACGGGGTCGGGCTTGGCGGCGAGGGCGGATGGAGCGGCGCCGAAGAATACGGCGACGAGGGCGACGGTGGCCCCGGCGATCGAGCCGACGATGCGGCTCCTTCGGTTCGAATGTGCCGACATGGCCGAAATCTAGCGGCAAACATGGGACCGCCGCACATCCCAGAACAGGTGTCATCAGGATGACCATCTCCGGATCCCCCGGGACGGAGGGTCGCCGATAGGCTGGCGCGCATGACGGCACGACTGCGATGGGGCATCCTGGCGACCGGCGGCATCGCCCGCCTCTTCACCTCCGACCTGCTGGCCAACGGCTTCGACGTGCGGGCCGTCGGTTCGAGGTCCGCCGAGTCGGCTCAGGCGTTCGCCGATGAACACGGCATCCCCACGGCCCACGACAGCTACGACGCGCTGCTGGCCGATCCCGACGTCGACGCGATCTACGTCGCCACGCCGCATCCGTGGCACGCGGCGTCGGCCCTCGCGGCGATCGAAGCGGGCAAGCACGTCCTCGTCGAGAAGCCGTTCACGCTGAACGAGGCGGAAGCCCGCATCGTGGCCGACGCGGCCCGCGCGCGGGGCGTGCTCGTGCTCGAGGCGATGTGGACCCGGTACCTCCCGCACATGGTGCGCATCCGCGAGATCATCGCGTCGGGCGTCATCGGCGAGGTGCGCTCGATGATCGCGGACCACACGCAGAAGCTCTCCGACGATCCGGGTCACCGGCTGAACAGCCTGGAACTCGGCGGCGGCGCGCTGCTCGACCTCGGCATCTACCCGGTCTCGTTCGCATGGGACCTCTTCGGCGAGCCCGCCGTGATCCAGTCGACCGCCATCTTCAAGCAGACCGGCGCCGACGCGCAGGTCGCCGTGCAGTTCGGCTACGCCGACGGGCGGATCGCCTCGACGTTCTCCGCGAGCGACGCGCGCGGGCCGAACCGTGCGCTCGTGCTCGGCTCGGAGGCGCGCATCGAGATCGACGGCGTCTGGTACACGCCGACGAGCTTCCGCGTCATCGGACACGACGACACCGTGATCGAGGAGTTCGCCTCGGACGTGAACGGCCGCGGCATGCACTACCAGGCCGCGGCGCTCGAGCAGCTCGTCGCCGACGGTCGGCTCGACGGCGGCGACATCCTGCCGACGGAGGAGTCGGTCGCGATCATGGGCACGCTCGACCGCATCCGCGCGGAGATCGGCCTGCGCTACCCGGGCGAGGGCTGATCGGGCGCGCACGACCGGAGGAGCGCTGGCGTGTCGGGGACGTCCGACGGCGAGGTCGTCGCACTGACGCGCCGGCTCGTCGCCATCGACGCGACGAATCCGTCGCTCGTCGTCGGTGGGGCGGGTGAGCGCGAGATCGCCGCGGTCGTCGCGGAGTGGCTCGCCGAGCGTGGCTTCGAGGTGCGACTCGTGGGCGCCGACCCTCGACGCCCCAGCGTCCTCGCTCGACGCCGGGGCCCCGGCGGCGGCCGGACGCTGCTGCTCGTCGGTCATCTCGACACCGTCGGAGGCACCGGCACCGGCACCGGCACCGGCACGGATGGCGATTCCGACGCCGAGTCCGAGCGCATCGTCGGCCGCGGCGCGTACGACATGGCCGGAGGACTCGCCGCGGCGATGGTCGCGGCGACGCAGGCACCCCGCGACCTCGCAGGCGACGTCGTCCTCGCCTTCGCCGCCGACGAGGAGTTCGGTTCCACCGGCATGAGCGAGCTCCTGCTCGCGATCGACGCCGAGGCGACGCATCCCGAGTCGGCGCAGCCCCGCCCCGATGGCGCCGTCGTGCTCGAACCGACCGACCTCGCCGTCACGCTCGCGCACCGGGGGTTCGCCTGGTATCGGGTCGAGTACGACGGCGTCGCGGCGCACGGCTCGCAGCCGGGTCTCGGGGTCGACGCGATCGATCGCGCGCTCGACGGGCTCATCGCCCTGCGCAGGTTCGCGGCCGAGCTCGGCGCGCGGCCGCGGCATCCGCTGCTCGGGTCGGGCAGCGTGCGCGTGGCCACCATCGAGGGCGGCTCCGATGCCGCGACCGTCGCCGATCGCTGCGTGCTCGTCGTCGAGCGGCGCACCCTGCCCGGCGATGTCGATCCGACCGCCGAGCTCGAGCGCGTGCTCGTGGCCTCACGACCCGCTCGGATCGCCGCCCTCGTCGCGCGACCCGCGATGGAAGCCGAGGCCGCGAGTCGCATCGCGCGTGCCGTGATCGGCGCGGTCGAGGCCGTCACCGGGGCTCCCGCGATCCGCCGTGGCGACCCCTGGTGGACCGACGCGGGGCTCATCCGGGCCGCGGGCATCCACGTCGTGCTCGTCGGGCCGTCCGGCGGGGGCGCACACGCCGACGAGGAGTGGGTGTCGGTGGCGTCGCTCGACGCCCTCACCGCCGTGATCGGACGGGTGATCAGGGACTTCTGCGGCGAGCCCGCGCTCGCGGAATCCGCCCCCTGACGTCGGGGGAGCGGCGATCGACGGCGTCCCGCACTCGGGAGTCGTCCGGGTGGCGTCCGTACAATGCCCGGGTGAGCGACGAGACGGATGCCACGGGCGCGACGCCCGGGCGGGGCGAGCCCGGATCGTCCGGCGAGCCCGTCCCGTCGACGACTGCGCGGCCACGCGGCATCCGCTCGTTGATCGCCGAGCACCGGGTGCTCGCCGCCGTCGCCGCGGTCGCCGCGCTCGGACTGCTCGGAGGCGCCGTCGCGTTCGCCGCGACGATGACGGGCGGTGCATCACCGGTGCCGTCGGCGACCCCCACGCCGACCGCGATCGAGACGCCGACCCCGACGCCGACGACCACGCCGACGCCGACCCCGGAACCTGCGGCACGCGTCCGCACCTGCTCGGTCGCCGGGCTCGCGGCCGATCCGCGACTGGCGAACCTCCAGGCCCAGGTCATGAACGCCACGACCGGCGAGGTGCTCTTCGACCGTGGCGGGCGCACGGCGTCGCGCACCGCGAGCGTCATGAAGGTCGTCACGGCGGCGGCCGCGCTCGCCGTGTTCTCGCCCGACGACCGCTTCGCGACCACCGTCGTGAAGGGCTCGGAGCCCGGGTCGGTCGTGCTCGTCGGCGGCGGCGACCTGACGCTCTCGCGGACCGCGACCGGGAACGAGACCGTCTATCCCGGCGCTGCCCACCTCGACGACCTCGCGCGTCAGGTGCGCGCCGCGTGGGATGCCGATCCGTCCAACCCGCCGCTCACGAAGCTCGTCCTCGATTCCTCGTACTTCGGCGGGGAGACCTGGCATGCGAGCTGGGCGCCGACCGAGCGCGATCTCGGGTACATGCCCGAGATCACGGCGCTCATGGTGGACGGCGACCGCGACGACCCGTACGCCAACACCTCGCGCCGCGGCGCCGACGCCGTGGGCCGCGCGGGCGACGCCTTCGCCGCCGAGCTCGGCGGCGTCTCGGTGATCGAGCGTGGCACGGCGCCCTCCGGGGCGACCGAGCTCGGGCGGGTCTGGTCGCCGACGGTCGCGCAGCTCATCGACAAGTCGCTCGTCGTCTCCGACAACACCGTCGCCGAGATGCTCGCCCGGCAGGTCGCGATCGCGACGGGCACCGGCAACACGTTCGAGGCGATCGACCCGGCGGTGCGACAAGTGCTCGAGACCTACGGCATCGCACGCGGCGGCATCCACGTCGTCGACGGCTCGGGACTCTCGCCCGACAACGCGGTGCCGCCCGCCTACTTCACGCGACTGTTCGCGAAGGTCGAGGCCCGTGAGGGCAACCTCGGCGTCATCCGCGACGGGCTCCCGATCGCCGGACAGCGCGGGTCGCTGTCGTACGCCGACCGGTTCGCGGGCGACAACGCCGTCGCGCACGGCGCCGTGTTCGCCAAGACCGGGTGGATCGACACGGGCTACACGCTCGGTGGCATCATCCACGCGCAGGACGGCACGACCCTCACGTTCGCGATCTACGCGCTCGGCGACGTCTCGCAGATCACGCCCGATGCGAAGGTCGCGATCGACACCCTCACGACCGGCTTCTACCGCTGCGGCGACGAACTCTCGAACGAGTGACCGAGGGCCTGCCGCGGCATCCGCGAATCGCGACAGAATGGGAGCGGCGGCCGGAGGATCCCCGCCCGAGACCCGAGGAGCGAAGGAGCCGATCATGAGTCGGGCCCTGTTCATCATCGACGTGCAGAACGACTTCACCGAGGGCGGCGCGCTCGGCGTCGACGGCGGTGCGGCCGTGGCCGCCGGCATCACGGCGTACCTCGCCGAGCACGGCGACCGGTACGACCTCGTCGTGGCATCCCGCGACTGGCACAACCCCGATGACGACAACGGCGGCCACTTCGCGACCGAGGCCGAGCCCGACTTCGCGACCACGTGGCCGCAGCACTGCATGGCTGGGACGCCCGGCGCCGAGTACCATCCCGCGCTCGACACGAGCGCCGTCGACGTGCACATCCGCAAGGGCCAGGGCGTGCCGGCGTACTCGATCTTCGAGGGCACGGATGACTCGGGCGCGTCGATCTCCGAGGTGCTCGAACGCCATGGCATCACCGACGTCGACGTGGCCGGGATCGCGACCGACTACTGCGTGCGCGCGAGCGCGCTCGATGCGATCGAGCACGGGCGGCACGTGCGCGTGCTCCGCGACCTGGTGGCGGGCGTCGCGCCGGAGTCGTCCGAGGCCGCGATCGCCGAGCTCGGGCACGCCGGTGCGGCGATCGTCGACTCGTCGGAGCTGCCGCCGGGCGAGGTGGTCGAGCCTCCCGAGGCGGACGACGCCGGGTCCGGCGACGCCGGGGGAGCGGATGGCGCCGGCTCGACGGCCGACGACGAGGCGGGTCGCGCGTGATCGGGCAGCCGTCCCCGGCCCCGATCCTGCACGCCGAGTCGCCCGACGGGGTGCTCATCGCGTATCGCGTGCACGGCGACGACGCCGAGACGGGCCGCCCGCCCGTGCTCCTCGTGCACGGGTTCGCATCGGACTCGACGATCACGTGGGACGGCACCGGCTGGGTCCGCGCGCTCGTGGAGTCGGGGCGTCGCGTGATCACGACCGACCTCCGTGGTCACGGCGCGAGCGACAAGCCGGTGACCGCCGACGCGTACGCGCCCGACCGGCTCGGCGCCGACCTCGTCGCCGTGCTCGACTCGGCCGGCGCGGCGCGCTGCGACGCCGTGGGCTACTCGATGGGCAACCGCGTCATCTCCGCGCTCTGCGAACTCGCCCCCGATCGCGTGCGTCGCGTCGTCGTGGGCGGTGCCGGTCCCACCGAGCTCTTCGCATCGTGGGACATCGCCGACGCGCGCGGGTACCTCGTCGAGGGCACGCCGCCGCGGAATCCCGTGATCGCCCAGGTCCTCGGCCCGGCGATCCGCGCCGGCGCCGATCGCGACGCGCTCCTCGCGTGCGTGCAGGGCGTCTCTGGCGCCCCGCTCGCGATACCGGGGGGCATCCCCGTGCTGTTCGTCGCGGGCGAGGAGGACCCGGTGCCGGTGGGTGTCCAGCAGCTCGCGCTCGACTGGGGGAGCGACCTCATCACGATCCGTGGGCGCGACCACGTGTCGACGCTCACGTCCCGCACCTTCAAGGACGCGGCGATCGACTTCCTCGCCTGACCACGAGACGGTTCACGCGGCCGTCGCGCGCGCCCGGACGGCGCTCGGCGGTTCTCCGAACTCGGCGCGGAAGGCGCGGCTGAAGTGCGCGGCATCCGCGAACCCCCAACGACCGGCGACCTGGCAGACCGGCCGGTGGGCCGCGAGCGGGTCCAGGAGTTCACGCCGGCAGCGGTCGAGTCGCCGCGAGCGGATCCAGCTGGAGACCGTGAGGCCCTCCTCGTGGAAGAGCGCGTGCAGGTGGCGCGTGGAGATGAAGTGCGCCGCGGCGATCGTCGCGGGCGTGAGGTCGGGGTCGCCGAGGCGGTCGTCCAGCCACGCCTGGATGCCGCGGAGCATCGCCCGGTGAGGTCGCTCGGCGTCGCGCGCGACGTCGAGCTCGCGCGCGTAGAGCGTCGTCACGAGGTCGACGGCATTGCGGGCCAGCCGGCCGCCGACGGGACCCCCCAACTGGTCGAGGTCGCCGGCGAGTTCGGCGAGGAATCGCGCGACGACCCGCCCGAGGCCGTGGTCGCCGGCGATGCGCGCGGCGGTCATGCCCTGGACGGCTCCGGTGGGCAGTTCGAGCATCCGGTGCGGCACCATGAGCACGAGCGTGCTGAAGGCCTCCTCGAAGACGAGCGTGTAGGGCGAGTCGGTGTCGTAGATCGTGAGGTCTCCGGGTCGGAGCACCGCCTCCCGGGAGTCCTGGATGAGCAGGCCGGTGCCGGAGAGCTGGAGTCCGAGCTTGAACGAGCGATGCTCGGACCGCGCGACGAGTTCGGGCGTCCGGTGGATCTCGTGGCCCGTGGCCGTGACCACGGAGAGGTGGATGTCATCCCCGACCGAGGCACGGATGTCGCCGCGGAATGCGTCCGGATCGTCGGAGCGGACGCGGAGCGGCACGAAGGACTGCGAGGCGAGCGCACTGAACTCGGCGAAGTCGAGGGGCAGTGCGGAGGCGTCGATGGCGGGCGCATCCGAGGCGAGCGCGGGGGAGGATCCGTGGGGCACGGCATGCACCTCATCTCTGGGCGGGACGTCGATGTCCGGGTCGAGAGGAAACTCTACGCTCGTTGAGCGAAATTCGACAGAGCGGGTCTGCGGTCGAGGTCAACCGGCGTACGCTCTGCGACAAGTCCCGGACGTCGGCGCACGGAACCATGGGCCGGAACCGGGCGATGCCGCCGTGGCTCGCCCGTCCGTCGACCAAGGGATCCCCAGCCATGACCTCCTCAATGACGACGACGTCGACGCCGGCGGCGACCGGCGCACTCGGCCACCGGCGCCTCGGCGTGCCATCCGTCACCCTCATGATCATCGCGGCGTCGGCGCCGCTCACCGTGGTCGCCGGCGGCGTGACCACCACCTTCGCCGTCACTGGCGTGATCGGCGTGCCCGTCGGCTTCATCGTGCTCGCCGCAGCCCTCGCGGTCTTCGCCGTCGGCTACGCCGCGATGAGCCGGTACGTCACGAACGCCGGCGCGTTCTACGCCTACATCGCCCAGGGCATCGGCCGGCCGTTCGGAGTGGGCGCCTCGCTCGTCGCGCTCGTCGCCTACAACGCCATGCAGGTCGGCATCTACGGCCTGTTCGGCTTCCAGATGTCGATGTTCCTCGAGGCGAAGCTCGGCATCGTCACGCCGTGGTGGATCTGGATCTTCGCCTGCATCGCCGTCGTCGGCGCGCTCGGCGTGAATCGGGTCGACCTCTCGGCGAAGGTGCTCGGGATCCTGGTCGCCCTCGAGTTCGCGGCCGTCCTCGTGTTCGACCTCGTGTCGTTCGCCGTGGCGCCGGAGGGCGTGAGTACGGCCGGCATCGAGCCGGCCAACCTGTTCGTCCCGGGCGTCGGCGCCGTGCTCTCGTTCGGCGTCGCCGCGTTCATGGGCTTCGAATCGGCCGCGATCTACGGCGAGGAGTCGAAGGACCCGAAGCGCACGGTCGCGCGGGCGACGTACGCCGCGGTCGCCATCATCGGCGTGTTCTACGCGTTCAGCGCCTGGGCCTTCACGGTCGGCATCGGGCCGTCGCAGATCGTCGAGGCCTCGGCGACCTATGGTCCCGACCTGATGTTCGTCTTCATGGGCGAGCACGCACCGGTCATCGTGAGCGACCTCATGCAGGTGCTGTTCCTCACGAGCCTCTTCGCAGCGCTGCAGTCCTTCCACAACGCGGTCGCGCGCTACCTCTTCTCGCTCGGACGCGAGGGCGTGCTGCACCGCGGCCTGGGCGCGGTGCGTGCTGCCTCGCGTGCGCCGTGGGCGGGTTCGGTCGCCCAGAGCGTGATCGCGATCGTCGTCACGCTCGGCTTCGTCGTCGCCGGCGAGGTCGTGGGGCTGAAGGCCGACTTCGCGCCGGTCGAGTTCCTCTACCCGGTCCTCACCATGTTCACGTGGCTCACCAACACGGGTGCCATGGGGCTGGTGCTGCTGATGGGGGTCATCGCTATCGCGGTCATCGGTTTCTTCCGCCGCGACCGGCGCGGACTCGGGGCCTGGCAGACGCTCATCGCGCCGGCGATCTCGGCGATCGTGCTGTTCGCCGTGTTCGTGCTCATCCTCGCGAACTTCAACGTGCTGCTCGGGCAGGCCGAGACCACCGCGGTCACGTTCGTGCTGCCCGCACTGCTGATCGTCCCGGGCATCGCCGGGGTCGTGTGGGGGCTCGTCATCCGTCGGCGGAACCCGGCGCTGTACGCCAGGGTCGGCCACGGCATCGAGGAGGCCGAGGCGGCCGCGGTCGAGGTGCCGGCGCACCGAGGGGTCTAAACACCGAGCGACGTCGCGAGGCCGGGAGCGACCATGGCGGCGAGCATGACGGTCATGCTCGCCGCCACGACGCCGTGTCCGATCCCGCCGCGGCCCGAGCGCAGCGCGCGAAGCGCGACCCAGACGCCGAGCACCACCACCGCGAGCACCCCGATGGACACGGCGGCGAGCAGTGGGGCGGCGTGCGTGTGCGTGCCGGCGATCGCCCCGCCGTCGCCGCCATCGGCGGCGGCCACGAGCCATCCGGTCGCGATGAGGGCGAGTGCGTGGTGCAGGTCGTCGAGCGGGCGGCCGTCGTCGCCGGCCGGCCGAGCTCGCCCGGGCGCAGCCGAGGCGGATCGGCGCGACCGGTCGAGTCGTGATCGGATGCCGATCGCGAGGCCTGCGATGACGAGGATGCCCGCCCATGCCACTCCGGGAAGGATTCCAGTGACGGCGGTATCGAGCATCGCAGCGAGCATGGCCATCGCGGCCAGCGCGTCGAGGGTCCGGAGCCGTCGACCCCGGGCGAGCGTCGCCCCGGTCCCGGCGAGCGCGCCCGCGAGCATGACTCCGTGTGCGATCTCGGCCATTCGTTCCCCGAATCTTCCCTGTTCCGGCGAGTCCGGTTATATTACTCGACAAACGTAGAGAAAAACGAGGTGCACCATGACGACGATGTCGACCACCCGAGCCGCTGAGCGGCACCACACGCCCGATCCGAGCGCGCCCGCGATCGATCCGATGCGCGGCCTCTCGGCCGACGAGATCGACGCCACGCGCGAGATCCTGGCTGAAGCCGGTCTCCTCGCCGAGCAGACCCGCTTCGTCTACGTCGGACTCGACGAGCCGGCGAAGCCCGACGTCCTCGCAGGAGTCGAACTGCCGCGGATCGTCCGGGTGCTGCTTCTCGACCGTGCGACCGGCGCATCCGCCGACGTCCGCGTGTCGGTCACCGACCGCGCGATCGTCGGCCGAACCGAGATCGACGGCGCGAACGGGCAGGTCCCGATCCTCGACGTCGAGTTCGAGGCGATCTACGACCTCCTCGGCGCCGAGCCCGAGTGGCACGAGGCCCTCGCCAAGCGCGGCATCACCCACGAGCAGGTCGCCCTCGCCCCGCTCTCCGCGGGTGAATACGGGTTCGAGGCCGAGCGCGGGCGTCGCGTCATCCGCGTGCTCGCCTTCATGCGGCACGACGAGCAGGACCACTGCTGGGCGCACCCCGTCGACGGCCTCTGCGCGTACGTCGACATGATCGAGGGCCGGATGTTCGAGCTCGTCGACCACAAGGTCTACGAGATCCCCGCCGAGTCGGGCAACTTCGACGACCCCGAGGTGCAGGGCGCGCCGCTCGACACGCTGAAGCCGATCAGCATCACCCAGCCCGAGGGGCCGAGCTTCACCGTCGAGGAGGATCGGGTCAGCTGGGCGAATTGGCGCTTCTCGCTCGGGTTCGATGCGCGCGAGGGGCTCGTCCTCCGCCGTATCCGCTACGTCGACGCCGACCAGGGCGGCATCGAGCGCGATATCGTCTACCGCGCCTCCATCGCCGAGATGGTCGTGCCCTACGGCGACCCGTCGCCCGCGCGCTTCTGGCAGAACTACTTCGACACGGGGGAGTACGTCTTCGGCCGCTACGCGAACTCCCTCCAGCTCGGGTGCGACTGCCTCGGGGAGATCCGCTACTTCGACGCGACCATCGCCGACGAGTTCGGACACCCCCGCGTCATCCCGAACGCGATCTGCATGCACGAGGAGGACTACGGCACCCTCTGGAAGCACACCGACATCTACACGGGCTCGAACGAGGTGCGCCGCCAGCGGCGCCTCGTGATCAGCTTCTTCACCACGGTCGGCAACTACGACTACGGCTTCTACTGGTACCTCTACCTCGACGGCACGATCGAGTGCGAGGCGAAGCTCACGGGCGTGCTCTTCTCGTCGGCCTACGACCCGGAGGCGGGCGACCACGCGAGCGAGGTCGCTCCCGGGCTCGGGGCGCCCTACCACCAGCACCTGTTCAGCGCGCGCCTCGACATGATGGTCGACGGCGTCGCGAACGCGGTCGAGGAGGTCGACGCGGTGCGCGTGCCGATGGGGGAGGGCAACGCCTACGGCAACGCGTTCACGAAGCGCACCACGCGCCTGCGCACCGAGGCGGAGGGCGCGCGCGACGCGGACCCCGTCGCCGGTCGCGTGTGGCACATCGTCAACACCGAGCGGCAGAACCGTCTCGGCCGGCCCGTCGGCTACGAGCTCAGGGCGGAGGGGACGCCGACCCTGCTCGCCGACCCCGAGTCGGTCATCGCCAAGCGCGCCGGCTTCACGCGCAAGCACCTCTGGGTCACGCGCTACGACCAGGGCGAGCGCTACCCGGCGGGCGACCTCGTGAACCAGAACCCCGGCGGCGACGGCCTCCCGCGCTACACCGAGGCCGACCGCTCGATCGACGGCGAGGACATCGTGCTCTGGCACACCTTCGGCCCAACGCACTTCCCGCGCGTCGAGGACTGGCCGGTCATGCCCGTCGACTACGCGAAGTTCACCCTGAAGCCCTATGGCTTCTTCGGGCGGAACCCCACGCTGAACGTCCCGTCCTCCGAGTCACTCGGCATGGCCTGCCACACGGATGCCGCGCTCGGCGGATGCCACTGCGAGGCGGGCGCGTGCTCGTGCTCGGGGCACGGGCACGGGGCCTGACGACCCGGGGAGAGGATCCGATCGAATTCGCACGGGCGGATGTCGCACGAGCGGCATCCGCCCCTTCTGCGTCTCGTGGACTCAGGGAAGGACGAGGTCAGGGCGGCGCCGAGCAGCCTGAAGGCGTGCAGTGCGGAAGAGCCGGGACCGGTCACCAGGCCCAGCTCATGAGCAGGGCCGAGACCACGAGAACCACGACCACCAGAATCATCGCGAGCAACGCGATCCAGAAGACCGGCAGGTGTCGCCTCCACCGTGCGGTCGTGATGACGAGGGCGGCCAGGAACACGAGAGGCGGGAGCCACGCGAGCATCGCGGCACCGGTACCCATCATCAGCTGGTTGCATGCCGGATCCTGGGGGCAGGCGGGCGCTCGGACGTTGAGGCCGGACAGGGCCAGAAGGATCAGGATGAAGGGGACCATGATCGCGAGGATCGTCACCGCGGCGGGTCGGTCCCACGTTGGCGCGAGCCGAACTCGGCGCACGGCCGGCGAGCTCCGTTCGGTGCCATGATCCCGTGCACGGTCGCCCACATCACTCCCTTCGCACGACTGCATCCGGTAGGACCGGACGATAGTCCTCGGAACTGCCGCGGACAACACGGTCCGGTCCCAACTGCGCTCGGACGAGCGTTCGGCGTCAACCCCGGCTGCGACTGCGAGCTCGGAGCTCGGCGGCGGCGGTCTACGCTGTCCCGGTGGGCGACGTGATCGACGAGGGGCCGTTCTACCACGGCACGAAGGCCGACCTGCAGGTCGGAGACCTGCTGAAGGCGGGGTTCCGATCGAACTACCGCCCCGACGTGGTGATGAACCACGTCTACTTCACGGCGCTTCCGGATGGCGCCGGCCTCGCTGCCGAGCTCGCCCCCGGCGACGGCCCGCCGCGGGTCTACGCCGTCGAGCCGACCGGTCCGTTCGAGGACGACCCGAACGTCACCGACAAGAAGTTCCCCGGCAACCCGACACGGTCGTATCGGAGTTCCGAACCGCTGCGGGTCGTCGGCGAGGTCGACGACTGGAGCCGGCTCACGCCGGAGGCGCTGCAGCAGTGGCGCGACCGGCTGGCGGAGCTCGCGGCCGACGAACGGGGCGAGATCATCAACTGACCCGAGGCGTCGACACAGCGGCATCCGTCGCCGTCGGCGGTCAGCGCAGCAGGTCGAGGTACCCGTCGAGCAACCGGGTCAGCCGGTCGGCCGCGGCGCTCGCCGGCGCGACGACGGCGATGACCTGCACACCGTCGAGCATGGCCATGAAGTGGTCGACGACGACGGGGATGTCGACGTCGTCGCGGATCTCGCCGAGGCGCTTCGCATCGGCGAGATGGCTGCCGATCTCGACCCGCCATTGGTCCATGGTGCGCTCGTGCAGGGCGAGCAGGTCGGGTTCGTTGGCGGCGTACTCCCAGAAGGGGATGACGATGCGCGCCTCGAGGATCCGCTCGTCGTCGAGGGGGAAGATCTGCAGCATCAGCTCGCGGAGCGCCGCCATGCCCTCGAGGTCGGCTCGCACGGCCGCGAAGCGCTCGTTCGTCGCCGCGAACACGTGCTCGAATGTCGCCCCGATCAGCTCCTCCTTGTTGCGGAAGTAGGGGAAGAGCCCGCCGTTCGCCACACCAGACGCCTTCGCGATCTCGCGCATCGTGGTGGCGCGGAAGCCCTTCTCGGCGATGAGGCGCCAGGTCGCGTGCACGATCTCGAGGCGGCGCGCGTCGTGGTCGACGATCTTCGGCATGGTCCCCTCTCGCGACGCCGGAGCGTCGGGGTCAACGATACGCGGCGCGCCACTCCGACCCGCGGCGCGGCGCGGCCACTGCGCGACGAGGGCCGGGAGCGCGATCGCGCCCCCGGCCCGTTCCCCGCCCACCCCCGTGGGCACTGCGCGGGTCAGCCGTTGACGACCTGCGGCACGCCGAGCGCCTTGAGGCCCTCGACGCCGAACTCGAGCCCGTAGCCCGACTGCTTCGCGCCGCCGAACGGCGCCATCGGGTGGACCGCGCCGTGCGCGTTGATCCACACGGTGCCGGCCTCGAGGCGCGCGGCGATGCGGCGCGCCGCGTCGCGGTCGGTCGACCACACGGAGGCGCCGAGCCCGACCTCGACCCCGTTGGCCATCGCGATCGCCTCGTCGAGGTCGTGGTAGCGGATGATCGGCAGCGCCGGACCGAACTGCTCCTCCTGCACGAGTGCGGCGCGGTCGTCGATGTCGGCCACGAGCGTCGTCGGGTAGAAGTTGCCGGGGCGCGTGCGATCCGGGTCGCCGCCGAGCAGGACTCGCGCGCCGTCGGCCTTCGCCGACTCCACCAGGCGATCGACGATGTCGAACTGCTGCCGGTTCTGCAGCGGCCCGAGCACGTTCGCCTCGTCGAGGCCGACGCCCATGGGCATCGCCCGTGCGACGTCGACCAGGGCCTCGCACACCGCGTCGTAGACGTCGTCGTGCACGTACAGGCGCTTCAGCGCGGCGCAGGTCTGCCCCGTGTTGATGAACGCGCCCCAGAAGACGCCCTCGGCGATCGACTTCGGGTCGACGTCGGGCAGCACGATGCCGGCGTCGTTGCCGCCGAGCTCGAGCGTGAGTCGCTTGACCGTCTCGGCCGAGCTACGGATGATCGCCTTGCCGGTCGCGGTGGAGCCGGTGAACATCACCTTGCCGACCGACGGGTGCGACGCGAGCGCCGCGCCGACGTCGCGGCCGCCCGAGACGACCTCGACGACACCCGCGGGCAGGACGCGGTTGATGACCTCGATGAGCGCGAGCACGCTGAGCGGGGTGTACTCCGACGGCTTCACGACGACCGTGTTGCCCATGCGGAGCGCCGGCGCGACCTGCCAGACGGTGATCATCTGGGGCCAGTTCCACGGTCCGATCGCGCCGACGACGCCGATCGGCCGGTAGTGGAGCTCGGCGCGGGTCTCGCCGTCGTCCACGACGACCTCGGCCTCGAGCGGCGTCGCCGCGGCAGCCCGCATCCACCCGGATGCCGCGCCGACCTCGAATCGCGCGTTCGGACCGTTCAGCGGCTTGCCCTGCTCCCGCGAGAGCACGTGCGCGAGGGCCTCCGCCTCGGCGTCGATCGCGTCGGCGGCGAGCATGAGCAACTCGCTCCGCCGCTCGTGCCCGAGCGCGGCCCACGCGGGCTGCGCGGCCTTCGCGCGGGCGATCGCCGCTTCGAGGTCCTCGACGGTGTGCACGGGGGCGTGTCCGACGAGACCGCCCGTCGCCGGGTCGAGGATCTCGCGGCGTTCGCCGTGCTGGGGCGTGATCTCGGCGAGCAGATCGGAGCGCGTGTCCTCGAGGACTGGGATCGGGCTGTTCATGGCACCTCCACGTTGAGTCGGGGTTCCACGGTAGGCAGCCTCGCGGCAGCGCGCGTTGCCCGCGCGCGCGACTCGCTTGGACGTGCGCGCACGAAAGCACTCGGGGCCGGGACTAGGGTGTCAGGGTGTCCAGTCGTCCCAGCGGATTCGAGTCGAGCGGCTACTGGTACGAGGCCGACGACTCCCGCCTCGGCAGTGTCGACGTGCTCAACCTGTTGCGCCGATACCGGACGGCCGACCAGGAGATGCGACGTCGGACGCGGGACTCGATGGGCATGGGCGAGACCGACCTCCTGGCGCTGCGGTACGTGCTGCGCGCCGAGCGCGACGGCGAGATGCTGACGCCCGGGATGCTCGCGAAGCTCCTGGGGATCTCGACCGCGTCGACGACGGTGCTCATCGACCGACTCGAGCGCAGCGGACACCTCGTGCGTCGTCCGCATCCGTCCGACCGGCGCTCGCTCGTGGTAGCGAGCACGACGGACAGCGATGCGGAGGTGCGGGCGACGCTCGGGCGGATGCACCAGGCGATGATCGAGGTCGCCGACGGACTGGACCAGCGGGAACTCGGGGTCGTGGCGCGGTTCCTCGCCGGGATGATCGAGGCGATGGAACTCGTCGAACCGCATGCTGCGCCGGATGACGCGTCGCTCGGCGACGTCCCCGACGTATCGATCACCGAGCCGCGCGATCCGTCCTCCGGGAACGAGGACGCCGCCCGGCACCGTGATGGTGCGGGCGGCGACGCGACCTCGACCGAGGCCTGATCGCCGGGTCGCGCGCACGCGACCCGGCGATGCCGATCAGACGCTCCGGTTGCCGGTGAGGGTCCGGACGAGCCAGACGATCACGGCGAGGACGAGCAGGACGATGCCCACCCAGAGCAGGAAGTTCAGCGACTGCACGAAGCCGCCGGTGAACAGCAGGATGATGGCGATGATGCCGACGATGATGAGCAGGGTGTTCACGGAAGTGCCTTTCTGATGGGCGATGACGCCGTGCGGCGCACGGCGGATCGAGAACCGTCGGGCCCCGGGGGACGGTCGTCCCCCGGGGTCGTCCCCCCGGTCGTGATCGCCCGCGAAGCGGTCGTTCCCTGGTTCTCGATCACGTGACCAGCATTCCGCGCGGATCGATGGGACGTCCAGCCATTCCGGTGCAGGGCGGTTTCCGCTATTGTTCGCGCGCCGGAGCGGCCGTTCCGGCCGTCGCATGCGCCAAGGCGCGTCCGCGCCGCGACTCAGAGGCCCAGTCGGCGGAAGGCGCCCTTGACGGGTCCGGGAAGGCGACGGCCGTAGATCCTCCGCATCAGGTACCCGGTCAGCATCGTCTTCTGCCGGGCCGGGAGCGAACTCCGCCGGATCTCCGCGACGCCCGACCTCCGGAGCGCGGCGACCTGATCGACGTCGTGCGGCCAGGTCTTCGAGAGGCTGCCGGACCTGTAGAACTTCGTGCACAGCACCTCGGGCACGCGGACGAACTCGCCGATCAGCGAGAGGCCGAGCAGCCACGTCCAATCGGCCGAGTACTCGCCCTGCTCGTTCGGGTGGATGCCGCCGACCTGACGGAACGCCGTCGTCCGGAAGAGCCCGCGGTTCGGCACCCACCAGAACCCGGGACGGCGCACCATCACGCGACCCCGTTCGACCGGGGAGTGCAGGCCCTCGAGTTCGTCGAACACGTGGAGCTCGAGGCGACCGTCGAGCTCGTGCACCTCCATGTCGGTGAACGCGAGCACGGCGCCCTCGTTCGCCGCGAGGGCGGCGACCAGTCGTTCGACGTACGTCGGCGCGACGATGTCGTCGTGGAACGCGAAGAACTGCAGCTCTCCGGCCGCGCGCCCCATCAGGTCGTTCGAGTTCCCCAGCCATCCGAGGTTGCGCTCGCGCTCGACGATCCGTGTGCGCGGGTGCCGATCGGCGAAGCGACGGACGACCTCCAGCGTGTCATCCGTCGAGCGATCGTCGCCGATGAGGATCTCGAGGTTCGGCCAGGTCTGCGCTGCGAGGCTGTCGAGCGTGCGCTGGATGAACTCCGCGCCGTTGTAGGTGGGCACGAGTGCGGTCACGAGCGGGTTCCACGCGGTCGCGGCGTCCCGAGCCGGCGCGGCACCCGACGTGGGCGACGGGCCGGTCATCCGGCGATCTCCTCGGCGAGCATGCGGGCGCTCCAGGGCGCGGTCGAGTACTTCCCGGTGTCGACGGAGTGGTACGAGCCGCGTCGCCGGATCCCGAATCGGTCGCGTCGGTGCAGGTCGGATCCCGGGTCGTCGAGCGCCCCCCGGCCCTGGGCGAAGACGAAGCCGCCGTGGACGACGACGTCCTCGGCATCCTCGAGCACCTCGTCGATTCCCGACACGAGCCTCCCGAGGGCCGACCGGACCCGCTGGACGAACGCGCCGGCCTCGGCTCCGACCGGAATCGGGGGTGCCGCGAGTTCGAGGTCGCCGCCCTCCGCCACGAGGCCCTCGGGGTACCACGAGAGGTAGAAGTCGCGGTCGGTGTAGCTCTTCACGTCGCCGAACGGGCCGACGGCGACGAGGGCGCTCGGAATCCGGTGCCCGGTGCGCGTGCGGACGAAGACGCAGAGCCGGAACCGGTGCGTCCACGGCGGCTCCGGGTCCACGCCGGCGCTGACGTCGACGGGCAGGCGACCGTTCCAGAGTGCGTTGACGACGACGTCCGCGACCTCGTCGTCGCCGTCCGCGATGCGGACGCGCCATGCGCCATCGTCGGAGCGCATCGGCTCGGCACCGACGACCGTGGTGCCCGCTCGAACGGTAACGCCGGGCTCGGCCGCGACGGCCGCGGCGAGCCGATCGGCGAACCAGCGCGTATCGACGGATCGCTCGGGCACGCGGAAGCCCGCGACGATGTCGTCGCCGGCGATCTGCGCGAGTTCGTCGGGCGCGACCTCGGTGACGCGCGCGTCCGACACGTCGACGAGGTACCGCATCGCATCGGGATGCCGCCTCACGAGCTCGCCGATCGCGCGGAACTTCGCCCGCATCGTGTCGGCATCCACGACCGAGTCGCGGTGGAGCAGGTAGAGGTCGTCGTCGCGCGTCACGTGACCGTCGAGCTCGGTGCCGATCAGCTCGCGCGCCCGGTCGCCGAAGGCCAGGCTGCCCGGGAGGATGTGCTCGGCGGTCGCCGTCGTCGGGTCGGCGCCGTACAGGAACCCGAGGTGGATCTTGCCCTCGTTCCAGCGACTCGTCGCCGACATCGGTGCCGGCTCGCGGTCGATGAGGGTCACGTCGAGCCCGCGTCGGGCGAGTTCGATCGCGGTGGCGCTTCCCATGATGCCCGCACCGAGCACTGCCACGCGCCGCCGGGTCACGGGGCGGACCTGTCGAGGCCTCGGTCGTCGTCGAGGTACTCGCTCCGGTCGTACGCGCCGTCGGCGAACACGATGAGCGTCGAACCGTCCACGGCGTACGTCTGCTCGGCCCACACGCCGACGTCGACGAGCACGGCCGGATTCGCCTCGTCGAGCGTGAGCCGCGCCGTCGCGCCGCCGCTGCGGAATTCGACCTCGATGCGTCCGCTCGCGCGGAAGAGCACCTGCCGTACGCTGCGGTGCGCGTGCCCGCCGCGGACGGCGCGGGCCGGTGCGGTCACGACGAACGCGCGGGCGACCGCGAACCCGAGCTCGGCGAGCATGAGCGGCGTCAGCGATCCGCGCTCGTCGACGTACCGGTCGAGCGCCAGGGGCCGGACGGCGCCGCCGAGCAGCGGCTCGCCGGACTCCCTCCCGGCCACGCGCCTCGCGGCGTCGATCGACTCCGGAACAGGTGCCATGCGCTCCTCCACGGGCGGGACGTCCCGGTCCGCGGCCGTGCCGGACCGGTCTCAGGGGACCGACGATATCCGGTCCGCCCGGCCGGGGACAACGACACTCCGCCGCGCCGTCGACGAATGACGGGATGCGTCGAACCGACGCATCCCGCCCCACCGTCAGAGGGTGTTGCCGAGCTTGAAGCCCTTCTCCTCGTCGCCCATCCGCGTGTACGAGAAGCCGTCCGCGCCGATGGTCACGGCCATCTCGGAGTCGTCGGTGCGCGCGACGACCGGCTGCGGGGTGCCGTCGAGGTCGAGGACGAGCGACGCCTCGGTGTACCAGGACGGCACGACGGGGTTGCCCCACCAGTCGCGGCGCTGGTTGTCGTGCACGTCCCACGTCACGACGGGGTTGTCGGGGTCGCCCGTGTAGTAGTCCTGCGTGTAGATCTCGACGCGGTGGCCGTCGGGGTCGCGGAGGTAGAGGTAGAACGCGTTCGAGACGCCATGGCGGCCGGGGCCGCGCTCGATCGCGTCCGACATCCGGAGCGCGCCGAGCTTGTCGCAGATGGCGAGGATGTTGTGCTTCTCGTGCGTCGAGAACGCGACGTGGTGCATGCGCGGACCGTCGCCGCCGGTCATGGCGGTGTCGTGCACGGTGGGCTTGCGTCGCATCCACGCCGCATACACGGTCCCGGCCTCGTCCTGGATGTCCTCGGTCACGCGGAAGCCCAGGTCCTGCATGAAGCCGACGGCGCGCGGCACGTCGGGCGTGACCTGGTTGAAGTGGTCGAGGCGCACGAGCGCGCCAGGCGTGTAGAGGTCGTAGCGCCAGGCGAGGCGCTCGACGTGCTCGACGTCGTGGAAGAACTCGTACGGGAAGCCGAGCGGGTCCTCGACGCGGACCGACTCGCCGATGCCCTTCGTCCAGCCCTCGGTGCGGCGCTCGACGCGGCATCCGAGCTCGGTGTAGAAGGCGACCGCCCGGTCGAGGTCCTCCGGCGTCCGCACGCGGTAGCTGAACGCCGCGACCGCGGCGACCGGGCCCTTCCGGAGCACCAGGTTGTGGTGGATGAACTCCTCGAGCGAGCGCAGGTAGACGGTCTCCTCGTCTTCCTCGGTCACCGTGAGCCCGAGCACCTCGACGTAGAAGTTCCGGCTGGCCTCGAGGTCGGTCACCACGAGCTCCATGTAGGCGCAGCGCAGGATGTCGGGCGCGGGCGCCGACGGGGTCGGGATCGGGTTCTCGGAACGGATCGGCGCCTCCTGGGAGACGTAGAAGCCCGAAGAGGTGAGGGTCATGTCGTCGCGGTTGGTCATTTCAGCGTCCTTGCATGAGATGGATCGGTGGGATGGCGCGGTCAGCGCGGGTCGGGATCGTCGAGGTCGGTCTCGTGGTGCTCCTGCTTGCCGAACGTGGGGTTGTGCACGGCGCCGAGCGTGATGTGCACCGCCTGCTGGTCGGTGTAAAAGTCGATCGAGCGGTAGCCGCCCTCGTGGCCGAGGCCGGAGGCCTTCACACCGCCGAACGGCGTGCGGAGGTCGCGTACGTTGTTCGAGTTGAGCCAGACCATGCCGGCTTCGACGGCCTGCGAGAAGTTGTGCGCCCGCTTGAGGTCGTTCGTCCAGATGTAGGCGGCGAGGCCGTACCGCACGCCGTTGGCGAGTTCGAGCGCCTCCTGGTCGGTGTCGAACGGGGTGATCGCGACGACCGGTCCGAAGATCTCCTCCTGGAAGATCCGGGCGTCCTTCGCGACGTCCGCGAACACCGTCGGTGCGACGTAGTTGCCGGTCGGGAAGCCCTCCGGCCGGCCGCCGCCGGCGACGAGCCGGCCCTCGCCCTTGCCGATCTCGACGTAGGACATCACCTTGTCGTAGTGCTCGGGGTGGACGAGTGCGCCGACCTCGGTCTTCGGGTCGTGCGGGTCGCCGACGATGACGCGCTTCGCCTGCGCCGCGTACTTCTCGACGAACTCGTCGTAGACCGCGCGCTCGACGAGGATGCGGCTGCCGGCCGTGCAGCGCTCGCCGTTCAGCGAGAACACGCCGAAGATCGTCGCGTCGACCGCCGCGTCGAGGTCGGCGTCGGCGAAGACCACGGCGGGGCTCTTGCCGCCCAGCTCCATCGAGAGTCCCTTCAGGAACGGCGCGGCGTTGCCGAAGATGATCTGCCCCGTGCGGCTCTCGCCGGTGAACGAGATGAGCGGCACGTCGGGGTGCTTGACGAGCGCATCGCCGGCCTCCTCGCCGAGGCCGTTCACGAGGTTGAAGACCCCCTGCGGCAGGCCCGCCTCCTCGAAGATCTCGGCCCACAGCGACGCGGAGAGCGGCGTGAACTCGGCGGGCTTCAGCACCACGGTGTTGCCGGTCGCGATCGCCGGCGCGAGCTTCCACGACTCGAGCATGAACGGCGTGTTCCACGGCGTGATGAGGCCGGCGACGCCGATCGGCTTGCGGTTGACGTAGTTCACCTGGCGGCCGGGCACCTTGTAGGTGTCGTCGGCCTGCGCGACGATCAGGTCGGCGAAGAACCGGAAGTTCTCGGCCGCGCGTCGCGCCTGGCCGAGCGCCTGCGTGATCGGCAGACCGGTGTCGAAGGTCTCGAGTTCGGCCAGGCGCGCGTCGCGCGACTCTACGAGGTCGGCGATCCGGTGGAGCACACGCGAGCGCTCGCGCGGCAGCATCCGCGGCCACGGGCCCTCGGTGAACGCGCGCCGCGCGGAAGCGACCGCCCGGTCGATGTCGGCCTTCTGGCCGGCGGCGGCCTGCACGTACGTCTCGTTCGACACCGGGTCGAGCACGTCGAAGGTCTCGCCGCCGATCGAGTCGACGAATTCGCCGTCGATGTAGTGGCGGATGCGGTCGGGCAGGCCCTCGGGGATGTGCTGGGTCATGTCGGTTCCTTCCGGATGGTGCTGGGCGGGCGGCGCGCGTCGTCGCGCGTCGGCATGCTGGTGGCCGGTGGTCCGGCCGAGTCAGGTGGTGACGGCCTCCGGTGCGGTGGAGGGCTTCTGCGTGGCCTGGTAGGCGAGCACGGCGTCGAGCGTCGCGGTGCGGTGCTGCCGGGCGGCGAGCTCGATCTCGAGCGCGTCGGCGCCCTGCTCGATGAGGTCGACGATGTGCTCGTGCTCGTCGACCGAGGCGCGCGCTCGCCCCGGCACGAAGCTGAACGACGAGTCGCGGAGCACCCGCATGCGGTTCCAACCGCGATGCACGAGGTCGAGCACGTGCGGGTTCGGGCAGCCCTCGAAGAGCACCGCATGGAATTCGAGGTTGAGTTCCGTGAAGCGGTGCGGTTCGAAGTCCTCGAGCGTCCGCCGCATCTCGGCGTTGATCGCGCGGGCCCGGCCGAGCTGCTCGGGCGTGAGGTAGGGCGCCGTGAGCGAGGTCGCGAATCCCTCGACGAGGGCCAGCGTCTGCATGGTGTGGAGGTACTCGGTCTCCTTGATCAGCGCGACCTGGGCGCCCACGTTCTTCTCGAAGGTCACCAGCCCCTCGGCCTCGAGCCGGCGGATGGCCTCGCGCACGGGCACCACGGACACGGCGAGTTCCCCGGCGATCTGGGCGAGTACGAGCCGGTAGCCCGGCACGTAGCGTCCGTCGTCGATGCGTTCCCGGATGAATCGGTACGCCTGCTGCGACTTGCTCTCGACGCTCATCGCGGCGCCTCGGCGCTCGGCGGGAGTCCGGTGCCGCTCGGCTGCCCGGCGGTCGGTGCGTCGGATGCCGCGCCATCGCGCTCGCGCTCGTAGCGCTCGCGCCACGTACGGTCCATCGGGAACAGCCCGTCGACCGGCTCGCCCTCGGCCACGCGCTCGGCGACCCACGCGTCGGCGGCGTCCTGTTCGGCGGCCTCGGCGGCGACCTCGGCCACGAGGTGCGGCGGGATCACGATGACGCCGTCGCCGTCGCCGACGATCACGTCGCCGGGCTGCACCGCGGCGCCGCCGCAGGCGATCGTCACGTCGGTCTCCCACGGCACGTGCCGGCGGCCGAGCACGCTCGGGTGCGGCCCCTGCGAGAAGACCGGGATGCCGATCTCGGCGACCGCGTCGAAGTCGCGCACGCCCCCGTCGGTGACGATTCCGGCCGCGCCGCGCACCTTCGCCCGGAGTGCGAGCACGTCGCCGACCGTGCCGGTGCCGCGCTCGCCGCGAGCGTCGACCACGAGCACCTCGCCCGCGCCGACCGAGTCGAATGCACGCTTCTGGGCGTTGTAGCCGCCGCCGTGCTCGGCGAAGAGGTCGGGGCGGGCGGGGATGAAGCGGAGCGTGCGGGCGCGGCCGACGATGCGGTCGCCCGGGTGGTTCGCGAACACGCCCTCGATGAACACGTCGTGGTATCCGCGCTTGCGGAGCGCGACCGAGAGGGTCGCGACGGCCACGGACGAGAGCCGCGCGCGCAGCGCGTCGGTGAGTTCGAACTCGGGCCCGGCGGCATCCGTCGCGCCATCGGCGGCGGCATCGAGGGGCGTGGCCCGGCCGGCAGCGACCGCGGTGGCGTGCTCCGCCTCGGAGCCCCACGCCTCCACGCGCTGGAGGTCGTCGACGGCCGGCTTCGATCCGAAGTCGCCGAACCGCACCGAGCCCTGGGTGACGGTCGTGGCCAGTCGCCCCGTCGCGGGCGCGCCGGGCGCACCCGGCGCGTCGACCTCGACCTCGACGAGGTCGCCGGGCACCACGACCGACGAGCCCGCAGGCGTGCCGGTGAGGATCACGTCGCCGGTCTCGAGCGTGAAGTGCTGCGAGAGGTCGGCGACGAGCCGACCGAAGTCGAAGAGGAGCGTGTCGGAGGTGTCGTGCTGGACGAGTTCGCCGTTGACCCACGTGCGCACGCGCCAGTCGCCCTGGCCGATGCCGTCGGTCGGGATCGCGACCGGGCCGAGCGGCGTGAAGCCGTCGCCGCCCTTCGAGCGGACGTTGGAGCCCTTGTCGGCCGCGCGGAGGTCGTACACGCCGAAGTCGTTCGCCGCCGTGACCGCCGCGACGTGGGACCAGCCGTCGGCGGGGGAGACGTGCCGCGCCGGCGCGCCGACGATCAGCGCGATCTCGCCCTCGAACGCGAGCAGCTCGGTCCCGGCGGGTCGCTCCACGGTGCCGCCGGTCGCGCCGATCGAGCTCTGCGGCTTCAGGAAGTAGCTCGGCTGAGCGGGCGTGCGACCCCGCTGCGCCGCGCGCGACGGGTAGTTGAGGTGCACGGCGATGATCTTGCCGGGCTTCGCGATGGCGGTCATGGACTCCCTCGTCTTCTGATATCCGAAATCATATACGATTTGTGGACGGCCTGGCAAGGCGCCGGATGTCGCGGTCGCTCAGTAGCTCGGACGCGCCTCGGTCGAGTCGCCCGCGCCGGCCGCGGTGCCGCCCGGCGCATCCGCCGGTCCGGCCGCACCGATGAATCGATCGGCGAGGGCCTCCGACGCTCGGGCGAGCAGGGCGACATCCGCACCGACCGCGACGAACGACGCGCCCGCGTCGAGGTAGCGCTCGGCGTCGGCGGGCACGAAGGCGTTCACGCCGACCGGCACGCCGGCGGCGACGCCTGCGCGGACGGCCGTGAGCACCGCATCGACGACCTCCGGGTGCGACTGCGCTCCGAGACGGCCCATCGACGCCGCGAGGTCGGCCGGCCCGACGAAGAGGCCGTCGACGCCCGGCGTCGCGGCGATCGCGCCGACGGCGGCGACCGCGGCGGCGGACTCGATCTGCACGAACAGGCTGACCGTCGTCGACGCCGTCGCGAGGTAGTCGTCGACGCGGTTCCAGCGAGATGCGCGTGCGAGCGACGAGCCGACACCGCGGACGCCGCCCGTCGGGTACCGCACCGCGCGGACGAGCTCGGCGGCCTGCTCGGCCGAATCGACCATCGGCACGAGCAGGTTCTGCACGCCGAGGTCGAGGAACTGCTTGATGACCACCGTGTCGCCGTACGGCACGCGCACGACGGGCGAGACCGGGTAGGCGGCGACGGCCTGCAGTTGCGCGAGGATCGACTCGAGGCCGTTGGGCGAGTGCTCGCCGTCGATGAGCACCCAGTCCAGGCCGCTGCCCGCGGCGATCTCGGCGACGAGCGGGCTGCCGGAGCAGACCCACATGCCGACCTGCGGGCGGTCGGCCTCGTCGATGCGAGCGGCGAAGGTCGGCGGCAGGGTCAGGCGAATCGGCACGAGATGCTCCCGAGGTCGTGGTAGTCGGCGTGGACGGTATCGCCGCGCTGCACCCACATGGGCCGCGTGAAGCTGCCGGCGAGCACGATCTCGCCCGCGCCGAGCGACTGGCCGTGCTGCGCGAGCTTGTTCGCGAGCCACGCCACGCCCATCGCGGGGTGGCCGAGCACCGCGCCCGCCACGCCCGACTCCTCGATCGTCTCGTTGCGCGAGAGCAGCGCGCCCACCCAGCGGAGGTCGACGTCGTCGACCTTCACCGGCCGCCCGCCGACCACCATCGCGCCCATGGCGGCGTTGTCGCTGATCGTGTCGACGATCGTGCGGCCCTCGAGCGCGATGTGCGAGTTCAGGACCTCGAGCGCCGGGACGACGTACTCGGTCGCGCGGAGCACGTCGAAGATCGTGGTGCCGGGGCCCTCGAGCGGCGCGGCGAGCACGAACGCGAGCTCGACCTCGATCCGGACGTTCGAGAAGCGGTCGAACTCGATGACCGAGCCGGACTCGTAGACCATGTCGTCGAAGATCACGCCGTAGTCGGGCTCCGTGATCCCCGTGGCGACCTGCATCACCTTCGAGGTGAGCCCGATCTTGCGCCCGACGAGCCTGGCTCCCGCAGACATCCGCCGTTCGGCCCACTCGCGTTGCACCGCGTACGCATCCTCGACGGTCATGCCGGGGTTGCGCGCGGTGAGGAGCGGGACGGTCGTGCGGTCGCGGTCGGCGGCGAAGAGCTCGTCGGCGATCTCCCGGATGCGTGTCGGGTCTGGCACGTGATCTCCACTTCGTCGTGAGCGTTCCGTCGCATCGATCGTATCGATCGCCACGGCAGCCTGATATCTCAGATCATATACGATTCGAGGCGGTACGAGAGGGGCGAGCGGGATGCAGCGCACGGACGCTCCGGCGGGCCTCCGCCTCACGGGTCCGACGGGCAGTGCCTACGAGTTCACGCGGATGATCTCGTGCTGGTACGGCGCCACGACCGCGTCCGACACACGGCAGTCGAGGAGCAGGAAGCGCCGCTCCGCGACGGGCTCGGTCGCCCAGGCGGCGAGGCGGTCGAGGTCGGCGAGCTCGCGGACGACCACGCCCTCGGCGCCGACCGCAGATGCGAGGCCCGCGAAGTCGACCTCGGGGATCCGCATGGGCGACTCGGCGAGGCCCTTCCGGCCGTAGAGGTGCACCTCGGCGCCGTAGGCCGCGTCGTTCCAGACGACCGCGATGCCGCGACCGCCCGCCGTGCGCACGGCGGTCTCGAGGTCGGCGATCGCCATGAGCCCGCCGCCGTCGCCGGTCGTGAGGACGATCGTCGCGTCGGGCTTCGCCGCTGCCGCCCCCGGCACGCTCGGGAAGCCGAGCCCGATCGACTGGAACGCGGTGCCGATCATCATCATCCGGTCGGGGGAGGCCACGGGCCAGTACATGTTGGCCCACCCGATGAAGTGACCGCCGTCGGAGACGACGACCCGGTCCTCGGGGAGGAGCTCCGCGAGTCGCGCGGCCACCGAGCGCGGGTCGAGCCGGCCGTCCTCCGGCACGGTTCCGACGCCCGGGTCGTGCGCGCGGAGCGGGGCGATCTCGAGCGACTCGCGCCATCCGGACGGCTCGGCGTCGAGGGCGGCGAGCTCGTCGACGAGCGCGCGCGCGACGAGTGCCGCGTCGCCCCTCACGTAGGCGCCCACGTGCGCGTGCGTCGCGGCCGGTGCGACGTCGACCTGCGCGACGCGGGTTCCCGGCGCGAACAGGTCGCCGAAGCGCATCGTGAACTGGTTGAGGGATGCGCCGAAGACCACCGCGACATCGGCCTCGCGGATGAGCCGCATCGCGCCTTCGGCGCCGAAGCCGCCCGTCACGCCGAGGTCGTAACGGTCGTCGGGGAACAGTCCGCGTCCGAGCGCCGTGGTCGCGGTGAGGGCCCCGGTCGCCGCCGCGAGTTCGCCGAGTGCCTCGCCGGCGCCGGCGAGCCACGCGCCGCGGCCGGCGATGAGCACCGGGCGGCTCGCGTCGGCGAGGTCCCGGGCGAGCGAGCGGATCGCGCCGGCGGCGAAGTCGCCGCGGGGAGCGATGGGAACGGGAAGCGTCGGCGCGGCGGTCGCGGGCACGGGCCCCGCCTCGAGTGCGGCGACGTCGTAGGGGATCGCGAGCACGGTCGGCACCCGGTACGCCAGGGCGTGCTCGATCGCGATCACGGTCGTCGCCGCGGCATCCGCCCGCCCGACGGTGTACGTGCGCGCGCCGACGCCCGACGCGAGCGCGATCTGGTCGACGCCCCACGGGCGCGGACCCGAGGTCGGCTCGTCGCCCACGACGAGGACGAGCGGCACGTGCGCCTGCACCGCCTCGGCGAGTGCGGTCAGCGTGTTCGTGAATCCGGCGCCGTACGTCGCGGTGGCCGCGGCGAGCCGGTTCGAGGCGCGGAAGTGCGCGTCGGCCGCGACGACGCCGCCGACCTCGTGGCGGACCGCGGTGAACGAGGCATCTGTCTCGCGCTCGAGCGCGTCGAGGAACCAGGCGTTGCCGTTGCCCATGACGCCGAAGACGTGGTCGACGTGGGCGGCGAGGGTGCGGGCGACGTGCGCGGAGACGGTGGGCATGGCGGAGCCTTTCGAGACGGTGGACGGATGCGTGGAGTTCCGTATGTGTCTCGCGGGGCCGGCCGAACCGGCCTGACGCTTCGCGCCCTTTTTTCGAGCGCCGGCGCTGCGGCGGAGCGTGCGTTCCGCGGGGCGCCTGGACGACAGCGAGTATAGCCAGCCCCGCCGCGGTCGCGACGGCCGCGGCGTCATCCTCCTCGGCCATGGGGCAGGATGGCACGCGTGAAGACGATCCAGCTGCGCCGGTACACGCTCGTCGACGGGGAGTACGACGCCTTCGTCGCGTGGTGGAACGAGTGGATGCCGCGCGTGCGGCCCGAGGCCGGGTTCGCGATCGAGTTCGCGTACGGCATCCGCGAGACGAACGAGTTCGTTTGGGCCGTCAGCGCCCCGGGCGACGCCGATGCGTTCCGCACGCTCGAGGCCGAGTACCTCGCCTCCGAGGAACGGGCCGCCGCGTTCGACGGCGTGCCCCAGCGCGTCGCGGCGTACGACATCGTGCTCGCGGACGACGTCGCCGCCTGACCGGCGCACGGCTCGCCGCAGCGGCATCCGCCGCCCCCGTCACAGGACGTCGTGTACATCGCTCTCGCAGCGCGTCGCTCGCTATGATCTGAGCATCCCCTTGGACAACCCCCGTGGTCGACGCTGCCCACCCGTCAGCGCGACCCGAACAGGCCGACGAGGTCCGACCCGCGGCTGGAAGGAAGAGTCGTGAGCCACGAGTTCGACGCCCGCCGTGAGGATTGGATCGCCCGAGAGGAACTCGCCGAGCGCATGATCCCGCTCATCGGCGGGTTGTACCGCCGGCACGGGGTCGTGACCTCGATCCACGGCCGGCGGCTCATCAACCGCTCGGCCGTCGAACTGCTGAAGGCCCACCGCTTCGCCCGCCAGGCCGGCGACGTCGAGCTCGACCTCGCGGACACCATGCGCGTGCTCGAGGCGCTCACCGAGATCGCGCCCGGCCCCGCCTCGATCGACGTCGCTCGCCTCGTCTCGCGGTTCCACGCCGCTCCCGAGGGCACCGACCTCGCCGACTTCCTCCGCTCCGAGCTCGCACCGGTGCTCGTCGACGCCTCAGCCGACGCCGACGCGGAGGGCGCGGCGGCGTCCGGCACCGACGTCGTGCTCTACGGATTCGGCCGCATCGGGCGCCTGCTCGCCCGCATCCTGATCGCGCACGCCGGCGGCGGCCAGGGCCTGCGCCTCCGCGCGATCGTCGTGCGCAAGGGCGCCGAGAACGACCTGCAGAAGCGGGCGAGCCTGCTGCGCCGCGACTCGGTGCACGGGCCCTTCCAGGGCACGATCACGGTCGACGAGGAGGCGAACACGATCCTCGCGAACGGGACGCTCATCCAGGTCATCTACTCCGACGACCCCGGCACGATCGACTACACGTCCTACGGCATCTCCGACGCGATCGTCGTCGACAACACCGGCCGCTGGCGCGACGAGGCCGGCCTCAGCCGCCACCTCGAGTCCACGGGCGTCTCGCGCGTGCTGCTGACCGCCCCCGGCAAGGGCGCGATCAAGAACATCGTGCACGGCATCAACCACGGCGACATCGAGTCGGGCGACCGCATCCTGTCGGCCGCCTCGTGCACGACGAACGCGATCACCCCGGTGCTCGCCGCGATCGAGGACGCCTACGGCATCGTGCGCGGCCACGTCGAGACCGTGCACTCGTTCACCAACGACCAGAACCTCATCGACAACTTCCACAAGGGCGACCGCCGCGGCCGCTCGGCCGTGCTCAACATGGTCATCGCCGAGACCGGCGCCGCGAAGGCCGTGTCGAAGGCGCTGCCCGCGCTCGAGGGCAAGCTCACCGGCAGCGCCATCCGCGTGCCGACGCCCGACGTGAGCCTCGCGATCCTGAACCTGCAGCTCGAGCGCCCGACCGACAAGGCGACGCTGAACGCGTACCTCCGCAAGGTGTCGCTCACCTCGCCGCTGCGCCAGCAGGTCGACTACATCGAGTCGGCCGAGGTCGTCTCGACCGACTTCGTCGGAAGCCACCGCGCCGGCATCGTCGACGGGCTGGCCACGATCGCCGACGGCACCGACGTCGTGCTCTACGTCTGGTACGACAACGAGTACGGCTACTCGTGCCAGGTCGTCCGGGTCATCGAGGCGATGGCGGGCACGCACCCCGTCGTGCTGCCCGAGCGCGAGCCCGTGCGCATCGAGCAGGTCGCTGCGGCCGCCGTCCCCGAGGTCGCCGAGGTCGGCTGAGCGGATGCCGCGGGGCGGGCGCCGCACGGCGGCCCGCCCCGCGCCCGGCCGTAGGCTGGGGGCATGAGCAGCGAAGCCGTCATCGTCGACGTCGTCCGCACGCCCGTGGGGCGCGGCAAGCCCGGGGGGATGCTGAGCGGGGTCCACCCCGTGGACCTCCTCGCGGGCGTCCTCACCGCGATCGTCGACCGCAACGACCTCGACCCGGCGCTGATCGACGACGTGATCGGCGGGTGCGTGAGCCAGATCGGGGAGCAGTCGTACAACGTCACCCGCAACGCGGTGCTCGCCGCCGGGTTCCCCGAGCACGTGCCGGGCACGACGATCGACCGGCAGTGCGGGTCGAGCCAGCAGGCGGCGACCTTCGCCGCGCAGGCGATCCTCGCCGGACAGGCCGACATCGTGATCGCGTGCGGTGTCGAGTCGATGAGCCGGGTGCCGCTCGGCTCGAGCGCGGCGGATGCCGACCCGTTCGGCACCCGCGTGCACGCCCGGTACCCCGAGGGCCTCGTGAGCCAGGGCGTCTCCGCTGAGCTGATCGCGCAGAAGTGGGGCTTCTCGCGTGAAGAGCTCGACGCGTTCGCAGCGCGCTCGCACGACCTCGCCGCCGCTGCAGGGGAGACCGGCGCGTTCGCGACCGAGCTCGTGCCCGTCGCGGGCGTCGACCGACTCGTCGACGAGACCGTCCGCCCGGGCACCTCGGTCGAGTCGCTCGCGGGCCTGAACCCGGCGTTCCGCACCGACCGGCTGGCCGAGCGCTTCCCCGACCTCGAGTGGCGCATCACGCCCGGCAACTCCTCGCCGCTCACCGACGGCGCGTCCGCGGCGCTCATCATGAGCGCCGACGCCGCCGAGAAGCTCGGCCTGACGCCGCGAGCGCGCTTCCGTGCGTTCTCGGTCGTGGGCAGCGATCCGCTGTACATGCTCACGGGAGTGATCCCCGCAACGGCGAAGGTGCTCGAGCGGGCCGGCCTCGGGCACGACGACATCGACGCGTACGAGGTGAACGAGGCGTTCGCGTCCGTCCCGCTCGCCTGGCTCGCCGAGACCGGTGCGGATGCCGGGAAGCTGAACCCGCGCGGCGGCGCCATCGCGCTCGGCCACGCGCTCGGGTCGAGCGGCACCCGCCTGCTCACCACGCTCCTCAACCACCTCGAGGCCACCGACGGCCGCTACGGCCTCCAGGCGATGTGCGAGGGCGGCGGCATGGCCAACGCCTACGTGATCGAGCGTCTCTGACCTCGACAACCCCCCTCGCCGGGTGATGCACGCCTCGACGGGCCTTGCGAGGCCACCGGCATCATCCGGCCACATCCATCCACCTGGAACGAAGGAGCAGCATGGAACTCAGCGGAGCATCCGCGATCGTCACCGGAGGCGCATCCGGCCTCGGCCGGGCGACCGCCCAGGCCCTGGTCGACGGAGGTGCGCACGTCGTCCTCGTCGACCTGCCGGGGCCGCGCGGCGAGCAGGCCGCGGCCGAGCTCGGCGAGCGCGCCCGGTTCGTGCCGGCCGACGTCGGCGACGAGGCGCAGGTGACCGAGGCGGTCGCCGCGGCATCCGCCTACGCGCCGCTCCGCGTCGCGGTGAACTGCGCGGGCATCGTGACCGCCAACCGCACCGTCGGTCGCGAGGGGCCCGCGCCGCTCGACGCGTTCGAGCGCACCATCCGGGTGAACCTCATCGGCACGTTCAACGTGATCCGACTCGCCGCCGCGGCGATGGCCGAGACCGAGCCCGTCTCCGCGGGCGTGGCCGGCGGCCCCGCGACGCTCGAGCGCGGCGTCATCGTGAACACCGCGTCGGTCGCCGCGTTCGACGGGCAGATCGGCCAGGCCGCCTACTCGGCGTCGAAGGCGGGCGTCGCCGGCATGACCCTGCCGATCGCCCGCGACCTGTCGAAGCTGCTCATCCGCGTCGTCACGATCGCGCCCGGCATCTTCGAGACGCCCATGATGGCGGGCATGCCCGACGACGTGCGCGCGTCGCTCGAGCAGCAGGTGCCCCATCCGTCGCGGCTCGGGCACCCGAGCGAGTACGCGGCGCTCGTGCGCTCGATCATCGCGAACCCGATGTTGAACGGCGAGACGATCCGGCTCGACGGCGCGATCCGGATGCAGCCGAAGTAGGCCCGACCCGGTCCGAGAACCAGGGGGCGGATGCCGCGGCGCGAGCCTGCGGCATCCGCCCCTCGTGTCGTCAGGTGGGATCGCGCCCGCGCGAGGTGCTCAGATCCGCCCGAGCGACAGTGCCGAACCGCCGCGCCCGCGGACGGTCTTGATGACGCCGTCGATCACGTCCCACACGGTCACGGCGATCGCGCCGAAGACGATGATCGTCGTCACGATCGCACCGGCCTCGCCCCACGGCCAACCGATCACCTCGAGGAACTCGGGGTTCACCAGCTGCCCCGTCGTGAAGAGCCAGAGGGCCGGCACGATGAAGGCGACGTTGAGCAGCAGGTTGACGATGGCCAGCCACCAGTTCCAGCCCCACGCCCAGATCGCGGCGGCGAAGACCATCTCGAGGCCGATGAGCGCCAGGAACCAGGGGATCCAGAAGGACCACAGGTCGGGCGAGAGCACCGGCACCGTCTCTCCGAGCGGGTTGACGACCGGCGCGCCGTACCCCTGCCAGATGATGAGGGCCGCGAACAGCCCCAGGAAGACGAGCGACGCGATGAGGTCGCCGAGGCGACCGGCGCGGGCCTGGTCGCGGACCTGGGGGAGGTGATCGGGCGTCCACGTCGGCGCCGGCCCGGGGCGCGGCGAGCGCTCGATCAGCGCGAAGACCAGCGTCGGCCAGAAGGCGAGTTGGATGGCCAGCGGGATGCCGGTGCCGAGCACGCTCGCGAGGACCTCGGCGGCGTCGGAGCCTGCGATCACCTGGGCGAGCGCGATCGCTCCCAGCGCGATGGGCAGCACGATCGCGAGCAACGTCGTGACGAGCCGCTTCCAGGTGAGGTAGTAGCGCGGACCGATGAGCTGCAGCGGGCGGTCGAGGTACGTCGCCGCGAGCGCGGCCGGATCGCCGAGCTCGACGAGTGCGGCCCGTTCGGCGTCGGTCGTCGCCGAGCCGGACCCGCGCCGAGCGTCGATGTCATCGCCGATGCGCTCGCGCAGCTCCCGCGCGAACTCCTCGCGCTGGGCGTCGGGGAGCGCGCGCGTGGCCGCCCAGACGTACCGGTCGGTGAGGGTGGGCGTCGTCGTCATCGTTCGTCTCCCGAGGTGAGCCGGGCGAGCGCCCGGTCGATGTTCTTCCAATCGGCGGTGAGGACGCCGGCGAGCTGCTCGCCCGTCGGGCTCGTGCGGTAGAACTTGCGAGGCCGCGCCTCATCGGTGTTCCACTCGCTCGTGAGGAGGCCCTGCTTCTCGAGTCGCCTGAGCAGCGGGTAGAGGGTGTTCGCGTCGACCGTGATGCCGATGCGGTTGAGCGACTCGAGCAGGGCGTACCCGTAGTCGGGCTCGCGCAGCCGGACGAGGCAGCCGAGCACGACCGTGCCGCGCCGCAGTTCCTGCAGGTGGCCGGCCGTCGTGTCATCCATGCTCATGCCCTGCACTGTACCGTGCTTCACACACTATTGGAACGGTCGCACCACTGTGAAGGGCCGATCGGCGTTCGGGTCACTCGCCTGCGTGGGCCTCGAGGAACGCGTACACCTCCACGTCGTCGACGCCCGGGAACGTGCCCGACGGCAGCGGTGAGAGCACGTGCGCGTGCAGCCGCGCGCTCGGCCACGCCTGGCCGGCCCACCGCTCGGCCAGGCCGTCGGGCGCGCGCCGGCAGCACGACTCGTCGGGGCAGCGCGACTCCGATCGCAGCGTCGTCTCGCGCCCTCGGAACCACTTCGCCTGGTTGAACGGCACGCCGACCGTGATCGAGAACTCCGTCGCATCCGTGCGGCCGGTCTGCGTCGCGCACCAGAACGTGCCCGCCGGCGTGTCGGTGTACTGGTAGTTCTCCGTGGTGCGATTGGTGTGCTCGAAGGCCGTGCGCGCACTCCACTTCTTGCACACCCACTGGCCCTCGATCGAGCCCGTGACATCGGTCGGCAGCGGCAGGCCGTCGTTCTCGTAGCCCTTGAGCAGCGCGCCGTCGCCGTTCACCCGCAGGAAGTGCACGGTCATGTCGAGCTGGCTCGTCGCGAGGTTCGTGAACCGCAACGCCGCGGCCTCGTGCGTGACGCCGAACGCATCGCGGAAGTCCTCGATCGCGAGTCGCTTGTCCTTCTTCGCCTCCTGCAGGAAGGCGACGGATGCCTCCTGCGGCATGAGGCACGCGGCCGCGAAGTAGTTGATCTCGAGTCGCTGCCAGAGGAACTCGACGTAGCTCGCGGGGGGCTCGTGCCCGAGGAGCCGGTGCGCCATGGCCTGCAGTGCCATCGAACGCAGGCCGTGTCCGCCGGGAATGGACGCCGGAGGCAGGTAGATCCGTCCGTTGGCGAGGTCGGTGATCGAGCGGGTCGAGTCGGGCAGGTCGTTGACGTAGATGAGCTGGAATCCGAGCCGCTCGGCCATGACGCTCACCTCGCGGTGGGTCAGCGCGCCCTGGCGGTGGCCGGAGGCGCGCACCTGCTCCTCGGCCAGTTGCTCGATCTCCGGCAGGTAGTTGCTGCGAGCCCGCATCCGCTCGCGCAGCTCGGTGTTCGCCCGACGCGCCTCCTCGGGTGTCGCGATCGCCTCGCTCGCCCGTCGCTGCAGCTCGTGGTGCAGGCCCACGATCGCCTCGAGCGATTCATCGGACATGCCGCGCGTCGGCTTCACGTGCGGCAGCCCGAGCGCGGCATAGAGCGGGCTCGACTGCGCGCGCCCGAGCTCGAGCTCGAGCTCGGCGCGCCGGCTCGGCGCCTCGCGACTGAGCAGGTCGGCGAGGTCGACCTCGAGGGCCGACGCGAGCGCATCGAGCGTCGACAGCTTCGGCTCGCGCTTGCCGTTCTCGATGAGCGAGAGCTGGCTGCCCGCGAGCCCGACGCGGTCGCCGAGTTGGTCGAGCGTGAGCCCGAGGTCGGTGCGGAAGTGCCGGATGCGGTGGCCGAGCGTGGCCAGGTCTGGGCTGCCGAGCTTCATGCCCTTCAGATTATCGAAAGATCGCGGATTCTTAACACCCGAAATGGCCGAATGGATGTCTCATCCTCGCTCACACTGGAAACACGCCACCGATCACGGCGGCTCTCCAGACTCCTCGAAAGGACGACGATGACCATCTCCGACTTCTCGGTCAGCGCCTCCGGACCCGCCTCGGACGCGGAGGACCGCCCCCGCGGCACGACCGACCCGGCGCTTCGCGCCTGGGTCGCGGAGATCGCCGCGATCACCCAGCCCGACGACATCGTGTGGTGCGACGGCTCCAAGCAGGAGGCCGACCAGCTCACGCGCCAGCTCATCTCCGAGGGCAAGCTCATCAAGCTCAATCCCGAGTGGCGCCCCAACAGCTACCTCGCACGCACCGACCCGTCGGACGTCGCGCGCGTCGAGGACCGCACGTTCATCTGCTCCACCTACGAGGAGGACGCCGGGCCCACCAACAACTGGCGCGACCCGCACGCCATGCGCGAGGAGCTCATCGGCGTCTTCACGGGCTCGATGAAGGGCCGCACGATGTACGTCGTGCCGTTCTCGATGGGCCCGCTCGGCGGTGAGATCAGCCAGCTCGGCGTCGAGATCACCGACTCGCCCTACGTCGTGCTCTCGATGGGCATCATGACGCGCATGGGCGAGCAGGTGTACCGGCTGATCGAGGCCGGCGAGCCGTGGGTGCACACCATCCACTCGCTCGGCTACCCGCTCATCGACGGTGTCGGCCACCGTCGCGACGACGTCGAGTGGCCGTGCAACGAGACGAAGTACATCGTGCAGTTCCCGGACTCGCGCGAGATCTGGTCGTACGGCTCGGGCTACGGCGGCAACGCCCTGCTGGCGAAGAAGGCGTTCGCGCTGCGCATCGCGAGCGTCATGGCGCGCGACGAGGGATGGCTCGCCGAGCACATGCTGCTCATCAAGGTCACCTCGCCCGAGGGCAAGGCGTACCACATCGCCGCCGCGTTCCCGTCGGCGTGCGGCAAGACGAACCTCGCCATGCTGCGCCCGACGATCCCCGGCTGGAAGGTCGAGACGATCGGCGACGACATCGCCTGGATGCGCCCAGGCGAGGACGGACGCCTGTACGCGATCAACCCGGAGGCCGGCTTCTTCGGCGTCGCCCCCGGCACCGGTGAGACGACGAACCCGACCGCCGTGCAGACGCTCTGGGGCAACACGATCTTCACCAACGTCGCGCTCCGCCCCGACGGCGACGTCTGGTGGGAGGGGCTGACCGACACCGTGCCGGAGGAGCTCACCGACTGGCAGGGCAACGACTGGACGCCGGCGTCCGGCCGACCGGCGGCGCACCCGAACTCGCGCTTCACGGTCGCGGCCGCGCAGTGCCCGCAGATCTCCGACGACTGGGACGCCCACGACGGCGTGCCGATCGACGCGATCCTGTTCGGCGGTCGCCGCGCGACGAACGTCCCGCTCGTGGCCGAGGCCCGTTCATGGAAGCACGGCGTGTTCATGGGCGCCACGATCTCGTCGGAGCAGACCGCGGCGGCCGAGGGCACCGTCGGGGAACTCCGCCGCGACCCGTTCGCCATGCTCCCGTTCTGCGGCTACAACATGGCCGACTACTGGGGCCACTGGGTCAAGATGGGCCGCGTGCTCGGCACGAACGCGCCGAAGATCTTCCAGGTCAACTGGTTCCGCAAGGGGCATGACGGGAAGTTCCTCTGGCCTGGCTTCGGCGAGAACTCGCGCGTGATCGAGTGGGTCGTCGGCCGCATCGAGGGCACCGCCGAGGCCGAGGAGACGCCGATCGGCAACCTGCCGGCCGAGGGGTCGCTCGACCTCGACGGCATCGAGATCTCCGACGACGCGCTCGAGCAGCTCTTCGAGGTCGACCCGACGACCTGGCTCGCCGAGTGCGACCTGACCGAGGAGTACTTCAGCCAGTTCGGCGACCGGGTGCCCGCTGCACTTCGCGCCGAGCTCTCCAGCCTCCGCTACCACCTGCAGCAGCAGGCGTCGTAGCGGGCGAGCCGCCGGTCGTCGCTCAGGGGTGGGCGACGACCGGCGCACACGCGCGTGGGGGCGCGCGGAGGCGACGGATGCCGCGGGCGCGACGTGCACGGGAAGGCGCGTCACGCCCGCGGCATCCGGCGGGTAGGCGACGTAGCCCGCGGGGGGGAGTGGACTGGCTCGGGCGGCCGCCCCCGCGGCATCCGTCGCCGCATCCTCGGCCGCCCCAGGGCCGACCGACCGGGGTCCAGCCGAGGTCGACGGGGTCCGCCGCGGTGGTCGGTGGTCGCCGTTCCGGTCGGGCCGGCTCGGATGACAGCGCGCGCCACGCCCCGTGCCTCCGCGGCAGTGGCGGCGCGTCGGGCTACCGTGGCCGCGGAGGGACCATGGAGCTCGGGCCGGTCATCACGCAGGTGGGCGAGGTCATCGACGTCCTCGGCGTCGTCGCGATCGTCGTCGGCGTGCTCGTCGCCATGGCGGATGCCGCGATCCGGCGCATCCGGAACCTCGGGCCGGTCTACACGCGGTTCCGTCGCGTCCTCGGCCGCGGCATCCTCATCGGACTGGAGCTGCTCGTGGCGGCGGACATCATCCGCACGGTCGCCGTCACGCCCACGATCGAGTCGGTCACGGTCCTCGCGCTCATCGTGCTCATCCGGACCTTCCTCAGCTGGTCGCTGGAGGTCGAGATCTCCGGCCGCTGGCCCTGGCAGAAGGCGCAGACCGGCACCGTGGAGGACGATCCGTCGCGTCTGCCGAGCGTCACCGCACGCGACTGATCGTCGCCCGGTCCGGGTGTCCGCTCCGACGTTGTCGGGCACCGACGGCCGGAGTAGCGTGCGGTCATGGAGTGGGTGTGGATCGTGATCGGGATCGTCGTGGTCCTGGTCGCCCTCGGATTCGTGCTCGCGTCGCGCATCCGTCGCGACCGCTCGGCCGGCACCGAGGGACCGGACCTCTGGGACGACGCGGACGCGCAGCGGCGACGCGACGACCCCGAGATCCGCGAGTGGGAACACGGCGGGCCTCACTGAGGCAGTCGGCTCGCTGACGTCAGGTGCCGAGCGGCCAGGCCGCGGCGACGGTGCGCATCGCGCGACCTTCCGGCGGACGCAGGTCGACGAGCACCGCCTGGACGAGCCGCGCGGTGCGACCGGCCGGCATCGAGCCCCGCGCCGTGTCCGTCACGTGGGGCCGGTAGTCGAAGCGCGCTCGCGCCACGTCGACGTCGGCGTCGCGGAGCGCATCGAGCAGGCGCGTGCGCATCGCGCCGAGGGGCCCGTCGTCGCGGACGAGCGACACGGGCACGTCGTGGCGCCGGCCGAACATCGCGCGGTCGAACGCCGTGACCTCGATCGATCGCCGGCCGTGCAGCACCGGTGCCATGAGCTCGGCGACCCAAGCGGCGTCGTGCCGGGTCTCGAACGGCTCCACGACCGTGACGTGCAGCGGCCACGACGAGACCGGGAACGAGTCGCCCGCCGCGAGCGGTTCGATCGGCAGCACCACGGCGAAGCGTCCCATGCGGCGAGGCTACGCCGCATGGGACGCGTGGCGGGCTTCAGATGCCGGCGTCGCCGAAGAGGTCGAGTAGGGCGTCCGGTGCGAAGCGCACCTCGACCGAGCCGGTCGGGCCGCGGTCGGCGGCTCCGACCCAGAGGCCCGAACCCTCGTGCACCCGCATCCAACCGTCGCGGAACACGATGTCGGCGCCGACGACGATGCCGATCACGGGCGAATCGCCGGCGCGCACCGCGATCGAGCCCTCGATGTCCTGCTCGGCCTGTGCATCGACGTCCTCGCGCGCACCGACGCCGACGAGCGGGCGCAGCGTCGGCGTGGCGAAGCCCGGCACGTCGAAGGGGCTGCCGGCCGCTGCGTCCGGAACGACGCCGACGTGCACGCTGGTCGAGACCAGCGCAGTCTCGGCACGGCCGTCGAGCACGAGCCGGCTGCCGACGCGGAAGCGGTAGAACACCCGGCCGTCGACGGGCGCGGTCGGCAGCACGACCGCGGTGACCCAGTTGCGGGTCCAGGCGAGCGGCTCGCCGCCACGGCTCGGCGGGTCGTAGAGGCTCGCGGTGATGCGCACGGCACCGTCCGTGCGCGTTGGCGCGGCGCGGAGCGAGGTCGGGCGATTGCCGGCGGGGGCGACCGAGCGGGCCTGCTCGAACGCGGGCAGGCGCTGGGTGTCCCACTCGCGGAGCCACGTCTGCAGTCGGGCGCGGAGGGCGTCGAAGGTGGGCCCGGGCGAGGCGGGCGCCTCGTCGTCGGCCGTCGCGGGAGCGGAGAGCACCGCGGCGAGGTCGCGCACGGTGGTCGCGCCGCGGGCCGCGGTCCTGGGAGCGTCGAGCAAGGTCATGATGGTCCTCCGGGGTGGATGGCGCGGGCGCGCCGGAAACGCGATGAGGACACGGTACGAAGGCTCCGAGGCGCGCGGCATCCGCGCAGGCCCCGGGTCGGGGTGGGGGAGAACCCTGAATCCGGGGTGGTGCGAACCCCGCGGCCGGGCCGGCGAGGCGACCCTGCGCCGCGGCGACGCGGCTCAGACGAGCAGCTGGTGCTCGGCGAGCTCGCGGTAGAGGGGCACCGTCTCGACGAGCTCCTGGTGGGTGCCCTCGCCGATGACCCGGCCCTCTTCCACGACGACGATCCGGTCGGAGTCGACGACGGTGGAGAGCCGGTGCGCGATGACGATGAGCGTGCGCCCCGCCGCGACCGCGTCGATCGCCTCGCGCATCATGCGCTCGTTGACGCCGTCGAGCGAGGATGTCGACTCGTCGAGCAGCAGGATCGGCGGTGCGGCGAGCAGTGCCCGCGCGATCGCGAGGCGCTGGCGCTCACCGCCGGAGAGCATGATGCCGTTCTCGCCGACCTGCGCGTCGAGCCCGGCCGGGTCGCGGTCGAGCACCGAGCGGAGGTTGACGGCCTGCAGCACGTGGACGCACTCGGCATCGGTCGCATCCGGGCTGCCGAGCTTGAGGTTGTCGCGGATCGTGCCGGCGAGCACGGGCGCGTCCTGTTCGACGTAGCCGATCTGTGCGCGGAGCTCGGTGCGATCGAGCGACCTGAGGTCGAGGCCGCCGAGGCGGACGGTGCCGACGCTCGGGTCGTAGAAGCGCTCGATGAGCGCGAGGATGGTGGACTTGCCGGCTCCCGAGGGACCGACGAGGGCGATCCGCTGCCCGCGCGGCACCTGGAACGAGACGCCGCGCAGCACCGGCTGCCGATCGGTCACGTCGGGCTCGGGCAGGTGCTCGTCGGGCGAGTCGTTGCCGGGATCGGCCGGATCGGACGGACGCGTGAGCGCGTAGGCGAAGTGGACGTCGTCGAACTCGACGGCCGCGGCACCGGGCAGCAGGCCCTCGTTCGCCGGTCCGACCATGACGGCGCGGGCGGCGAGCTGCCGATCGTGCGCGTCCTCGTCGGGCAGGTCGAGGATCTCCTGGATGCGCCCTAGGGCGCCGAGCGCCTGGTTGACCGACGTGATCGCGCCGAACGCTTGGCCGAGCGGCAGGATCATCATGAAGAGGAAGAGGATGAAGGCGACGAGGTCGGCGATCGTGATCGCGCCCGACGCGACGCGGAAGCCGCCGACGCCGAGCACCACCAGGAACGAGACCTGCATCGCGATGCCGGCGATCGGGACGATGAGGGCCGAGACCCGCGCCACCTTGACGCCCATCTCCCATGCACCCTCGGCCTCGACCTCGACGTCGCGCACCTCGCGCTCGGTCGCACCCGCGGCGCGGATCGTGCGCACCGAGGTGATGGCCCGCTCGACGGATGCCGCGACGTCGCCGACCTTCGCCTGGGCGGCGTGCGACGCCTCGCGCACGCGCGCGGAGAGGAGGGTGACGGTCGTGATCGCGATCGCGATGACGAGCACGGTCAGGCCGAGGAGCGCGGCGTCGATGACGAGCATGGCGATGAGCGCGCCGATGAACGTGACCGCCCCGCCGACCGCCTCGACGAGGCCCTGCGTGAGCACGGCGCGGAGCATGGTGGTGTCGCTGCCGACCCGGGAGACGAGGTCGCCGGTGCGACGCGTGTCGAACTCGGCGATCGGCAGGTGCAGGATCTTCGCGATCAGGCGGCGCCGGCTCGAGAGCACGACGCCCTCGCCGGTGCGCTGCAGCAGGTAGTGCTGGTAGCCCGTGATGATCGCGCTGACGACGACGAGCGCGACGAGCAGCCAGACGATGCCGTCGAGCGGATCGCCGGCCTCGACGATCGTGATCACGCGGCCGACGAGCAGCGGCTGCGCGAGGCTCGCGATCGCGCCGATGATCGAGAGCACCGCGACGAGGACGAGCACGGGTCGGTGCTCGAAGATGAACGGCAGCAGTTGACGGAACGTCGCCCTCGGGCCGGGCGGGGTCTCGCCGCGGCGCCCGAAGGGACTGCGGCGCGGCGGTCGCTCTGAATCGGCGACGGTCGCACCGCCGCTCGTCGAGCCCGACCCGGCATCGCGGGTGGGCCGTCGGCCGGCGGTGTCGCGGCGGCCGACGAGCGGGATGCTGCCGGTGCGGGCGGCGCGCTCTGCGGCGCGTTCGGCGGCGCGGGCGGCCGCTCGGGTGCCCGGTGTGGTCTCGGTGTCGCTCATGAGGTCTTCCTTCGGGGCGCGCGGCGGCGGCATCCGTCGTCAGGGGATCGCGGGCCGCATTGCAGCATACGTCGCGAGGCTGGGAGCCTCAGGCCCGGCCGTACTTCTTGTGGACAGCCTGCCGGCTCACCTCGAGCGCGAGCGCGATGAGCTGCCAGCTCGATCCGGCCGCGCGGGCACGACGGACGGCCGCGGCCTCGGCGCGATCGAGGTCGCGGTTGAGCTCGATGCGCGCCGCGCGGATGCGTCGGAGCGCCCGGTAGGGGTCGTCGCCGTCCGCTGCGGCGATCGCGGTCCTCAGGGTGCCGTCGTCCATGCCGTCAACCATAGTTGACAGTCGGACGATACGTCAACTTCAGTTGACATCACCGCCGGGCGAGGCGATGACGGATGCCGCGACCGCGTGCCCGGCGACGCACGAGGCCGTGGCATCCGCCCCGCCGATCGCGGCCGCGAGGTACCCGGCGGCGAACGCGTCGCCCGCACCGGTGAGGTCGCGGACCGCGCCGACCGGCGGCACCGGCACCCGCGCGGTCCGCTCACCCCCGTCGAACACCTCCGTCGGGCGCGGCCCGTGCTTCACCACGAGCCGGCGGGCGACGGATGCCGCGACCTCGCCACCACCGGCGATGCCCAGCAGTTCGGCCTCGGTCGCGTTCGCGAACAGCACGTCGGGCCGCAGCCCGGCGAACCAGCCGAGCGCGCGTTCGACGCCGAGGCCCTCGAGGAGCCCGGTCGACGACGCGTCGATCGAGATGCCCGCGCCGCGCCCGCGGGCGAGCGCGATCAGCCGGCGCACCTCGGTGCGCATGGGCTCGTGCTCGAAGCCGTAGCTCGGAACGTGGAGCCAGGCGACGTCGTCGAGCCACGCGGCGTCGACGTCAGAGAGCTCGGCCGCCGCCGCGCGATCGGGGAACATCGTGCGCTCGCCGTCGGGTGCGACGACGAGGACGACGGCCCCCGTGCGGCCCGCGCGCTGGACGCGCACGTCCACGCCGCTCGCGGCGAGGGCGGACACGAGCGCGGCACCCGCGCCGTCGTCGCCGACCCGGCCGACGAATCGCGTCGGCGTGTGGCCCGCCGCGTGCGCGGCGACGTTCGCGGCGCTGCCGCCGCGCGAGCGGAACACCTGCGCCGCGGAGTCCGTCGCGGCGCGGATGGGCTCGGTCGCCCAGACCACGATGTCCTCGAGCAGGTCGCCGACGACGACGAGGATGCCGGGCGCGGGGGCGCCGGTCGCCGAGGCGCGGGACGACGCCTCGCGTCGCCCAGGCTCAGCCCGCGAGCTCACGCGCGATCTCCGCACCGAGCCGGGCGTTGCCGCGGTACACCGCGAGGTTCGCCTCGAGGCTGGCGCCGCCCGTCGCGCGTTGCACGTGGTCGAGCAGGAACGGCGTCGTGTCGTGACCGGTGACGCCGGCGGCATCCGCTGCCGCCAGCGCCTCGGCGAGCACGCGCGTGTGCACGTCGGGGTCCAGCTGGTCGGCCTCGGCGACCGGGTTGGCGACGAGCACCGCCGAGGTCAGGCCGAGCTCGTCGCGGCCGCGCGCGACCGCCGCCGCCTCCGCCGCGGATTCGACCCGTGCCGGCACGGGGAACCCCGAGTCGGCGACGTAGAAGCCGGGGAAGCGGTCCGTGCGGTAGCCGACCACCGTGATGCCGAGCGTCTCGAGGCGTTCGAGCGTCGCACCCACGTCGAGGATCGACTTCACTCCGGCGCTCACGACCAGGAGGGGCGTCCCGGCGAGCGCGGGCAGGTCGGTCGACTCGTCGAACGTGTCGCTCGCGCCGCGGTGCACGCCGCCGAGACCGCCCGTCGAGAACACCCGGATGCCGGCGCGGTGGGCCAGCCACGCCGTGGCCGCGACCGTCGTGCCCGCGTCGAGGCCCGCAGCCCGCGCGACCGGAAGGTCGCGCGTGCTCGCCTTGACCACGTCCTCCGCCGTGCAGAGGCGCTCGATCTCGTGTGCGTCGAGACCGACCACCGCCGTGCCGCCGACGACGCCGATCGTCGCGGGTTCGACTCCGGCATCGCGCACGAGCGCCTCGGTCGCGAGTCCGACCTCGAGGTTCCGCGGGCTCGGCAGCCCGTGCGTCAGGATCGTCGACTCCAGGGCGAGCACCGGCCGCCCGGCGTCGACGGCATCGCGGACGCGGTCGGCGACGCGCAGGGCGGGGGAGCGGTCGGGCTGCATGGGCCTCATCGTATGCGGCCGTCGGGGGCGGCGTGAGGTGCGCGGCAGGGGTCCGCCGCCGGGCGTCGGGTCGCGTGTGTCGACGTGTGACGGCACCCCGCGACATCCGTCACGCCCCGGCGTATCGTCGCCTCCACGAAACCGACCGACGGACCGACCGACCAACACAGGAGCACCCCATGTCGCCGCAGAATCCGCACGCCGCCGCCGAGTCCCGCACGGGCCTCGCGATGGGCATGCGCGGCTGCGTCGAGGGCGAGGCCTGCTCGAGCGACCGACCGGGCCACGGGCTGCACCCGATGCAGGATCGGCTCTCGCGGATCGTCGCGAGCCGATGGACCGACGCGGTCGTCGTCGCGACGGCGCCCGACGGGTTCGTCGAGCTCATCGACCTCGACGGCGGCGCCCACCGGGTGTGGAACCACGGCGCGCTCGCCGGGCGTCTCGCGGCGGGCGACCCGGTCGCGCTCCACCCGGTCTACGGGGTGCTCGCGCGCGGCGACGACCGCTACAGCGTCGCCGCCGTCTGACGCGCGCGGCTCCGCCGCCCGGCGCGCTCGACGCGACCCCGCGGGCCGCGTCGACGTGACCGAGCGCGTCAGCTCGCCGGCATCATCCCCCTCATCGCGCCCATCATCTTCTCCATGGCCATGACCGCCTGGTCGCAGGCCATGGCGCACATGCGGCAGTGCTCGCTCATCTCGGCGTGCATCATGCACTCGGCGGAGCACGCACGGCACATGGCGATGCAGGACTCCATCATCGACATCATGACCTGCGTGTCGTAGCCGCTCGTCCGGAGCATCATCCGCATCATGGTGTCGCACACGTCGGCGCAGTTCGCGCACATCGCGGCGCACCGCCCCATGCCCTCGCCCGCATCGGCGTCGGCGCACATGATGCACGCCTGCATGCACGCGGAGAGGGCCTCCATGCACTCCTCCATCATCGACATGTCCATGTCCTTCATGGGCATGTCCGACGCCGACATGGCGCCCTTCATCATGTCCATCGTCATGTTCATCCCGCACCCCGCCGTCTCCGAGGCGCCGGGTGTCGGTGCTGCCGGCGTTGCGGCCCGGCGACCCTCTCGAGCCGAATGCTACGCCGCGCTCCCGGCGCCGAGAAGGGGGTCGTGCGGAGGCAGCGGTGCCGGCCGGCGGTCGGCATGCATGCCGCGCACTCGGTCGTCATGGTCCGTCGCGGATTTCGAGGGCTCGTGCGTGTCGCGTAAGGTAAGCCTTACCTTTCCGCCGAGCCGGCGGATGCCTCCCCTCCCGACCGGACAGGTGACATGCCCATGCTGCTGACCAGGACCGAGCCCGCGCTCGACCTGCTCGGCGGCGACCCCGGCGACCCGGCGCTCGTGGCGCCCGCGGCCCGGGTCGACTACGGCGAGCTGCGCGACCGGGTCGACGACCGCCGAAGTGCGCTCGGCGACGGTCGTCGGCTCGTCTTCCTGTCGGGCGGCAACACGGTGGAGGCCGTCGTCACCTACCTGGCCGCGCTCGCGGGCGGTCACCCCGTACTGCTCCTGCCCGCCGGCATCGACGGTGCGGCCCTCGACGCACTCGTCGGCCGGTACGCGCCGGATGTCGTCGTCCGCGCCGACGAGCGCGGGTTCGAGCTGGCGGATGCCTCCGGCCGGCCGCCGCGCGCGCTCCATCCCGAGCTCGCCCTGCTCGCCAGCACGTCGGGCTCGACGGGCTCGCCGAAACTCGTGCGACTCTCGCGCACCAACGTGACCGCGAACGCGCGGAGCATCGCCGACTACCTCTCCTTGACGCCCGACGACCGTGCCGCGACCACGCTGCCGCTCGGCTACTGCTACGGCCTGTCCGTCGTGAACAGCCACCTCGTCGCGGGTGGAAGCCTGCTCCTCACCGACCGCTCGATCGTCGAGCCGGCGTTCTGGGACGAGTTCGCGAACCTCGGCGCGAGCTCGTTCGCGGGCGTCCCGTACACGTACGACCTGCTCGAGACCACCGACTTCGCGCGGCGCGACCTGCCCGACCTCAGGTACGTCACCCAGGCCGGTGGGCGCCTCGCGCCCGACCGCGTCCGCGCCCTCGCCCGCCTCGGACGCGAGCGCGGCTTCGACCTCTACGTCATGTACGGCCAGACCGAAGCGACCGCCCGCATGGCGTACCTGCCGCCCGCGCTCGCCGAGTCCGCCGCGGGCGCGATCGGCGTGCCGATCCCGGGCGGCTCGTTCCGCATCGACGACTCCGTGCCCGGGGCAGCCGCCGGCGAGGGGGAACTCGTCTACTCCGGACCCAACGTGATGATGGGCTACGCCGAGTCGCCGGCCGACCTCGCCCGCGGCCCCGAGGTCTCCGAGCTCCGGACGGGCGACCTGGCCCGCCGCCGGTCGGACGGCCTCCTCGAGATCACCGGACGCCTCAGCCGGTTCGTGAAGAGCTTCGGCCTGCGCCTCGACCTCGACCGGGTCGAGCGGCTGCTCGCCGCCGACGGCCTCGAGGCGCGCAGCGTCGCCGTGGACGAGCGGCTGGTCGCGTTCGTGCGCCACGACCGCTTCGTCGACGCCGCGCGCGACGCGGTGATCCGGCACACGGGCCTGCCCGCGCACGCATTCGACGTGCACGCGCTCGCCGAGTTCCCGCGCACCGCGAACGGCAAGCCCGACCACGCGGCGCTCCGCGCGCACGCGGCCCTGCTCCGGGCGACGGATGCCCCGGCCGCCCCGCCGTCGCCACCGGCCGACGCCCGTATCGCGCCACCGGCCCCCACGGCCGCAGAGCTCCGCAACCTGTACGCCGAGCTCCTCGGCCGGCCCGATGCCACGGAGGACGACACCTTCGCCTCGCTCGACGGCGACTCCCTGAACTACGTCGAACTCGCACTGCGCCTCGAGGAGCGGATCGGCGCGCTGCCCGCGGACTGGCCGAGCCGAAGCATCCGCTCGTTCGCCGCACCGGTGCCGCCGGTGGAGTCCGAGCCCGACGTCGACACCCCGGCGCCGCTGGACGACCCCGTGACGCGGGCGCCCGACGCGTCGGGCGTCGCGGCGGGCGCCCGGCGGCGCCGCATCGCGCGGCTCGAGACCTCCGTCGTCCTGCGCGCGGTCGCGATCACCCTCATCGTCGCGACGCACGCGGACGTCGTGCAGCTGAAGGGCGGCGCGCACCTGCTGCTCGCCGTGGCCGGTTTCAACCTCGCACGATTCCGGTTCAGCGGCTCCGCCGCGGGGCTCGACGACGAACGCCCCGAGCGCCGCCGACGCGTGCGCGGCCTGCTCCGCAGCGCGACGCTCATCGCCGTGCCCGCGGTGCTCTGGATCGGGGGCGTCGCACTGATCGCCCGCACGTACGACCCCGCGACCGTGCTGCTGTCGAACTGGCTCGTGCCGGGCGCGACCGCCTGGAGCGAGCAGTGGCAGTTCTGGTTCCTCGAGACGCTCGTGTGGTCGATCGTCGGCCTGGCCGCGCTCTTCGCGATCCCCGGTGTCACGAGGCTCGAACGGCGACACCCGTTCGCCTTCGCGCTGGCCGTCCTCGGCGTCGCGCTGGTCGTGCGCTACGTCGTCTCCGGGGGGATCACCCCGTCGTCGCCGCTCCGCTACGCACTGCCCGCCATCGCCTGGCTGATCGCGCTCGGCTGGGTCGTCGCCCGGTCGACCACGATGCCGCGCAAGGCGGCCGCGAGCGCGATCGTCCTGGCGACGGTGCCCGGCTTCTTCGGCGACCCCGTGCGCGAGGGGATCGTCGTCGTCGGGCTCGGCCTGCTCATCTGGGTGACGAGCCTGCCCGTGCCCGCCGTGCTCGCCGGCGCCGTCGGGACCGTGGCATCCGCCTCGATGTTCGTCTACCTGACCCATTGGCAGGTGTACCCGCCCATCGAGGAGTGGTCGCCGCCGCTCGCGATCGTCGCCTCGTTCGCCCTCGGGCTCGCCGCCTGGTGGACGTGGGGGCGGGTGACCGGATGGATCGGTGCGAGGCGGCGCCGACGGCCGCGTATGCGGGCGTGAGCCTCCGCCCGGGCTGACACCGTCCGACGCGGACGGCGCACTCGACGAAGGCGCCCCGCTCAGCCGCGGATCGCGCGCAGCGTGTTCGCCGTCGCGATCGCGGCCTCGGCCGCCTCGCGGCCCTTGTCCTCCTTCGAGCCCGGCAACCCGGCCCGGTCGAGGCCCTGCTGCTCGTCGTCGAGGGTGAGCACGCCGAAGCCGACGGGCTTGCCCGTGTCGAGCGCGACGCGGGTCAGCCCGTCGGTCGCGGCCGACGAGACGTACTCGAAGTGCGGCGTGCCGCCGCGGATGATGACGCCGAGTGCGACGACCGCGTCGGCGCCCGCCTCGAGGGCGGCCTTCGAGACGACGGGGAGCTCGAAGCTGCCCGGCACCCGCACCAGCTCGAACGACGCGCCCGCCGCCTCCAGCGCGCGCGTCGCGCCGGCGATGAGGCCGTCGGAGATCTCGTCGTGCCAGCTCCCGGCGACGATCACGACGTTGAGGCCCTCGCCGTCGACGTCGAGTTCAGGTGATCCGGCTCCACTCATGATGCGTGTCCCTTCAGCAGTTCGTCCGCCGCAGCCTCGGTCAGCTGACGGTCGTCGATGGCGTGTCCCATGCGGGTGCGCTTGGTCTCGAGGTAGCCGGCGTTCACGGCGCCGACGCCCACCACGAGGGGGAGCCGGTCGGCGATCCGGATGCCGTGGGCCTCGAGCTGGTGCACCTTCTCGGGGTTGTTGGTGAGCAGTCGAACCTGCTCGACGCCGAGGTCGGCGAGGATCGCGCTCGCCGCGGTGTAGTCGCGTGCGTCGATCGGCAGGCCGAGCGCCACGTTGGCGTCGAGCGTGTCGAGGCCCCCCTCCTGCAGTCGGTAGGCCCGAAGCTTGTTGATGAGCCCGATCCCGCGGCCCTCGTGGCCTCGGAGGTAGACGACGACGCCGCCGCGGTCCGCGATCGTGGAGAGCGCCGCGTCGAGCTGCGGCCCGCACTCGCACTTCAGCGAGCCGATCGCCTCGCCCGTCAGGCACTCCGAGTGCACCCGGGTGATCGCCCCCGCCGGATCGGCCGAGGGATCGCCCGCGATGATCGCGAGGTGGTCGGCCCCCGTGTTCCGGTCGCGGTAGGCGCGGACGCGGAACGTGCCGTGCATCGTCGGGAGGTTCGTCTCGACCTCGAACTGCACCCGGGGCGACTCGTCGATGGCCACGGGCGTCTCGCCCGCCGCGAGGTCCTGGCCGCTGTGGCGGTCGCGGAGCCAGTCGACGAGCGCCGCCACGGTGGTCACCGGCAGCCCCTCCCGCTCGCCGAGTTCGATGAGGCCGGGCAGGCGCATCATCTCGCCGTCGTCGGCGACGAGCTCGCCGATCACGCCGACCGGGGAGAGTCCGGCGAGGCGCATGAGGTCGACGGCGGCCTCGGTGTGGCCCGCGCGTTCGCGCACGCCGCCGTCCACCGCGCGGAGCGGCAGGATGTGACCCGGGCGGATCAGCGTGTCGGGGGTCGAGTCGGGGTCGGCGAGCACACGCAGCGTGTGCGCCCGGTCGGACGCCGAGATGCCGGTCGAGGTGCGGTCGGCCGCGTCGACCGAGACGGTGTACGCGGTTCCCCGCGCGTCCTCGTTGCGCTCGACCATCAGCGGCAGTCCGAGGCGGTCGGCGATCGAGTTCGGCATGGGCGCGCAGAGGTAGCCGCTGGTGTTGCGCACCATCCACGCGATCCACTCGCGCGTCGCGAACTCGGCGGCCATGATCGCGTCGCCCTCGTTCTCGCGTGCCTCGTCGTCGGCCACGATGACGGGCTTGCCGGCGCGGAGTGCGTCGAGCACCTCGGGGATCGTGGCGAGGCTCATCGGTCGCCCCCGATCGTCGAGGAGGCGGGGTCGTCCGCGCGGAATCCCCAACCGGACTCGCCGGGCTCGGCGAGCGAGGACGGCAGGGCGCGGTGCGCGTCCAGGCGCAGCATCCGCTGCACGTGACGAGCGAGCACGTCGGTCTCGAGGTTCACCCGGTCGCCGGGCCCGAGGGCGCCGAGCGTCGTGGCGGCGAGGGTCTCAGGGATGAGCGAGACCTCGAACCACGAGCCCTCCGGCTCGTCGCCGAGACCGCTCACCGTGAGCGAGACGCCGTCGACGGCGATCGATCCCTTGTCGACCACGAGGGCGGCGAGCGCCGCGGGCAGCGAGAACCGGACGACGCTCCACGCCTCGCCGGGCGTGACCTGGAGCACCTCCGCGGTGCCGTCGACGTGCCCCTGCACGATGTGCCCGCCGAGTCGGTCGCCGACGAGCGCTGCGCGCTCGAGGTTGACCGGACGGCCGACCTCGACGCCGTCGAGCGTCGACATCGCGAGCGTCTGGGCCATGACGTCGGCCGTGAAGGTCTCGGCGTCGGCCTCGACGACCGTGAGGCAGACGCCCGAGACCGCGATCGAGTCGCCGTGGCGGACGCCCTCGACGACCTTCGGGCCGCGGACCGTCACGCGCATGACGTCGGCCGCCGGCTCGACGCGCGTGATCTCGCCGAGCTCCTCGATGATTCCGGTGAACATGTCAGACCCTCTCTCGGGTGGTGGTCTCTGGGGGTGCCGTGCCCGGCCGGACGACGACCAGGAGGTCGTCGCCGAGTCGCACGAGGTCGGTGAAGTGGAAGCGCGGCGCATCGCCGATCGTGCCGACGCCGATGTCGCCGATGGCGGTGAGCGGACCGCCGATGACGGCGGGCGCGACGTAGACGAGGAGCTCGTCGGCGAGGCCGGCTTCGAGGAAGGCGCTCGCGAGCGTGGGCCCGCCCTCGACGAAGAGCGAGCGGATGCCGCGTCGCTGCAGCTGCTCGAGGTCGTCGGCGAGATCGGCGCCCGACAGCGTGATCGGCTCGAGCGGATGCCGCAGCACGGCCGCGTCGGCGGGGATCGGGCGGCGCCCGAACACGACCGGGATCGGCTGGTCGTCGAGCAGCGCACCGTCGTCGTCGCGTGCCGTGAGCGCGGGATCGTCGGCGAGCACGGTCCCCGTGCCGACCGCGATCGCGTCGGCGGCGGCACGGCGCCGGTGCACGTCGGCCCGCGCCTCGGGGCCGGTGATCCAGCGGCTCGTGCCGTCGGCGGCGGCGACGCGGCCGTCGAGGCTCGACGCCCACTTCAGCGTGACGCGCGGGCGGCGTTCGCGGGTCGCGAAGAGCCAGTCCTCGAGGAACGCCTCGACCTCGTCGGCGAGCACGCCGCGGGAGACGTCGATGCCCGCCCGCTCGAGCGTTCGGGCGCCGCCCGCTGAGTGCCGGCCCGGGTCGTCGACGGCGTACACGACGCGGCCGACGCCGGCCTCGACGAGCGCCTGCGCGCACGGGCCCGTGCGGCCGACGTGGTTGCACGGTTCGAGCGTGACGACGGCGGTCGCGCCGCGTGCGGCGCCGGGGGCGAGCTTCGACAGCGCGTCGACCTCGGCGTGCGCGGTGCCCGCGCCGCGATGCCACCCCTCGGCCAGCACGTCGCCGTCGGGGGTGAGGATGACGCACCCGACGCGCGGGTTCACGCCCGTCGCCGGACCGCGTTCCGCGAGCTCCAGCGCCCGACGCATCGTCGCGGCATCCGTCGCCGCACGCGCGACCGTGGTCATCGCCTGTCGCCTGCCTTCCAGGCTCCGGGGCGCCCGGGCATCGCCGGACCGGTCGACCACGCGCATGGCGTCGCCGACACGTGCTGCCTCCCATCCGGACTTTCACCGTCGGTTCCGGAATCCCACCGGATCAACCGTCTGCGCGCGACCGGATGGTCACGCGCTCGCGGCTCGCGGACTTTCACCGCCGGTTCGGACTTGCACCGACCCCGGAGCACGTTACGTGTTCGATTCTAGGTCAACGCGGGAGTGCGGCGGATATTCCCCGCCCGCGGCCCGACCGCGACGATCGACCCCGGGGTTCAGCGGCAGGCGGTCGAGGCCTGGACCTGCGCGTCGTTGGGCCGGCCGTACGCCTCGATGCCGGCGCCCGGCAGGTCGTAGCCCATGCCGATGGCCCACGCCGTCGCCCAGACCTCGTGGTCGCCCGAGAACTCGGGCCCGTTGAAGATCGTGGCGCACGCCTCGCGGAGGACCTGCAGGTGGCCCACCTCGTGGACGACGACGGCCTCGGCGTTCTCGTCGAGCGACCAGGCGTCCTCGATGCTGTGGGTCAGCGAGATGAGCCCCCAGCCGTCGCCGTCGACGTCCTCGAAGAACTCGGCCGTCCCGGAGTAGTACCCGTCGCTGGAGAAGCCGCCGACCTCCTCCGCCCATTCGACGTCGAACGGCACGCCGAACGAGATGGACCTCGCGAACGCCTCGATCTCGCCGCGGAGCGGGTGCTCGGCGAGTCGCGCGAGCTCGGCCGCGTGCGACGCGCGCAACCGGTCGACCGCGGTGGCGAGGTCGGCGAACCGGCTCGAATCGCCCGACGAGATCGTGGGGGACTGCCGGAGCGCGGCGATCGCCTCGTCGACTGCCGCGCGCGAGGCGACGGTCGCCGACGGGTACTCCTCGATCACTGCCGCGGCGCGCGCCTCGGTGCCGGCGATGAGCGCCTCGCCCGCGTCGGCGATCGCGAGGCTTCCCTCGGCGACGCGGTCGCGCGCCTCGGCGTACCGCACCGCGGCCGCCTCGCGCGACGGGACGAGGTCGAGCATGCTCACGAGATCGGCGTAGCGCTCCCAGGCGGGAGCGAACGCTCCCGGATCGCCCAGTGCGGCGATGCCCGGGCTCGCAGGACGGTCGGCGAGGATCTCCCGCGCCTCGCCGATGCTCGCCTCGAGGGTCGCCCGGCCCTCCTCGGCGACCAGGTCGCCGACCGCGATCCCCACCAGCGCATCGCCCCGGTCGATCGCGCTCTCGGCGCGCTCCGCGGTGTCGCGGTAGTCGCCGGCCGCCGCGTCGAATGCGGCGTCGGCGGCCGCCCACGCGGGCCAGGCCTCGGCGTGGACGGCGCTCGCGACGAGCTGGTGCCCGATCGCCCACCCCGCCACGGATGCCGCGATGATCGCCGCGCCCGCGAGGCCGCCGACACGTCGGGGCAGGCGAGGCGCGGTGGGAGCAGGCGGGACCGTGACGAACTCGACGGTGCCCTCGGGTGCCGACCGGTCGACGGCCGGTGCGGGCACGGCCGGCTCGCCCGGGTTCGCCGCCGTGTCGTCCACGGTGTCGCGCTGGTGCATCGGGTCCTCTCGCGCGCCCGCGGCAGGGCACTCGCGAGGGCAAACCTACCCTGCCGCTCGCCGGATCGGGATCACGATCGCATCGCAGTGCGAGTCAGTCGACCGGGTCGCTCCCGCCGCCGGTCGTCGATCCCTCGACGAGTCGGCGCGCGGTGCCCTCGTCGACGATGAGGTCGGTGACGAGCCCCGCCGCGAGCGCACCCGTGAGGCCGGGCAGCTTCGCCTGCCCCGAGACCACGCAGATCCGTCGGGCGGCCCGGCGGAGGATGCCGAAGTCGGGGCCCGTGGCGCGCGAGTTCAGCGCGATGCCGTCGGTCGAGCCGTCCGCCCTGTAGAACACGGTGGCGACGTCGCCGACGACGCCGTCTCGCGAGAGCGCCTCGTAGTCGGTGCGCTCGAGGTAGCCGCCCTGGTAGACGTGGCTCGGCACCTCGGCGAAGGGGGAGCCGATGCCGAAGATCGCGACGTCCATCGACGCCTGCAGGTCGAGGAGGCGCCGCGTGCTCCGCTCCCGCCAGAACGCCTCCTTCGTCGCGGGGTCGTCGAAGAATGCCGGAACGGGGAACTGCTGCACGCGCGCGCCGAACGCGTCGCCGAAGCGACGGAGCAGCTCGGAGGCGTAGAGGATGCCGGTGGTGCGGAGGTTGCCCGCTCCGTTCAACTGCACGATCTCGGAGTTGTGCGTGGCCTTGGGTGCGAGGTGGCGGCTCATGGCGCTCATCGTGGAGCCCCACGCGACCCCGATCGTCTGGTTCGAGTCGATGAACCGGGTGAGAATCCGTGCAGCGGAGAGCGCGACCCGCTCGAGTCGGTCGACGTCGCTCGCATGGTCGGGTACGGGCACGACGTGCGCGGAGACCTCGTGGCGTTCGAGGATCTCCTGCTCCAGCCGGCTCGGCAGGTCGAGCGGCGAGTGGATCGAGATCTCGACGAGCCCGGTCGCTCGCGCGTGGCTCAACAGGCGCGACACCGAGGAACGCGAGGTGTGCAGCTCTTTGGCGATGGCGTCCATGGTGAGGTCCTGCAGGTAGTACAGGTGGGCGGCGCGCAATGCGTCCCGCGTCTTCCCGGTGGGCAGATCGCCTCCCGCACCCGGCCCCGCGACATCCGTCACGACCATCGATCTCTCCCTGCACGTTTGTTCATCCGGCTTGCAAGCATGTTCATCCATGCCCACGATGTATTCATCCACAGCCGGGAACTCCACGCAAGCCCGGCGTGACCAGCTCGAAAGGACAGCGATGTCGCCCACCACGTCGCCGACGACGAACCGCCCCGCTCCCGGCATCCGTGCGGAGATCTCCGCACTGCGCGCCCGACCCACCGCCGAGGTCGTGATCATCGGCGGCGGCATCAACGGCATCGCCGCCTTCCGCGACCTCGCCCTGCAGGGGGTCGACGTCGTGCTCGTCGAGCGCGACGACTTCGTCTCGGGCGCCTCCGCCGCCTCGAGCCACATGATCCACGGCGGCATCCGCTACCTCGAGAACGGCGAGTTCCGTCTCGTGCAGGAGTCGGTGCAGGAACGCAACGGCCTGATCCGCATCGCGCCGCACTACGTCAAGCCGCTGCAGACGACCGTGCCGATCTTCTCCACGTTCGCCGGCATCCTGTCGGCGCCCCTGCGCTTCCTCACGCACAAGCAGGGCACGCCGACCGAGCGCGGCGCCGCGCTCATCAAGGCCGGGCTCACCATCTACGACGCCTTCTCGCGCGACGGCGGATCGGTTCCGAGGCACCGCTTCCTCGGTGCGAGGAAGTCGCTGGCCGAACTGCCCGCGCTGAATCCCGGCCTGAAGTACACCGCGACCTACTACGACGCGAGCATGCACGACCCCGAGCGCCTGGCGCTCGACGTGCTGCACGACGGCCTCGCCGCCGGCGACCACGCTCGTGCCGCGAACTACCTCGAGGCCGTCGGCCTCGGCGCGAGCGGCGTCCGGGTGCGGGACGGCGTGACGGGCGAGGAGTTCGACCTCGCTGCCGACGTCGTCGTCAACACGTCGGGCCCGTGGACCGACCTCACCAACGCGCAGCTCGGCCGCGAGACACGCTTCATGGGCGGCACCAAGGGCTCGCACATCGTGCTCGACAACGACGAGCTCCTCGCCGCCACCGGCGGCCGAGAGATCTTCTTCGAGCACGAGGACGGCCGCATCGTGCTCATCTACCCGCTGAAGGGCCGGGTGATGGTCGGCACGACCGACCTCGAGCACGACATGCGGACGCCGGCGGTGTGCACCGAGGAGGAGGTCGACTACTTCTTCGACCTCGTCGCGCACGTTTTCCCAGGCATCCGCGTCGACCGCTCGCAGATCGTGTTCCGGTTCTCGGGGGTGCGGCCGCTTCCGCGCCACGACGACACCCAGCCCGGCTTCGTGAGCCGCGACTACCGCATCGAGCGAGCGGAGGTCGCCGAGCGACCGGGCACGATCCTGCTGAGCCTCGTCGGCGGCAAGTGGACCACCTTCCGCGCGCTCGCCGAGCACCTCGCGGGTGACGTGCTCGAGCTCATCGGGCGCGACCGCGTCCGGTCGACCAAGGGCCTCCCGATCGGCGGCGGCGCCGGCTACCCGGCGACGGATGCCGCACGACTCGTGTGGGTCGTCGGCCACGGCGACGGGGTCGGCCGAGAGCGGGCCGAGCAGCTGCTCGAGCGCTACGGCACGCGTGCCGAGGCGATCATCCAGGGCGTAGAGGATGCCGCGGAGACGCCCCTCGCCGACGCGCCGGGGTACTCCCGCGAGGAGATCGCCTGGCTCGCCGCGAACGAGCGCGTCGTGCACCTCATCGACGTGGTGCTGCGGCGCACGAGCCTGGCCTTCACCGGCGCCGTGACCCGGCCTCTCCTCGAGGAGCTCGCCGACGTCGTCGGCGACGTCCTCGGCTGGGATGCCGCGACCCGCGCCGCGGAGGTCGGCGACGCGCGGACCGTGCTCGCCGAGCGTCACGGCGTCGTGCTCGAGGAGCTCGCCGCCCGCTGAAATCTGCACGGATGTGCACGCGGATCCGCCGGTGATCGGCGGATTCCGCGGGTACGTTTCATCCGGGCCGCTCCGATGCGGCCCACCCAGGCGACCCGCCCCCGGGTCGTCCGGTCCTACCCAGAAAGGTCAACGTGGACAATCTCGGAGTGCTGTTCCTCTCGGAACTCGTCGGCACCGCCATGCTCGTGCTGCTCGGCTGCGGCGTGGTCGCGAACGTCGCCCTGGCGAAGAACAAGGGCTACAACGGCGGATTCCTCATGGTCAACATCGGCTGGGGCCTCGCGGTCTTCGCCGGCGTCATCGTGGCGTACGCCTCGGGGGCGCACCTGAACCCCGCCGTCACGCTCGGCCTCGTCGCCAACGGCGCGACCGAGTTCGGCAACGCGGCCGCGGGCACCACCGTCCCCGTCGACGCCCTCTCGGTGCTCACCTACATCGGTGCGCAGCTCATCGGCGCCTTCCTCGGCGCGGTCGTCGTGTGGCTCGGCTACAAGCAGCACTTCGACGCCGAGCCGGAGGGCGCGACCAAGCTGGCCGTGTTCTCGACCGGCCCCGCCATCCGCTCGTACGGCTGGAACCTCGTGACCGAGATCATCGGCACCTTCGTGCTCGTGTTCGTCGTGATCGGCTTCGGTCGCAACGGCGACGGATCCGGCCTGGCCGCGCTCGGTGCACTGCCCGTCGCGCTGCTGGTCATCGGCATCGGCGCCTCCCTCGGTGGCCCCACCGGCTACGCGATCAACCCGGCCCGCGACCTCGGGCCGCGCATCGCGCACGCCGTGCTCCCCATCTCGGGCAAGGGCGGCAGCGACTGGTCCTACTCGTGGGTCCCGGTCGTGGGCCCGATCATCGGCGGCGTGCTCGCCGGCCTCGCCGCGATCCCGCTCCTGCCGCTGCTCGGCTGAGCCCCGGCATCCCACCACATCCCCATCCCCACTGACCGCAACGGAGTTCTCAGATGGCTGACTACGTCCTCTCGATCGACCAGGGCACGACCTCGTCGCGCGCGATCATCTTCGACAAGCACGGCTCGATCGTCTCGACCGGGCAGCTCGAGCACGAGCAGATCTTCCCGAAGGCCGGCTGGGTCGAGCACGACCCGAGGGAGATCTGGAAGAACACCCGCGAGGTGATCGGCCAGGCGCTCGGCAAGGCCGACCTCACCCGCCACGACATCGCCGCGGTCGGCATCACCAACCAGCGCGAGACCGCCGTGGTCTGGGACCGCACGACCGGTGAGCCCGTCTACAACGCGATCGTCTGGCAGGACACCCGCACGCAGGACATCGTCGACCGCCTCGCGGCCGACGGCGGGGTCGAGCGCTTCAAGGCCAAGGTCGGCCTGCCGCTCGCGACCTACTTCTCGGGCACCAAGATCGTGTGGATCCTGGAGAACGTGCCCGGTGCGCGCGAGAAGGCCGAGGCCGGCGACCTGATCTTCGGCACGACCGACACGTGGGTGCTGTGGAACCTCACCGGCGGCGTCGACGGCGGCGTGCACGCGACGGATGTCACCAACGCGAGCCGAACCCTCTTCATGGACCTCGAGACCCTGCAGTGGGACGACGAGATCCTCGGGATCTTCGGCGTGCCCCGCTCCATGCTCCCCGAGATCAAGTCCTCCTCCGAGGTCTACGGCACGGTCGAGTCGTCGAGCCTGCTCCGCGAGACGCCCATCGCGGGCATCCTCGGCGACCAGCAGGCCGCCACCTTCGGCCAGGCGGCCTTCGCGGCCGGCGAGGCGAAGAACACCTACGGCACGGGCAACTTCCTGATCTTCAACACGGGCGAGGAGATCGTCCACTCGAAGAACGGGCTGCTCACGACCGTCGGCTACAAGCTCGGCGACGAGCCCGTTCACTACGCCCTCGAGGGCTCGATCGCGGTGACCGGGTCGCTCGTGCAGTGGCTGCGCGACAACCTCGGCCTCATCTCGTCGGCCGCCGAGGTCGAGGAGCTGGCGAAGTCGGTCGAGGACAACGGCGGCGCGTACTTCGTGCCCGCCTTCTCGGGGCTCTTCGCCCCGTACTGGCGTCCGGACGCGCGCGGTGCGCTCGTGGGCCTGACCCGCTACGTGAACAAGGGGCACATCGCGCGGGCGGCACTCGAGGCGATCGCGTTCCAGACGCGCGACGTGGTGGAAGCCGTGAACGCCGATGCGGGGATCGACCTCACGGAACTCCGCGTCGACGGCGGTGCGACGGCCAACGACACGCTGCTGCAGTTCCAGGCCGACATCCTCGGCGTGCCCGTCGTGCGCCCGGTCGTCGCCGAGACGACCGCGCTCGGCGCCGCCTACGCCGCCGGACTCGCGGTCGGGTTCTGGGCCGACCTCGACGACCTCGCCAAGAACTGGCAGGAGGACCGTCGCTGGGAGCCGTCGATGGACGAGGCCGAGCAGGGGCGCCTCGTGCGCAACTGGAAGAAGGCCGTCACGAAGACCCTCGACTGGGTCGACGAGGACGTCCGCTGACGCGAGCCGTCGTTCGTCGACGGTGAGCGGATGACACGGGTCGGGGTGCACGGGAAGGCACCCCGGCCCGTTTCCGTGCCTGCGCGCCCGGTGCGGGCACGCCCCTCAGGCCATCCGGCCGGCGAGGAGGGGCGCGAGCTCGTCGAGCGTGCGGATCTCGACCACGCCCGCGGACGCGGCATCCGTCGCCTCGGACTCGGACGGGCGCTCGCCCGAACGGTTCAGCCACACGCCGACGAGCCCGGCCCCGGCGGCCCCGATGGCGTCGGTCCGCAGGCGGTCGCCGACGTATGCCGCTGCGGAGACCGGCCCGCCGGCGGCGAAGCGCTCGAGCGCGACCTCGAAGATGCGCGGGTCGGGCTTCGTCACGCCCTCTGCGCCGGATGCCACGAGGTGCTCGATCCGGCCGGGGTGTCCGACCTCCAGCCCGAGCCGCACGAGCTTGGCGAGCTGGAAGTCGGCCTCGCCGTTCGTGATGATGCCGAAGCGGACCCCAGGCAGGGCTGATTCGAGTGCCGCGAACGCGGCGAGCACGTCGTCGTGGAGCGCCCACGACTCGCGGTAGCGCTCGAAGTAGGTCGCGAACCAGTCACCGGCCGACTCGTCGTCGAGCACGTCGCCATGGGCGAGCGCGAACTCGGCCGCTCGGGCTCGCCGCTGCTCCTCGAACGTCAATTCGCCGGCGAGGTACGCATGGTAGTGCCGTTCCTCGAGTTCGTGCCAGAGCGCCTGTGCGGCCCGATCGTCGGCCGCGTACCCGCGTTCGCGCAGGTGCAGCACGATGCCCGCCGCGACCGCCTCGCGGTGCGCCATGAGCGTGTCGTCGAGGTCGAACAGCACGACGGGACGACCATGGGCGATCCGACCGGCATCCGGTGCCGGGGCGCCGGCCACCTCGGCGTCCGCCGCCCCGATGTCCGCCGCCGAGGCCGGCCGACCGCGTTCCGCCGCCGTCACGCCCGGCGAAGGAATCCGACCCGGTCGTACGCCGTCGCGAGCGTCCGCTCGGCGCGCTCGGACGCCTTGTCGGCGCCGATCGCGAGCAGCCGGTCGAGTTCGGCCGGGTCCTGCATGAGCTCGAGGGTGCGCTCCCGGATCGGGGCGACGCGCTCGACGACGACGTCGGCGAGGTCCTTCTTCAGGTCGCCGTAGCCCTTGCCGTCGTACTCCGCCTCGAGGTCGGGGATCGATCGGCCCGTCACCGTGGCGTAGATGTCGAGCAGGTTCGCGATGCCCGGCTTCGCCTTCGGGTCGTAGCGGATCTCGCGTTCGGTGTCGGTCACGGCGCTGCGGATGCGCTTCGCGATCACCTTCGGGTCGTCCATGAGGTTGATCAGGCCGTTCGGGCTCGCGGCCGACTTCGACATCTTGGAGGTGGGCTCCTGCAGGTCGTAGATGCGGGCCGACTCCTTCGGGATCATCGCCTCGGGCACGACGAACGTCTCGCCGTAGCGAGAGTTGAAGCGCCCGGCGAGGTCGCGTGTGAGCTCGAGGTGCTGCCGCTGGTCGTCGCCGACCGGCACGAGGTGCGTACCGTAGAGCAGGATGTCGGCGGCCATGAGCACCGGGTAGGTGAACAGGCCCACCGTGGTCGACTCGGCGCCGTAGCGCGCCGACTTGTCCTTGAACTGCGTCATGCGGCTCGCCTCGCCGAAGCCCGTGAGGGTGCCGAGCACCCAGGCGAGCTCAGCGTGCGCGGGCACGTGCGACTGCACGAAGAGGGTCGAGCGGGCGGGGTCGACGCCCGCGGCGAGGTACTGCGCGGCCGTGCGGCGCGTCGCCTCGCGGAGCGTCGCCGGGTCCTGCATGACGGTGATCGCGTGCAGGTCGACGACGCAGTAGATCGGGTCGTGGTCGTCCTGAAGCGCGACCCAGTTCACCAGGGCGCCGAGGTAGTTGCCGAGGTGGAGCGAGTCGCCCGACGGCTGCATGCCGGAGAAGACGACGGGGCGTGCGGTGTTCATCGTGGTGTGGAGGTCCTTCGGTCTCAGATGGCGTAGTCGACGACGACGGGAGCGTGGTCGGACCATCGCTCGTCGTAGGCGTCTGCGCGGTCCACGGCATAGGTCGTCATCGCATCGGCCAGCGCGGGAGTCGCGAGCTGGTAGTCGATGCGCCAGCCCGTGTCGTTGTCGAAGGCCTTGCCCCGCCACGACCACCACGTGTACGGCCCGGGCACGTCGCCCGCGGATCGGCGACCGAGGTCGATCCAGCCGAAGCCGGCGCCGGCGTTGTAGCCCTCTTCGCCCTCGGCGCCCATGAAGCGGTCGAAGTACGCGCGCTCCTCGGGAAGGAACCCCGCGCGCTTGACGTTGCCCTTCCAGTTCTTGATGTCGAGCGTGCGGTGGCCCACGTTGAGGTCGCCGACGACCACGGCCAGTTCGTGGGACGCGAGCTCCGACATCCGCTCGCTCATCGCGTCGAGGAACCGGTACTTGTCCACCTGCTTCGGCGTCTCGGCCTCGCCCGACGGCACGTAGCAGCTCACCACGGTGACGATGCGGTCGTTCACCTCGTAGTCGGCCTCGAGCCAACGGCCTGCGGTGTCGTGGTCCTCGGCGCCGAGTTCGACGCGGTGGATGCGCGCGCCCGCACGGCTCGCGATCGCGACGCCCGCGCGGCCCTTGGCGGTCGCCGGGTCGTGGAGGATGCTCCACTCGTCGCCGAGCAGTGCCGCGAGGTCGTCGGTCGACGCACGCACCTCCTGCATCGCGAGGATGTCGACGTCGCGGGCCGCGAGCCAGTCGCCCATGCCGCGGCGGAACGCCGCCCTGACCCCGTTCACGTTGGCGCTGGCGATCCGGAGCGGGGAGGGGGAAGGCATGCCTACGATCCTAGGTGCTGCCACCCCCACGGCCGTTCCCGCTCAGCCAGGGGTGCGGCTTCGTCGGCGGGGGCGGCGGGGCGGATGCCTCGAGCTCGTCGAGGTCGCGTCGGGCCTTCGCCAGTCGGCGGCCCGCCGGCACCCGTTCGTACCATCGCGCCGCGGCGGCCGCCGCCCGGGCCTCGCGGACGCGGATCGTCGCCGCGGTCCGAAGCGCCTCGTACTCTCGCTGGCGCCGCTCCGCCTCGAGCTGCGCCGCGGTGACGCGTCGCAGCGACTCGTTCCGGTCGGCGGCCTCGACCGCGATCCACGCCGCCGCGACGAGGATGATGATGCTGGCGATGCGGAACCACAGCAGCAGCGCCACGATCACCGTGAACGTCGCGAGCAGGGGATTGCTGCCGGCCCACGACAGCACCCACCCGCCGAGCATCTGCAGCACGCTGAGCGCGGCGGAGCCGAGGAGCGAGCCGGTCCACATCCGGCGCCACGGCATCTCCGCGCCCGACAGGAAGCGGAACATCACCGCGAGCGCCAGCGTGTCGATGACGAACACCACGATGATCGCGCCGAACTGGAGCCCGACCCGCACGACGGTGGACTCCGTCGTGAGGTCGATGCCGAGCAGGCTGAACATCCAGTCGAGGAACCCCGTCGCGACGATGGAGAGGACCGCGGCGACGAGGATGGCGACGCCGAACATGAACGCCGCGGCGAAGTCCCGCGCCTTGAGGTACAGGTACGCCCGATCGTCCTTGGGGAGCAGGAAGATGCTGCGCACGGCCATGCGGGCGTACGTCACCCAGCCGATGGCCGTCCAGATCAGTCCGCCGAGGGCGACGGCGCCGGTCCAGCCGAAGAGGCTCGTGCTGGCCGTCGCCGCGGCCTGCAGGTCCTCCGTGCTGATCACGCCGTCCGGGCCGACGAGCCCCGGAGCGTAGGTGTTGATGAGCAGCAGGAGCGCATTCAACGTGTCGGTGTCGCCGAGGAGCCAGATCCCGGCGACGGCGAACACGATGTAGACCGCGGCGAACACGGCGAACAGCGACTGGTAGCTCATCCCGGCGGTCAACAGGAAGCCGTTGCGGGCGAGGAAGTGCCGCCACACGCGCACGGGGAAGAGCGCCATCGTGCGCTGGGTGAGCCGTTCCATCCGGGTGATCGGCTCGTCGAGCCGCTCGCGCAGCGGCGCGCTCGCAGCCTCGAACCGATCGCGCACCCGATGGGCGTTCGCCGACGTCCCGTTCTGCGGCGGCGCGGCGGCGGTCGGCGTGCCCGCAGCGGGCGCGCCGTTCGCGCGCGCACCGTCCACCGGCGCACGGGCGGCGCGCCCACCGTTCACCGGCGCACGGGCGGCGCGCCCACCGTTGACCGGCGGGCCGTTCGCGGGCGCACCGTTCGGAGGCGCACCGTTCGCGGGCGACACCGCCCTGCCGCGCCCCCGATCGCGATCGCTCACACGATCACCCTAGCGAGGGGAGCCCGCATCGCCGGGCGACCCCCTGGGTCGGGACCGGGGCGACGCGCCGGATCCCTGCCGGGAACGGCGGAGGGGCCGGTGCGCGACGCACCGGCCCCTCCGCTCCGCGGTCGCCCTCGGTCAGGGCGTGCCGCGCAGGATCGCCTGCTTGACCTCGGCGATCGCCTTGGTGACCTCGATGCCGCGGGGGCACGCGTCGGTGCAGTTGAAGGTCGTGCGGCAGCGCCACACGCCCTCCTTGTCGTTGAGGATGTCGAGGCGGACCTTGGCCTCCTCGTCACGCGAATCGAAGATGAAGCGATGCGCGTTCACGATCGCGGCCGGGCCGAAGTACTGGCCGTCGGTCCAGAACACGGGGCACGACGAGGTGCACGCCGCGCAGAGGATGCACTTCGTGGTGTCGTCGAAGCGTGCGCGCTCGGCGACCGACTGGACGCGCTCCTTGCCCGCCGCGGGGGCGGCGCCCGCCTGGAGGAACGGCTGGACCTCGCGGTAGCTGGCGAAGAACGGCTCCATGTCGACCACGAGGTCCTTCTCGAGGGGAAGGCCCTTGATCGCCTCGACGTAGATGGGCTTCGTGATGTCGAGGTCCTTGATGAGCGTCTTGCACGCCAGGCGGTTGCGGCCGTTGATGCGCATCGCGTCGGAGCCGCAGATGCCGTGGGCGCACGACCGGCGGAACGTCAGCGAGCCGTCCTGTTCCCACTTGATCTTGTGCAGCGCGTCGAGCACGCGGTCGGTCGCGTACATCTCGACGTCGAAGTCCTGCCATCGCGGCTCGGCGTCGACCTCGGGGTCGAAGCGACGGATCAGGAAGGTGACGGTGAAGGACTTCGTCGCGGCATCCGTCGACGTCGTCTCGAGCGTGGCGGTCGTCACGTCAGTACTTCCTCTCCATCGGCTGGTATCGGGTGATCGTCACCGGCTTCCAGTCGAGCCGGATGTGATCGGAGGCGACCGACGAGTGGGCGTCGCCCGACAGGTAGGCCATGGTGTGCTGCATGAACTTCTCGTCGTCGCGGTTCGGGAAGTCGTCGCGCATGTGGCCGCCGCGGCTCTCCTCGCGGTTGCGGGCGGACGCCACGACGACCTCTGCGAGGTCGAGGAGGAAGCCGAGTTCGACGGCCTCGAGCAGATCGGTGTTGAACCGCTTGCCCTTGTCCTGCACGGCGATGTTGCGGTAGCGGTCGCGCAGGCCCGCGATGACCTCGGCGACGTGGTCGAGGGACTCGCTCGTGCGGAACACCTGCGCGCCCTTGTCCATCTCGTCCTGGAGCTCCTTGCGGATGGCGGCGATCCGCTCGGTGCCGTTCGAGTCGCGCAGCACCTCGAGCATGCCGCGCACACCGGCGGCCGGGTCCTCCGGGAGCGGCGTGAAGTCGACGCCGGAGTTGACGTACTCGACGGCGTTGCGGCCGGCGCGCTTGCCGAAGACGTTGATGTCGAGCAGCGAGTTCGTGCCGAGTCGGTTCGAGCCGTGCACCGAGACGCACGCGCACTCGCCTGCGGCGTAGAGGCCGGGCACGACGGTGGTGTTGTCGCTCAGCACCTCGGCCTTGACGTTGGTGGGGATGCCGCCCATCGCGTAGTGCGCGGTCGGCATCACGGGCACGGGCTCGTAGACCGGGTCGACGCCGAGGTAGGTGCGGGCGAACTCCGTGATGTCGGGGAGCTTCGTCTCGAGCACCTCCGCGCCGAGGTGCGTGCAGTCGAGCAGGACGTAGTCCTTGTCGGGTCCGGCACCGCGGCCCTCCGCGACCTCCTGGACCATGCACCGCGCGACGATGTCGCGGGGCGCGAGGTCCTTGATGGTCGGAGCGTACCGCTCCATGAACCGCTCGCCCGAGGCGTTGCGGAGGATGGCGCCCTCGCCGCGCGCACCCTCGGTGAGGAGGATGCCGAGGCCCGCGAGGCCGGTCGGGTGGAACTGGAAGAACTCCATGTCCTCCAGCGGAAGGCCCTTGCGCCAGATGATGCCGACGCCGTCGCCGGTCAGCGTGTGCGCGTTCGAGGTCGTCTTGTAGATCTTGCCGAAGCCGCCCGTCGCGAAGATCACGGCCTTCGCCTGGAAGACGTGGAGCTCACCGGTGGCGAGCTCGTAGGCGACGACGCCCGAGGGCTTCTGCACGCCGTCGACCTCGGTCATCACGAGGTCGAGCGCGTAGTACTCGTTGTAGAACTCGATGCCGAGCTTGACGCAGTTCTGGAACAGCGTCTGGAGGATCATGTGGCCGGTGCGGTCGGCGGCGTAGCACGCGCGACGGACCGGAGCCTTGCCGTGGTCGCGAGTGTGCCCGCCGAATCGGCGCTGGTCGATCTTCCCGTCGGGCGTCCGGTTGAAGGGGAGTCCCATGTTCTCGAGGTCGATGACCGCGTCGATGGCCTCCTTCGCGAGGATCTCGGCGGCGTCCTGGTCGACCAGGTAGTCGCCGCCCTTGATCGTGTCGAAGGTGTGCCACTCCCAGCTGTCCTCCTCGACGTTCGCGAGCGCGGCGGCCATGCCGCCCTGCGCAGCGCCCGTGTGGGACCGCGTCGGGTAGAGCTTCGAGATGACGGCCGTCTTCGCGCCGGGGCCGGCCTCGATCGCCGCCCGCATGCCCGCGCCGCCGGCGCCGACGATGACGATGTCGTACTGGTGGTAGTGGACGCCGTCGACGACCGTCGTCTCGACGTGGTTCTCGCTGGTCACGTGTCTCCTATCAGCAGAACGAGGGCAGCAGCTCGGCGGGCGAGCCTGCGGGGCACGGGTCGAAGGTGAAGACCACGAGCGTGCCGAGGACGAGCAGCACGATGGTGGAGAGGAGCAGCGCGCCCTTCAGGATCCGCTGCACCGTGCCGGGGTTCGTGTAGTCGCTGACGATGGTCCGCATGCCGTTCGCGCCGTGGATGAGCGCGAGCCAGAGCATCAGCACGTCCCACCACTGCCAGAACGGGTCGGCCCACTTGCCGCCGACGAAGCCGAAGTCGATGGCCTTCACGCCCTCGCCGACCATCAGGTTGACGAAGAGGTGGCCGAAGACGAGCACGACGAGCACGACGCCCGACGCGCGCATGTAGATCCAGCCCCACTTCTCGAGGTTCACGCCGCGCTTCGGTGCGGGGCGAGCGGGGGTGCGCGGGGATTCGATGACGGTCATCTCGGCGCTCCTAGTGGCTGAAGACGTTCATGAGGTGCCGAGGCACGAACCCGAGCATCGTGACGACCCAGAGTGCGATCACGATGTAGAACAGGACCTTCTGGTTCCGCGTCGCCCACGACCAGAAGTCGACGAGGATGACCCGGAGCCCGTTGAACGCGTGGAACACGATCGCGCCGACCAGCGCGACCTCGCCGAGGCCCATGATCGGCGTCTGGTACGTGCCGATGACGGCGTTGTACGCCTCGGGGCTCACGCGCACGAGCGCGGTGTCGAGGATGTGCACGAGCAGGAAGAAGAAGATCGCCACCCCGGTGATGCGGTGCAGCACCCACGACCACATGCCCTCGCGGCCGCGATAGAGCGTGCCGCCCGGCTTCTGCTTCGCCGGCTTCTCGGGTGCGATCGGGGTCCGTGTCGTCGTAGCTGACATGGACGTCCCTCCTGGCGGTGTGCGTCGCCCGACTGCGGGCATGACGGGACCGATGGCCCGGATCCGAGTCTAGTGCGCTCTCGCGGGTGCTCCGGTTCGCCGCGGTGGCGAGGGAAGCGCCGACGGTTGTCCGAGGCGGCCGCGGCTATCCTGATCGGATGCGACAGGCTCCGCTCGACCGCTTCTACAGCGTCATCCCCGCCGGCGGCGTGGGCTCCCGGCTCTGGCCGCTCTCGCGCGCCGACGCACCGAAGTTCCTGCACGACCTCACCGGGTCGGGGCAGACCCTGCTCCGCGACACGTGGGACCGGCTGGTGCCGCTCTCGGGGGAGCAGCGCATTATGATCGTCACCGGCCGGGCGCATCGTGCGGCGGTCGAGGCGCAGCTTCCCGAGCTCGCCGATGCGAACATCGTGCTCGAGAGCGAGCCCCGCGACTCGACCGCGGCGATCGGGCTGGCCGCCGCGATCCTCGAGCGTCGAGAGCCCGGCGTGATCATCGGCTCCTTCGCGGCCGACCACGTCATCTCCGGGTCCGCGCTCTTCCGCGACGCCGTGACGGCCGCGGTCGCCGCCGCCGATGCGGGGTACATCGCGACGATCGGCATCACGCCGACCGAGCCGGCCGTCGGCTTCGGGTACATCGAGTGCGGGGCCCCGCTGGACATCCCCGGGACACGTGGGGTCACGGCGGTGTCGAGCTTCGTCGAGAAGCCCGACCTCGAGACCGCGCGCACGTACCTCGAGGGCGGGCGACACCTCTGGAACGCCGGCATGTTCATCGCCCGCGCCGACCGCCTGCTGGAGGAGCTCGCACGCACCGAGCCCGAACTCCACGCCGGCCTCGTCGAGCTGGCCGAGGCCTGGGACGACCCCGAGACGAGGGGCCCCGCGGTCGACCGCATCTGGCCGACGCTCGCGAAGATCGCGATCGACTACTCCATCGCCGAGCCCGCCGCCGCCCGGGGGCGGCTCGCGGTCGTCCGCGCGCACTTCCAGTGGGACGACGTCGGCGACTTCGCGTCGCTCGCCAAGCTCAACACCGCCGGGCGCTCCGGAGAGCTCGCGATCCTCGGCGAGCACGCGCGGGTCCTCTCCGACGCGTCGAGCGGGATCGTCGTCAGCCGCGCCGACCGGGTCATCAGCCTGATCGGGGTGAAGGATATCGTCGTCGTGGACACGCCCGACGCACTGCTCGTGACCACGAGCGAGCACGCGCAGCGGGTGAAGGCCGTCGTCGACGCGCTCCGCCTCGGCGGATCGAGCGACGTGCTCTAGGCACGGGAAGGTGGTCGGGCGGATGTCGCTGCGACGGGTCGTCACGTTCGGAGCCGCGCTGATCGCGGCATCCCTCCTCCTCGCCGGCTGCGCGCCGGCGCCCGAGGGCGGCGGCGGCGACGACGCCGCGGGGTGCGTGCGCATGGTCACGAACTCCGGGGGCCTCGAGGACCGGTCCTTCAACCAGTCGAGCTGGGAGGGCCTGCAGTTGGCGGAGGACGAACTCGGCGTCGAGGCCGAGGCGCTGGTGTCGACGAGCGAGACCGATCTCGCCCCCAACGTGCGGCAGGCGGTCGATTCCGGGTGCGCGCTCGTCGTCACCGTGGGGTGGGAACTCGCCGAGGCGACGCTCGCGGAGGCCGAGGCGAACCCCGAGGTCTCGTTCGCGATCGTCGACGAGACGGTGGACGCGGAGAACGTCAAGCCCGTGGTCTTCGACACCGCCCAGGCGTCCTTCCTCGCCGGCTACCTCGCGGCGGGGGTGTCGAAGACCGGGGTCGTCGCCACCTTCGGGGGCGGGAACCAGCCGCCGGTGACGCTCTTCATGGACGGGTTCGTCGACGGCGTCGCCAAGTACAACGAGGTGCACGGCACGGGCGTGCGGGCGCTGGGCTGGAACAAGGACGAGCAGGACGGCTCGTTCACGGGGGACTTCGAGGACATCAACAAGGGGAAGGTGCTCGCCGAGGGGTTCATCGACCAGGGCGCCGACGTCATCCTCCCCGTCGCGGGACAGGTGGGCGAGGGCGCGGCGGCCGCCGCGGTCGAGCACGGCTCGACGTCGGTCATCTGGGTCGACAGCGACGGCTACGAGACGCTGCCCGCGGAGTTCCGGCCCGTCGTCCTGACGAGCGTGCTGAAGAACACGCAGCAGGCGATGGTCGAGATCGTCGGCGCCGTCCAGGACGGCGACTTCGCCAATGAGCCGTACGTCGGCACGCTCGAGAACGGCGGCGTCGAGATCGCGCCGTACCACGATCTCGAGTCGCTCGTCACGCCCGAACTGCAGGGCGAGGTCGAGGGGCTGCGCCAGGCGATCATCGCGGGGGAGCTGGTGGTGGACTCGCCGTCGGCGCCGTGAGCGCCCGCTGCTCGGGGGCGCTTCGCCGGTGCTCATATGAGCAGAATGTCGCGGGTTCATAACCTTTGCCCGATCCGGGTCGGAGGGCCGATGGCGCCGATCGAAACATTGGGTAACGTGACCTCACGGTCCCCGCGATCGTTCGGGGTGCACTGTCTTTTGGAGGACACTGTGACGTTCACGTTCAAGAAGGCCGCCGTCGGCGGCCTCGCGACCATCGGCGCGGTCGCACTGCTCGCAGGTTGCGCGTCGGCTCCCGAGGAGACCGACGGCGGCGGCGGCGAGGCGCTCGACTACCTGCCCTGCATGGTCTCCGACGCCGGCGGCTTCGACGACAAGTCGTTCAACCAGCTTGGAGCCGAGGGCCTGGACCGCGCGGCCGAGGAGCTCGGCGTCGAGGCCAAGAAGGTCGAGTCCGCGGCCGAGACCGACTACGCCTCGAACCTCCAGAGCCTCGTCGACCAGGGCTGCAACACGATCGTGACGGTCGGCTTCCTGCTCGCGCCGGCGGCCCTCGAGTCGGCGACCGCGAACCCCGACCTCGAGTACGTCTCGATCGACGACACCGTCGACCAGGACTTCAACGGCGAGACCGACGCGCCGAACATCAAGCCGATCATCTTCGACACGGCGCAGGCCGCGTTCCTCGCGGGCTACCTGTCGGCCGGCATGAGCGAGACCGGTGCGGTCGGCACGTACGGCGGCATCAACATCCCGACGGTGTCGATCTTCATGGACGGCTTCGCCCAGGGCGTCGAGTACTACAACGACGAGAACGGCACCGACGTCAAGGTGCTCGGCTGGGACCGCGAGGCCCAGGACGGCTCGTTCACCGGCGGCTTCGAGGCGAACGACACCGCCCGCCAGGTCGCCCAGGGCCTCATCGACCAGAACATCGACGTGCTGCTGCCCGTCGGCGGCCCGATCTACCAGTCGGGTGCCGCGGCGATCCGCGACTCCGGCCGCGACATCATGCTGCTCGGTGTCGACGCCGACGTGTACGAGACCGACCCGTCGGTCGGCGACCTGCTCCTGACCTCGATCCGCAAGGGCATCGACGTCGGCGTCGAGGACGCCATCGTCTCGGCCGGCAACGGCGAGTTCGACCCGGCGCCGTTCATCGGCACGCTCGAGAACGAGGGCGTCGGCCTCGCGCCGTTCCACGACTTCGAGGACGCGGTTCCGGCCGACCTGGCCTCGAAGCTCGACGAGCTCCAGCAGATGATCATCGACGGCGACATCACCGTCGAGTCCTACCTGGCCGGCTGAGCCGAGCCCGTTCGCGGAGGGAGGCCGGTGCTGCACCGGCCTCCCTTCCGGCATTTCCGGGCGCTGCTGCGCACGCCCGCCAACATCTGAGCAGTTCGGGACGCTCATCGGCGCACTTCGGCGCACGACCGCTGCGAAACCCGGCGCGATCATTAGGATCGGTGGCATGAAACTCGAACTCCGAGGAATCACGAAGAAGTTCGGTTCCCTGGTGGCGAACGACCACATCGACCTCACTGTCGAGGCGGGGGAGATCCACTGCCTCCTCGGAGAGAACGGGGCCGGCAAGTCGACGCTGATGAACGTCCTGTACGGCCTGTACCAAGCGGATGAGGGCGAGATCCTCCTCGACGACGAGGTCCAGCACTTCTCCGGGCCGGGCGACGCGATGCGGGCCGGCATCGGCATGGTGCACCAGCACTTCATGCTGATCCCGGTGTTCACGGTGGCCGAGAACGTCATGCTCGGCCACGAGCAGACCAAGACGGCAGGGCTGCTCGACATCGCCGCGGCCCGGCAGCGGGTCCGGGAGATCAGCGACCGGTTCGGGTTCGACGTCGACCCCGACGCGCTGGTCGACGACCTGCCGGTCGGCGTGCAGCAGCGGGTGGAGATCATCAAGGCGCTCTCCCGCGACGCGCGCGTGCTGGTCTTCGACGAGCCGACCGCGGTCCTCACGCCGCAGGAGACCGACGAGCTGATGTCGATCATGCGCCAGTTGAAGGAGTCGGGTGCGTCGATCGTGTTCATCACGCACAAGCTCCGCGAGGTGCGCGAGGTCGCCGACCGGATCACGGTCGTGCGGCTGGGCAAGGTCGTCGGCGAGGCCGACCCCTCGGCGTCCAACGCCGAGCTGGCCTCGCTGATGGTCGGTCGCGCGGTCGAGCTCACGGTCCAGAAGGAGGAGCCGACGCTCGGCGAGGAGGCGCTCCAGGTCGACCACCTCAAGGTCGTCGACCCGATCGGCCAGCTCGTCGTCAACGACGTGAGCTTCGCGGTGCGCCGGGGCGAGGTGCTCGCCGTGGCGGGCGTGCAGGGCAACGGGCAGACCGAGCTGACCGAGGCGCTGATGGGCCTGCAGCCGCGGGTCGAGGGCAGCGTCCGGCTCGACGGCGAGGAGATCACCCGGCACTCGGTGCGGCGGATCCTCGAAGCGGGCGTCGGGTTCGTGCCCGAGGACCGCACGGAGGACGGCCTGGTCGGCGAGTTCTCGGTTGCGGAGAACCTGATGCTGGATCGATCCGGCGGCATGCCGTTCGTGCGGGCGGGCAACGTGCAGCGCGGGTTCCTCGCGGAGTTCGCTGCGGAGAAGGTCGCGGAGTTCGACGTCCGCACTCCCGGCATCGAGACGAAGGCGGGGCGTCTCTCGGGCGGCAACCAGCAGAAGGTGGTGCTCGCCCGTGAGCTCAGCCGCGACCTGCGGCTGCTCGTCGCGGCCCAGCCCACGCGCGGCGTGGACGTGGGGTCGATCGAGTTCATCCACAAGCGCATCATCGAGACCCGCGACGCGGGCGTGCCCGTCGTGGTGGTCTCGACCGAGCTCGACGAGGTCACCGCCCTCGCCGACCGGATCATGGTGATGTACCGGGGCAAGGTCGTGGGCATCGTTCCCGGCGACACCCCCCGCGAGGTCCTCGGCCTGATGATGGCCGGTGAGAGCCCCGGAGCGTCCGGTGACGCCCCGACCCCCGAAGGAGCCGCCGCATGAGCGACCGCAACGACCCCGACGTCGCGCTCGAGACGAACGACGAGGTCCAGCCCGACGAACCCGTCATCGAGCCCGAGCCGGAGCCCGAGGGCTCGCGGTGGCAGCAGGCGCTGCGTCAGATCGCCACCGGCAATGCGATCATCTCGGTGCTGGCCGTGCTGCTGGCCCTCGTCGTCGGCGCCGTCATGATCGCGTTCACCGACGAGCGCGTGCAGGCGGCATCCGGGTACTTCTTCGCCCGCCCGGGCGACACGTTCGCCGCGATCTGGGACTCGGTCGCCGGCGCGTACTCGGCACTGTTCCAGGGCGCGGTCTACAACTTCCGCCGACCCGACTTCGCGTCCGGGATCCGACCGCTGACCGAGACGCTGAACTTCGCGACCCCGCTGATCGCGGCCGGCCTCGGGGTGGGCCTGGCGTTCAAGGTGGGCATGTTCAACATCGGTGGTCGCGGACAGATGCTGCTCGCGGCATCCGCCGCCGGGTGGGTGGCGTTCTCGTTCGACCTGCCGTTCCCGCTGCACATGATCATCGCCGTGATCGCCGGCATCATCGCCGGCGCCCTGTGGGCCGGTATCGCGGGCCTGCTGAAGGCCCGCACCGGCGCCCACGAGGTGATCGTGACGATCATGCTCAACTACGTCGCCCTGTACCTGGTCTCGTGGATGCTCCGCACCCAGGGCCTGCTGCAGGCGCCGGGCACGAACAACCCGAAGACGCCGCCGATGAAGGACACCGCGATCTTCCCCGACCTCCTCGGGTCCGGGTTCAACCTGCACCTGGGCTTCCTGCTCTCCCTCGGCTGCGTCGTGCTCGTGTGGTGGATCCTCGACCGGTCCAGCCTCGGCTTCCGCTTCCGCGCCGTGGGGCTGAACCCGAAGGCCGCCCGGGTGGCCGGCATCAACGTCAACTCGATGTACGTCTACGCGATGCTGATCTCCGGCGCGCTCGTCGGCCTGGCCGGCGTGGACCAGGTGCTCGGCACCGTCACGACCGGCTTCTCCTCCGGCATCGACGCCGGCATCGGCTTCGACGCGATCACGGTCGCCCTGCTCGGCGGGTCCAACCCGTGGGGCATCCTCGCGGCCGGCGTGTTGTTCGGCGCGTTCAAGGCCGGCGGGTTCGCGATGCAGGCCGCCGAGGGCGTGCCGATCGACATCGTCCTCGTCGTGCAGTCGTTGATCGTGCTCTTCATCGCGGCGCCGCCGCTGGTGCGGGCGATCTTCCGGCTCCCGCAGCCGGGCTCGAAGCCCAAGAAGCGAACCCGTACCGCACGCAAGGAGGAGGTGGCGGCGAAGTGACCGCTCCCAGCCAGCACCACGCCGCCGCAGCCCCGACCGCGACGCTCGACACGACCGTCGTCGTCAGCTGGAAGGCGCCGATCTCGTTCGCCGTGATCACCGCGCTGCTCGCGGTGCTCTTCCTCGCGACCCGGCACGGCGGCGACGCGACGTTCCGGCTCTCGTCGGGCAACGACCTCATCCAGATCCCCGAGATCACCATCAGCGGCCCGGTCACCACGTGGACCTGCATCGTCCTGCTGACGGCGATCACCGTCGTGTCCGCCGCGATGGTCCGCGCCAAGCGGCCCGTACCGCTGTGGCTGGTCGTGATCTTCGCCGTGATCGGCCTGGTCGCGTTCCTGACCTGGGCGGCCGCGGGCGCCCGCACCCCGGTGATCCCGCTGCCCGGCCTGCTCGCCGGCGCGCTCAGCCTGTCCGTCCCGCTGATCTTCGGCGCCCTGTGCGGCGTCATCAGCGAGCGGGTCGGCGTGATCAACATCGCCATCGAGGGTCAGCTGCTGGCCGGCGCGTTCACCTCCGCGGTGGTCGCCTCCGTGATCGGCCAGCAGTGGCTCGGTCCGATCGTCGGCCTGTTCGCCGCAGCGATCTCGGGCGTGCTGGTCGCGTTCGTGCTCGCCGCGTTCGCGATCAAGTACTTCGTCGACCAGGTCATCGTCGGCGTCGTGCTCAACGTCCTCGTGATCGGCCTGACCAGCTTCCTGTTCTCCCAGGTCCTCGCCCCGAACGCCGCCCTGCTGAACTCCCCGCCCCGCCTGCAGCGCATCCCGATCCCGCTGCTGTCCGAGATCCCGCTGATCGGGCCGATGTTCTTCCGCCAGACGCTGATCGTGTACGCCATGTACGTCATCATCGCGGCCGTCTACATCGGCCTGTTCCACACCCGCTGGGGCCTCCGGCTCCGCTCGGTCGGCGAGCACCCCACCGCGGCCGACACCGTCGGCATCAACGTGGCTCGCACCCGGTTCTGGAACGTCTCCCTCGCCGGCGCGATCGCCGGGTTCGGCGGCGCGTTCTTCACCCTCGGCGCGGTCGGCGCGTTCAACAAGGAGATGACCGCAGGAGCCGGCTTCATCGCCCTCGCCGCCGTCATCTTCGGCCAGTGGGACCCGATCAAGGCCACGCTCGCCGCCCTGCTGTTCGGCTTCGCATCCAACCTGCAGAACACGCTGTCCGTGATCGGCGCCCCGGTCCCGAGCGAATTCATGCTCATGCTGCCCTACGTCGTCACGATCCTCGCCGTCGCAGGGTTCGTCGGCAAGGTCCGCGGCCCCGCCGCAGCCGGCAAGCCGTACATCAAGTCCTGATCGAGGAGGCCCGATGACCGACCAGCAGTCGATCGACTGGGACCACCTTCGCGAGATCGCCCGTGAGGCGATGGCGAAGGCCTATGCCCCCTATTCGCAGTTTCCCGTGGGCGCGGCGGCCATCGCCGACGACGGTCGCGTGGTGAGTGGATGCAACGTGGAGAACGCCTCGTACGGCGTCACCCTCTGTGCGGAGTGCTCGCTCGTGTCGGCGCTGGTGATGTCCGGCGGCGGCAGGCTCGTCGCGTTCACGTGCGTCGACGGGCACGGCAACGTGCTCATGCCGTGCGGCCGCTGCCGGCAGCTGCTCTACGAGCACTCGGCCGAGGGGATGGTGCTCGAGACCGTCTCGGGCCTGAAGACGATCGACGAGGTGCTGCCCGACGCGTTCGGCCCGCGGCAGCTCGCCGAGTTCCGAGGGGAGTCCGCATGAGCGCCGTCGAGGCCTTCGACGCCGTCGACCTCATCCGCACGAAGCGCGACCACGGCGAGCTGACCACCGACCAGATCGGATGGCTCGTCGACGCGTACACGCGCGGCTACGTCGCCGACGAGCAGATGTCGGCGATGGCCATGGCGATCTTCCTCAACGGGATGAGCCGCCGCGAGATCCGCGACATGACGATGGCGATGCTCGCCTCGGGCGAGCGCCTGGACTTCTCGGCGCTCGGCAAGCCGACGACCGACAAGCACTCGACGGGCGGCGTCGGCGACAAGATCACGCTGCCGCTGATGCCGCTGGTCGCCTCGTTCGGCGTGGCCGTCCCGCAGCTCTCGGGGCGGGGACTCGGGCACACCGGCGGCACGCTCGACAAGCTGGAGTCCTTCCCCGGCTGGCGCGCCGAGCTCTCCAACGAGGAGGTGTTCGCCCAGCTGCGCGACGTGGGCGGAGTCATCTGCGCCGCCGGCGCGGGGCTCGCCCCGGCCGACAAGAAGCTCTACGCCCTGCGCGACATCACGGGCACGGTCGAGGCCATCCCGCTCATCGCGTCGTCGATCATGTCGAAGAAGATCGCCGAGGGCACGGGCGCGCTCGTGCTGGACGTGAAGTTCGGGTCGGGCGCGTTCCTGAAGGACATCGAGCGCTCGCGCGAGCTGGCGCGCACGATGGTCGAACTCGGCGAGGACGCCGGGGTCGCGACCTCGGCGCTCCTGACGAACATGAACGTGCCGCTCGGGCTCACGATCGGCAACGCGAACGAGGTCCGCGAGTCCGTCGAGGTGCTCGCCGGCGGCGGGCCGGCCGATGTGCGCGAGCTCACCATCGCGCTCGCGCGCGAGATGCTCGAGCTCGCCGGGGTCGCGGATGCCGACGTGGAGCGGGCGCTGGACGACGGCCGCGCCATGGACACGTGGCGCGCCTCGATCCGCGCCCAGGGCGGTGACCCCGACGCCCCCATGCCCGTCGCGAAGGAGCAGCACGTCGTGACGGCCGATCGCGACGGCGTCCTCCTCCGGCAGGACGCGCTGTCGTTCGGCATCGCCGCCTGGCGCCTGGGTGCGGGTCGCGCGCGCAAGGAGGACCCGGTGCAGCACGCGGCCGGCATCGACCTGCACGCCAAGCCCGGCGACGAGGTCCGCGCCGGCCAGCCGCTGTTCACGCTGCACGCCGACCAGCCCGCTCGCTTCGCGCGCGCCCTCGAATCCGTCGAGGGGGCGTGGGAGATCGGCGACGCCGGCGCGGAGGTCCAGGACGGCGGCCCGCTCATCGCGGAGCGCATCGGGCGCTGACGGCGGGCCGGTCCGCCGTGCGCGGCTGCCCGTCGCGTGCCGCCGTACGCAGGGATTTCCCTGCGTCGATCCGCGCGCACGCCGCTATCGTGGTGGGGTGGACACGCACGCGACCGAATACCGGATCGAGGGAGACGGCACCGACATCCGGTCGCTGCCGAAGATCTCGCTGCACGATCATCTCGACGGCGGACTGCGGCCGCAGACCGTCATCGAGCTCGCCGACGAGATCGGGCTCGAACTTCCTGCGACCGAGGCCGACGATCTGGGCCGGTGGTTCGCCGACCAGTCCGATTCGGGCTCGCTCGTGGAGTACCTCAAGACGTTCGACGTGACCACCGCGGTCATGCAGACCCGCGACGGGCTCGCCAGGGTCGCACGCGAGTTCGTCAACGACCTCGCCGAGGACGGCGTCATCTACGGCGAGGTCCGATGGGCCCCCGAGCAGCACCTCGGCCGCGGGCTCTCGCTCGACGAGGCCGTCGAGGCCGTGCAGGCCGGCCTCGAGGAGGGCACCGACGACGTGCGGCGCCAAGGCGCCCGCATCCGGGTCGGCCAGCTCGTCACCGCGATGCGGCATGCCGACCGGGGCCTCGAGATCGCCGAGCTCGCCGTGCGCCATCGCGATCGCGGCGTGGTCGGCTTCGACATCGCGGGGGCCGAGGCGGGTTTCCCGCCGAGCCGCCACCGCACGGCGTTCGACTTCCTCGCGACCCGCTTCATGCCCGTGACCGTGCATGCGGGCGAGGCCGACGGCCTCGATTCGATCCGGAGCGCCCTGTTCGACGGTCGCGCGCTCCGCCTCGGCCACGGCGTGCGACTCGCCGAGGACCTCACGATCGAGCGCCAGGACGACGAGAACACCTACGTCTCCCTCGGTCCGGTGGCGCAGTGGGTCCGCGACCGCGAGATCGCCCTCGAGACGAGCCCGACCTCGAACCTGCAGACGGGCGCCATCGCGGCGTGGGGCGACGAACTGGTCGACCACCCCTTCGACCTCCTCTACCAGCTCGGATTCCGAGTCACCGTCAACACCGACAACCGGCTGCAGTCGGGCACGTCGCTCAGCCGCGAGCTCTCGCTGCTGTCGGACGCGTTCGGGTACGACCTCGACGACTTCGAGGTGTTCCAGCTCAACGCCGCCGCGGCGGCCTTCCTCCCGCTCGACGACCGGGAAGACCTGGTCGAGCAGATCCAGGACGGCTTCGACGAGGCCTGATCCCGGGCCGGTCCCCGGCCCGGGCCGCTTAGCCCGCGAGGTCGATCCGGCCCGCCGACCTCCCCGAGGTTCCCACCGAACCCGGCTCCACCAGAACCACCCGCCGAACGGACATCGATGACCCTCCCTCCGCTCCCCGACGACGCGATCGTGCTGCGCGCCCAGGTCGCCGACTGGCGCGACGCCGTCGGCGCAGCCGGGCGCGCGCTCACCCGGTCCGGAGCCACGATGCCGGGGTACGCCGACCGGATGATCGAGGTGCTGGAGGAGTTCGGCGCGTACATCGTGATCGCGCCCGGACTCGCGCTCGCGCACGCGCGGCCCGGTCCCGACGTGCGCAGGAGCGGACTCTCCGTCGTGACGCTCGCCGACCCGGTCCCGTTCGGCCATCCGCACAACGACCCCGTCAGGGTCGTGCTCGGCCTGGCGGTCACGAATGCCGAGGAGCACGTCGCCAGCGTCGCCGACCTGGCCAACGTGTTCAACGAGCGCGACGCCATCGACCGGATCGCCGACGCGGCGACGCCGGACGAGGTCCGGGGCGTCCTGGACGCCGCCGGCGAGGGGCGTCCGACGACGGATGCCGCAGGGGCGCCCTCATGAGGATCGTCGCGGTCTGCGGCGTCGGCGTCGGCAGCTCGGCCATCCTCAAGGGCAACGCCGAGCGCGCCCTCGACCGGCTCGGGCTGACGGCCGACGTCACGGCGAGCGACCTCGCGGGCGTCCGCGAAGCCGCCGCCGACGCGCAGGTGGTCCTCACCTCGACGGAACTCGCCGACCGCGTCCGGGAGGCGCTCGGCCGCACGTGGGCGGAGGTCATCGAGGTCGAGAACTACTTCGACGTCGAGGAGATCGGGCGCAAGCTCGACGCCTCGCTCGGCTGACCCCCCGCGAGGTCGGGCCGGCGTGACGCACGCTGCGGCACGGCCGGGAGACCCATCACGTCGGGCCGGCCCGGTCCGCGGCGAATCACGCGACGAGCGCTCGCATGCCCGTCTCGAGTCGGCCCACGGCGTCGGATGCGGCCGCCCGGCGCTCCTCGAGCGAGCCGTCGGTCGCGACCGCGTCGATGTAGACCTTCAGCTTCGGCTCGGTGCCGCTCGGGCGCACCATCACGCGCGCACCACCCTCGAGCACGAGCCGGAGCACGTCGGACGGCGGATAGCCGTCGATCCCGGCCGAGAGGTCGTCGATGCGTTCGACGCGGATGCCGCCGACCTCGGTGGGCGGTTCGGCGCGCAGTCGCGCCATGACCTCGGCGATGCGCGAGAGATCGGTCACCCGGATCGACACCTGCGTCGAGTCGAAGCACCCGAACCGCATGGCGAAGTCGCCCAGGTGGTCGGCGATCGTGCGACCCTCGGCCGCGAGCCCCGCAGCGAGCGAGAGGAAGGCGATCGCCGCCGAGATGCCGTCCTTGTCGCGGACGGTCTCGGGGTTCACCAGGTACCCGAGGGCCTCCTCGAAGCCGAAGCGGAGCTCCGGCGCACGCGAGATCCACTTGAAGCCCGTGAGGGTCGCGCGGAAGTCGAGGCCATGGGCGCGCGCGACCGCCTCGAGGCCGGGGGAGGAGACGATCGAGCAGGCGAGCGTGCCTCGCGGGCCCGCGGCATCCGTCGCCGTTCGCCCCTCGCCCTCGCTCGCGACCTGCTCGGCCACCTGCCAGCCGAGGAGCAGCCCGACCTCGTTGCCGGTCAGGCGGCGGTACCCCTCGGGAGATGCCGAGTCGGGGATCGCGACCGCGAGCCGGTCGGCGTCGGGGTCGTTCGCGATGACGAGGTCGGCGCCGGCGGCGCGGGCCGCCGCGAACGACAGGTCCATCGCGCCCGGCTCCTCGGGGTTCGGGAACGAGACGGTCGGGAATCGGCCGTCGGGCTCGATCTGCTCCGCCACCAGCGACGGGGCGTCGAAGCCGGCGACCTCGAGGACGCGGCGCATCGTCTCCCACCCGACGCCGTGCATCGCCGTGTAGACGACGCGCGGCTGGGCGGCCGGAGCGGATGCCACGGCCGCCGTGGCGGCGACGTACGCGTCGACGACGGACTCGTCGGCCATCTCGAACGCTCCGCGCGGGAGCTCGGGAACGGTCGTCGACGCGGCGACGCGGTCGATCTGCGCGGCGATCTCGGCGTCGGCCGGAGCGACGATCTGCGAGCCCTGGTCGGCTCCGCCGAGGTAGACCTTCATGCCGTTGTCGTTCGGCGGGTTGTGCGACGCGGTGATCATCACGCCGGCGCTCGTGTCGAGGTGCCGGACGGCGAACGCCAGAACCGGTGTCGGCAGGAGTCGGGGCAGCAGGACGGCGCGCACCCCCGCACCCGCCATGACCTCGGCGACGTCGCGCGCGAACGCCTCGGAGTTCCGCCGACCGTCGTAGCCGACGACGACGCTCGGGGCCCCGCCGTCCGTCGCCCGCTCCAGCAGGTGTGCGGCCAGGCCCGCCGCGCCCTGCGACACGAGCACGCGGTTCATGCGGTTCGGGCCCGCGGCGATCTCGCCGCGCAGGCCCGCCGTGCCGAAGGCGAGTCGGGCGTCGAAGCGGTCGGCGAGGTCGGCGGATGCCGCGGCATCACCTTCGCGGACGCGCGCGACGATCGCGGCGAGCTCCTCGCGCGTCTCGGGGTCGGGATCCTGTGCGATCCAGGCCTCGGCGCGGGCGATGCGGTCGGGGTCGGTGAGTTCTGGCATCCGTTGCCTTCTCTCTCGATTGCGGCGGGCGACGGCCCGCCGCGCGGAACGTTCCGGGTGTTCGGTCCTGCGTCGCGCGGTGCCGGGCTAGATCGCCGCGACGACCTTCGCCAGCAGGTCGGAGATCCTGGCCTCGGCGTTGCGGCCGGCCTCGATGACCTCCTCGTGGCTGAGCGGCGTGGTCTGGATGCCGGCCGCGAGGTTCGTGATGAGCGACATGCCGAGGATCTCCATGCCGGCCTGACGAGCAGCGATGGCCTCGAGCGCGGTCGACATGCCGACGATGTGCCCGCCCATGGCCTTCGCCATCTGCACCTCGGCCGGCGTCTCGTAGTGCGGGCCGCGGAACTGCACGTACACGCCCTCGTCGAGTGACGGGTCGATGCCCTTCGCGACGGCGCGCAGCCGCGACGAGTACAGGTCGGTGAGGTCGACGAACGTCGCGCCCTCGAGCGGCGAGTCGGCGGTGAGGTTGATGTGGTCGCTGATCAGCACCGGGCTGCCGGGTGTCCAGTGCTCCTTGATGCCCCCCGCGCCGTTGGTGAGGATCATCGTCGTCGCGCCGGTCGCCGCGGCCGTGCGGACCGAGTGGACGACCCGTCGCACGCCGTGACCCTCGTAGTAGTGCGTGCGTGCGCCGATCACGAGGGCGCGCCTGCCGTCGGGCAGGGCGACGGAGCGCAGCGTGCCGACGTGGCCCTCGAGCGCGGGCTTCGAGAAGCCCGGGACCTCGCTCGCGGGGATCGTGTGCGTCGTCTCACCGATGAGCTCGGCGGCGGCGCCCCAGCCGGAGCCGAGCGTGAGTGCGACGTCGTGGCGCGGGACCCCGGTGAGCTCCGCGATGCGTGCGGCCGCGTCGCGTGCGACGGCGAACGGATCGGCGGCGGGGTCGTCGAGCGGATTCTGCTGCTGCATCCCCTCATCGTACGCAAGGGGCGGATGCCGCGGCACGGCGTGCGCGGCACGGTGCTCGTCTGCGCGAGCCATCCGCCCGCCCGCTCGCGTTCGCGCGCCCGCCCGCGCGTACGGGAGAATGGGTGGCATGCACACCACCTTCGAGCGCACCCAGAGGATCGCCGTACTCGGAGGTGGGCCCGGCGGGTACGAGGCCGCCCTCGCCGCCGCGCAGCTCGGCGCCGAGGTCACGCTCGTCGAGCGCGCGGGCGTCGGCGGATCGGCGGTGCTCACCGACGTCGTGCCGTCGAAGTCGCTCATCGCGACGGCCGAGGCCTCGAACGCGGTGAAGGAGGCCGCCGACCTCGGCGTGCAGTTCTTCGCGCGCGGCGGCGACGCCAAGGCGGTGAAGCCGGATGTCGCGATCAACCTGCAGGCCGTGAACAAGCGACTGCTCGGCCTCGCGGCCCAGCAGTCGGAGGACATGCGGACGAACCTGCTCGACGCCGGAGTGCGGCTCGTGCAGGGCGAGGGCCGGCTCGACGGCCCGAACGCGATCATCGTGGCGACGGCGAAGGGCGGCACCGACTTCGATCGCATCGAGGCCGACACGCTCGTGATCTCGACCGGCGCGACCCCGCGCGTGCTGCCGTCCGCGGTGCCCGACGGCGAGCGCATCCTGACGTGGACGGAGCTCTACGCGCTGAAGCAGGTGCCCGAGCACCTCATCGTCGTCGGCTCCGGTGTCACCGGGGCCGAGTTCGCGTCGGCCTACCGGGCGCTCGGCGCGAAGGTCACCCTCATCTCCAGCCGCGAGCACGTGCTGCCCGGAGAGGACGCCGATGCCGCCGCGGTCATCGAGAAGGTGTTCAAGCGCAACGGCATGAAGGTGCTCTCGAAGTCGCGCGCCGACTCGGTCGTCGTCGACGGCGACGGGGTGCTCGCCACGCTCTCGGACGGCCGCGAGGTGCGCGGGTCGCACTGCCTCATGGCCGTCGGCTCGGTGCCGAACACGGCCGACCTCGGGCTCGAGGAGGCGGGCGTGCAGCTCGCCGAGTCGGGGCACATCCGCGTCAACCGGGTCGCGCGGACGTCGATGCCGAACATCTACGCCGCCGGCGACTGCACGACGTTCCTGCCGCTGGCTTCCGTCGCTTCGATGCAGGGTCGCACCGCCGTGTTCCACGCCATGGGCGACATCGTGAACCCGCCCGAGAACCGCAACATCACCTCCAACATCTTCACGCAACCCGAGATCGCCACGGTCGGCTGGACCGAGAAGGAGATCGACGAGGGCGTCGTGCCCGGAACCATCTACAAGCTGCCGCTCGCGTCGAACCCGCGCGCGAAGATGATGGGCATCCGCGACGGATTCGTCAAGCTGTTCGCGTCGGCCGGGTCGGGCGCCATCATCGGCGGCGTGATCGTGGCGCCGAAGGCCTCCGAGCTGATCTTCCCGCTCGCGCTCGCGGTCGAGCACCGACTCACGGTCGACCAGTTCGCCGAGGCGTTCCCGGTCTACCCGTCGCTCACCGGGTCGCTCACCGACGCCGCGCGCGCGATGCACGTCGTGCGGTAGCGCGAGCCGATCCGGCCCTCAGGGGTCCTCGGCGATTCGACGCCCTCGGCCGCGTGCGGAAGGCCGCGCGAGGGGCGACGGCGCGCGACGCCCCGGCGGGTTGCGCCCCGGCGGGTTGCGCCCCGGCGGGTTGCGCGTCGGCGGCTTACGCGTCGGCGATCGAGAGCAGGAGGTGGCCGCTCGAGACGGTCGTGCCCGGCTCGGCGTTCACGAGGCCAACGACGCCGTCCTTGTGGGCCACGATGGGCTGCTCCATCTTCATCGCCTCGAGCACGAGCACCAGGTCGCCCTTGACGACCTTGTCTCCCTCGGCGACCGCGACCTTGACCACCGTGGCCTGCATGGGCGCGGTCACGGCGTCGCCGGTCGAGGTGTCGACGGCGTGGTGGGCGGCGCGGCGGCGCGGTGCCGGGCCGCGCGTGCCGTTCGTCGACGGTGCGCCCGCGAGGCGCTTCGGAAGGGAGACCTCGATGCGTCGACCGTCGACCTCGACCACGAGCGCGGTGCGCGCGCCCGGGCCCTTGGTCTCGGCGAGCTCGCCGGTCCATGGCTCGAGGCGGTTGTCGTATTCGGTCTCGATCCAGCGGGTGTACACGGTGAACGGCTCGTCGCCGTCGGGGGCGAAGGCCGCGTTGCGGACGATGTCGCGGTGGAATGGCAGCACGGTCGGAAGGCCGGCCACGTCGAACTCGTCGAGGGCGCGGCGCGCGCGCTCGAGCGCGTCCTTGCGGGTCGCGCCCGTGACGATGAGCTTGGCGAGCAGCGAGTCGAACGCGCCCGAGATCTCGTCGCCGCTCGTGACACCGGAGTCGACGCGGACTCCGGGGCCGCCGGGGAAGCGGAGCTGGTGGATCGGTCCGGGCGCCGGGAGGAAGTTGCGGCCCGGGTCCTCGCCGTTGATGCGGAACTCGAACGAATGGCCGGTCGTCACGGGGTCCGGGTAGTCGAGGACGCCGCCCTCGGCGAGGCGGAACTGCTCGCGCACGAGGTCGAGGCCCGTGACCTCCTCGGAGACGGGGTGCTCGACCTGGAGGCGCGTGTTCACCTCGAGGAAGGAGACGGTGCCGTCCTGTCCGATGAGGAACTCGCAGGTGCCCGCGCCGACGTACCCGACCTCCTTGAGGATCGCCTTGGACGACTCGTAGAGCAGTCGGTTCTGCTCCTCGGTGAGGAACGGCGCCGGCGCCTCCTCCACGAGCTTCTGGTGGCGGCGCTGCAGCGAGCAGTCGCGCGTCGAGACGACGACGACGTTGCCGTGCTCGTCGGCGAGGCACTGCGTCTCGACGTGTCGCGGCTTGTCGAGGTACTTCTCGACGAAGCACTCGCCGCGACCGAACGCGGCGACGGCCTCGCGGGTGGCCGACTCGAAGAGTTCCGCCACCTCGTCGCGCTCGCGCGCGACCTTGAGCCCGCGCCCGCCGCCGCCGAACGCGGCCTTGATCGCGACGGGAAGCCCGTGCACGTCGACGAACTCGAGCACCTCGGCGGCATCCGCGACGGGGTTCAGCGTGCCGGGTGCGAGGGGCGCTCCGACCTTCTCGGCGACGTGGCGCGCGGAGACCTTGTCGCCGAGGCGCTCGATCGCCTCGGGCGACGGACCGATCCAGATCAGGCCGGCATCGATGACGGCGCGGGCGAAGTCGGGGTTCTCGGCGAGGAAGCCGTACCCGGGGTGCACGGCGTCGGCGCCGGATCGGCGGGCGACCGAGAGCAGCTTGTCGATCACCAGGTAGGTCTCGGCGCTCGTCGAGCCGTCGAGCGCGTACGCCTCGTCGGCCAGCTTGACGTGGCGCGCGTCGCGGTCCTGGTCGGCGTAGACGGCGACGGAGGCGAGCCCGGAGTCGCGGGCGGCTCGGATGACGCGGACGGCGATCTCGCCGCGGTTGGCGATGAGGACCTTGGTGATGCGACGCATGATGACCAAGCCTATTGGCGGATTCCCAGCCGCCTTTGGGCGGTGCCCACAAAAAAGCCCTGCAGCTGTTTCGGTGACCGACAACGAACGGATGGCCCGGACGGCTCCGATCCCGGTCCGGCCGTCTCGAGGGGAGTCATGCGCCGAGGTCCCAGAGGTCGATCCAGGCGACCCCGAGCTCGCGCACCAGGTCGCGCATCGTCGACAGCGAGAGTCCGACGACGGTCGACGGGTCGCCCGAGACGGAGCGGATGAACGGTCCGCCGAGGCTGTCGACGGTGAACGCGCCGGCGACGGCCAGCGGTTCGCCCGTCGCGATGTACGCGTCGATCTCGTCGTCGTCGAGCGCGGCGAACTCGACGACGGCCGAGGCGGCCCGCCCGACGGCCGACTGCGCCGACCCGCCGCGGTGGTCGATGACCCAGTGGCCCGACCAGAGCACGCCGGAGCGGCCGTTCTGGCCCGTCCACCGCTCGCGGGCGACCTCGGGGCGGTGCGGCTTGCCGTGCAGCACGCCGTCGACGAGGAACGCCGAGTCGCCGCCGAGGATCAGGCCGTCGATCGGCGCACCGTCGACGTCGCGTCCGATGATCGCCTCCGCCTTGCGCTGCGCGAGCAACTGCACCAGCTGCTCCGGGGCAAGCGCGCCGTGCACGGCCTCGTGCTCGGCGACCGCTGCCTCCTCGTCGACGCCCGGCGCGACCAGGACGGGTTCGATCCCCGCCTGGCGCAGCAGCTGGCGGCGGGCGGGGGAGGTCGACGCGAGGTAGAGGCGCATGCGTCCATCCTGCCGGTGCAGCTCCCGGCCCGCATTCGGCTCGGTGTGGGATGCTCGGATGATGGCCACCTCCCGTCGACGTCCGTCACGCCGCCCGGCGCCCGAGGCTCGGCGACGCCCCGCGCCGCACCGCCCGGCCGAACCGGGACCCGTGCTCGAGCTCGATGTCGACCGCATCGCCCACGGCGGCGTCGCGGTGGCCCGCCACGACGGCCGAGTGGTGTTCGTCGCCGACGCCATCCCCGGCGAGCGCGTGCGGGCGCAGGTGACGGATGCCGCTCGAGACCGCTTCTGGCGGGCTGAGACGCTCGAGGTGCTCGACGCCTCGCCCGACCGCCGCGCGCACGTCTGGGCGGAGGCATCGGTCGACCGGGCACCGGAGGACCGCGCAGGCGGAGCCGAGTTCGGACACATCGACATGCGGCGGCAGCGCGACCTGAAGGCCGAGGTGCTGCGCGACGCCCTCGCGCGCATGGGCGGCGTCGAGCGCGACGTGGAGGTGCGCGCGGTCGATCCTGCGCTGGCGCCCGGCGTCGATGTCGAGGCAGGGACCGGATGGCGCACGCGCGTGCGCCTCCACGTCGACGCCGAGGGCGCCGTCGGGCCGTACGCGGCACGGAGCCATCGGGTGGTCCCGGTCGCGTCGCTGCCGCTCGCGGTCGCGGCGATCGAGGAGATCGCACCGCTGACGGCGGCCGGACGCCGCGGGGGATCGGTGGCCGGGGGATCGGCGGTCGACCTCGTGGCCCCGTCCGAGGGTCGTGCCGAGCTGGTGGTGCGCGCCTCCGGCGACCGCGGCCCGGAATCGGCGCCGACCGTCGTGGAGCGGGTCGGCGACCGGCGATTCGCGCTCGATCGCGGTGGCTTCTGGCAGGTGCATCGGGGCGCGGCGTCGACGCTCACGCTCGCCGTGCAGGCGGCGATCGACGGCGATCGATTCGACCCCGACGCGGAGAACCAGGACCTCTACGGCGGCGTGGGCCTGCTCGCCGCCGCGGTCGGCGACCGGTTCGGCCCGTCGACGCGCATCACGAGCGTCGAGGCGGACCCACGCGCGACCGAGCATGCGGGCGCGAACCTCGCCGACTGGGTCGGCGCACGCGCCGTGTCGGAACGGGTCGACCGCTACCTCGACCGACTGGCGGGCGCGCCGGACGCCCGGGTGCGGGGACTCCGCGGCGCCACCGTCGTGCTCGACCCGCCGCGCGCCGGCGCCGGTCGCGCGGTCGTCGACCGGCTCGCCGAGCTGCGACCGGCGCAGGTCGTGTACGTCGCGTGCGACCCCGTCGCGCTCGCACGCGACGTCGCGACGTTCCGGTCGCACGGGTTCGAGCTCGAGGCCCTCGAGGCCTTCGACCTGTTCCCGAACACCCATCACGTCGAGGCGGTCGCGCGGTTCGCCGCTATCGTGTGAGGACGGCGGGAATCGCGCGGCCGGACTCCGCGCGGGGCCGGCACGACGGGAGGACGGCGTGACGGGGGAGTGCGCGTGACGGCGGAGACGGACGAGGCGGCGGTGACGGCCACGACGACGGTGGCGATCGTCGACGACCACGAGGCGGTCCGGCTCGGGCTCCGCGCGGCGTGCCGGGAGGCGGGCTACGACGTCGTCGCCGACACCGCCGATGTCCCCACGCTCCTCGCCGAGTTCGGGGATCCCGCCGTGGACCCGCCGCGGGTCGTGCTGCTCGACCTCTCGCTCGGCGACGGCTCGAACGTGACCGACAACGTCCGGGCCGTGCTCGCGACGGGGAGCCAGGTGCTCGTGCACAGCATCGCCGACCGGGTGGCCGCCGTGCGCGAGGCGCTCGCTGCCGGCGCTGCCGGCGTCATCCCGAAGTCGTCGCCGACGGCCTCGGTCATCGCGGCGATCGCGACGGTCGCCCGGGGCGACGCCCTCAACAACGTCGAGTGGGCCAGCGCCATCGAGGCCGACCGCGACTTCGCGAAGGCGCAGCTCGGACGCCGCGAGCGCGACGTGCTGAACCTGTACGCGTCGGGGCTGCCGCTGAAGCTCGTCGCGCAGCAGCTCGGCATCGCGCACTCGACGGCCCGCGAGTACCTCGATCGCATCCGCGCGAAGTACGTCGAGGTCGGCCGGCCCGCCCCGACGAAGGTCGACCTGCTGCGGCGCGCGGTCGAGGACGGCATCCTCCCCGGGCTCGATGCCGAGGCCGGGGATGCCCGCCGCTGACTGGCGGGCGAGCCGGCTCGTCCCGCGCCGTGCGGCGGTGAGCCGCGCGCAGGTCGAGACGGTCGCCGGTCGCGCGCTCGGTGCGTTCGGGCTCGTGTTCGGCGCGCAGACCGTGCCGACGGCGATCGACCAGGCGCCGCTCATGGCCGACGGCGCGGGTGTCGCGATGATGGCGGTCGTATACGGAGCGATCGCCGCGCTCGCGGCGGCGACGTTCACCAGGGTCGCGGTGCGCGTTGCCGCGCTCGCGTTCGCGACCATCTACGTCATCGCCCTGCTGGCATGGCCCTTCCTCGTCGTCGATACCGCCGCCATGGCCGGCCGGACCCCGTGGCTCTACTACCTCTGCACGGTCGCGACGACGGCGGCCGTGATCGCACTCCCGGTCGCGCCCGCCGCGGCGTACACGAGTGCGGTTCCCGCGATCTACGGGGTCGTCCGGCTGAGCCCGTCCGGTGGCGGCGCCGGCGCGCTGCTCGCAGTGCTCGACACCATGTACGCCGTGATCCTGGGCATCGTCGTGCTCGTGATCATCACCATGCTCCGGCAGGCGGCGATCGCAGTGGATGCCGCGCAGGAGGCCGCGCTCGAACGCTACGACGCCGTGGCACGGCGGCACGCGACGGAGATCGAGCGCGTGAAGATCGACGCCCTCGTGCACGACAGCGTGCTGACGACGCTGCTCTCCGCGGCGGCCGCCCGGACCCCGGCCGAGCGCGCCCTCGCGGCGCGCATGGCCGGCGACGCCGTTCGGCGACTCGACGAGGCCGCCGTGGAGGTGCCGGGCGTCGACGATCGCGTCGGCCTCACCGTGCTCACCCGCCGGCTCCGGGCCGGCGTCGCCGGCTTCTCGGCACCGTTCATCGTGCGCGTCGACGGCGCCGACGGCGTCGAGCTGCCCGTCGAGGCGATCGACGCGCTCTCGTCGGCCGCGATGCAGGCCATGGTGAACAGCGTGCAGCACGCGGACGGCCCGATCGGCCGGGTCCGCCGGGAACTCGAGGTCCGCGGGGTGGGGGCGGGCGGATGCGTCATCCGCGTCATCGACAACGGGTCGGGCTTCGACCCGGCGACGGTGCCGCCGAGCCGACTGGGGCTCAGGGTCTCGATCGAGGAGCGGATGGCCAACGAGGGCGGGTCGGCGACGATCACGTCGGAACCGGGGAACGGGACGACCGTGACGCTCGCCTGGCCCGCGGGCGTGGATGGGGGCAGCGGATGATCTCCGTGCCGCGCTGGCTGCTCATGGCGCTCGCGGCGATGTTCTCGGGCTACCACGTGGTGCTCGGCGTCTCGTCGCTCTCCACCGACGTGGCCGCATCGCCGTGGCCGATCATCGTGGCCCTCGTGCTCTACGCGCTCGCGACGGTGCTCAGCCTGTGGCCCGCACGGCGGGCTCGGATGCCGGACTGGCTCGCCGCGCTCGACCTCGCCGTCGGCATCGTGCTCCCGGTGCTCGTCACGAGCCAGCTCGATCCGTCGAGCGACAACGGCTACGCGACCTGGTACGTCGCCGCGGTCGGCACCCTCATGACGATCGCCGCCGCACGTCGGCAGTTGGTGGTCGCGTGGGCCGGCGTCATCGTGCTCGCGGTGCAGACGGTCCTGTGGGCCGGGCCGCTCGCACTCGGGCAGCTCGGCGTGATCGGCAGCCTCGTCTGGGTCGGCATCGCCCACATGCTCTCCGCCGCGCTCGCGAGCGCGGCCCGGGCGACGAGGCGCTATGCGCAGGCCGAACGAGAGGCCGCCGCCTGGCAGGCCGCACAGGACGCCCACCTCTTCGAGGGTCGGATGCGGCTCGCGCAGACGCAGCGCCTCGCATCGCGCATGCTCCGCCGCATCGCCGACGGCGGCCACGCGCTGAGCGACGCCGAACGCGCCGAGTGCCGCACGCTCGAGGCGGCGATCCGCGACGAGATCCGCGGGCGGATGCTGCTGACCGATGCCGTGCGCGCGGCGGTCCGGCACGCGCGCGATCGGGGCGCCACCGTCACGCTCCTCGACGAGGGCGGGATCGACGAGCTCGACGAGGCCGAACGCGACCGGATCCTGTCCCAGTTGGCGGACGTGGTCGAGACGACCGGGGCCGAACGGATCATCGCGCGAACGGCCGCCGAGGGATCGCCGGTGGCGGTCACCGTCGTCGGGTTGAGCGGCGGGAACGGCGAGTCGGTCGAGTCGGAGGACGCGGAGGTCGAGCTCTGGCTGGAGATCCCGCGCGCGGGCTGAAACAGCCCGGCGATGACGTCTGCGACACGGCCGGTTCACGCACGTTCCGCCTCGGCCCGGACATGGAAGCGGGGGGTCGGCCCCTACCGACCCCCCAGCAAGCCCGAGTCACGGCGACAACCCGAATATCGCCCTGACTCGCCCCCAGAGCGCCACCGGTTACCCAGCCGGTGACGGATACGACTCCGATGGAGTGCGTACCACCAATCGTACGGATCCGCCGCGCCGAGCGAAGTCAGCATTTCGGGGGACATGGGGGACACGACGTCGCGGGAGTCGTGGGTGCCGGAGGCATCCGTCCCCGTATCCGGGGGACGTCGGCGTTCGGGGGAGGTCAGCGTGCCGATGCCGCCCAGCGACCCCGGCCGACCTCGATGCGCGGTCGGAGCGCGTTGCGCGGATGCGACCAGTCGTTGCGCGGGGCCGGCTCGTGCTCGCCCTGCGACTCGCGGACCGTGGCGGCGAGCACCGCGGTCACGGCGGCGGCCTCCTCGGCCTTCACGTCTCGCGTGAGGAACCGGAGGTCGAGCGACTCCGCGTCGCCGTCAGTGGATGCGCTGGTCATCGTGCCTCCTAGAGGGGGATGTTGCCGTGCTTCTTGGCCGGCAGGCTCGCACGCTTGGTCCGGAGGGCGCGCAGCGCCTTCGTGACCGACACGCGCGTCGCCGCGGGCTCGATGACCCCGTCGAGCTCGCCGCGCTCGGCGGCGAGGAACGGCGAGGCGACGTTGTACGTGTATTCGTTCGCGAGCTTCGTGCGGACCGCCGCGACGTCCTCGCCGGCCTCCTCGGCCCGCTTGATCTCGCCGCGGTAGAGGATGTTCACGGCGCCCTGGCCTCCCATGACCGCGATCTCGGCGGTCGGCCATGCGAGGTTGATGTCGGCCCCGAGCTGCTTGGAGCCCATGACGATGTAGGCGCCGCCGTAGGCCTTGCGCGTGATCACGGTGACCAGCGGGACCGTCGCCTCGGCGTACGCGTAGAGCAGCTTGGCGCCGCGGCGGATGACGCCCGTCCACTCCTGATCGGTGCCGGGCAGGTAGCCGGGCACGTCGACCAGGGTGAGGATCGGGATCGAGAACGCGTCGCAGAAGCGGACGAACCGCGACGCCTTCTCGCCGGCGGCGATGTTGAGCGTGCCGGCCATCTGGCTGGGCTGGTTCGCGATGATGCCGACCGAGCGACCCTCGACGCGCGCGAAGCCGACCACGATGTTCGGCGCGAACAGGGGCTGCACCTCGAGGAAGTCGCCGTGGTCGACGATGCCCTCGATGATCGAGTGCATGTCGTACGGCTGGTTCGGCGAGTCCGGGATGATCGCGTTCAGCCTGCGGTCGTCGTCGGTGATCTCGAGTTCGACCTCGGCTTCGTAGACCGGCGCCTCCGACATGTTGTTGTCGGGAAGGAACGACACCAGCGTGCGGGCGTAGTCGAGCGCATCGGACTCGTCGCTCGCGAGGTAGTGCGCGACGCCCGAGATCGTGTTGTGCGTGAGCGCGCCGCCGAGCTCCTCCATCCCCACGTCCTCGCCGGTGACGGTCTTGATGACGTCGGGGCCCGTGACGAACATCTGGCTGGTCTTGTCGACCATGATCACGAAGTCGGTGAGTGCGGGGGAGTAGACGGCGCCGCCGGCGGCCGGGCCGCAGACGATCGAGATCTGCGGGATGACGCCCGAGGCGGCGGTGTTGCGGCGGAAGATCTCGCCGTACTTGCCGAGTGCGACGACGCCCTCCTGGATGCGGGCGCCGCCGGAGTCGAGGATGCCGATGATCGGCACGCCCGTCTTCAGCGCGTGCTCCATGACCTTGATGATCTTCTCGCCCGCGACCTCGCCGAGCGAGCCCCCGAAGATGGTGAAGTCCTGCGAGTAGACCGCGACCGGGCGACCGTGGATCGTGCCGAGCCCGGTGACGACGGCGTCGCCGTAGGGGCGCTTGGCCTCCATGCCGAACGCGTGCGTGCGATGCCGTACGAACTCGTCGAGCTCGACGAACGAGCCCGGGTCGAGGAGCTCGTCGATGCGCTCGCGCGCGGTCATCTTGCCCTTGGCGTGCTGCTTCTCGATGGCCGCCTCGCCCGAGGCCGTCACGGCCTCGTGGTAGCGCTGCTTGAGGTCGGCGAGCTTGCCCGCGGTGGTGGAGAGGTCGGGGCCGTCGTTCGTCGATTCGGTCACGCCGTTCACTCTACCGGCGCCCATCCGGCCCGGTTCGTTGAGGGTTTCCCACAAAAAGCCGTCCGTGCGTGGTGGTGATCGCCACCGACCCGACCTCGTCGGACACTACCCTGAACCTCGAGGGAACGGGAGGTCGCATGGACTGGGAGCGTTCGAGACGAGCGGTGCCGCGGTTCGAGTGGCTCGATTCGACCGGGTCGACGAACGACGTCGTCCGCGACGGGGTCACCGGTGCGGATGCCGCGAACTGGCGGCACGGATCGACCGTCGTGACCGACGACCAGACGCACGGTCGCGGTCGGCTCGGCCGGACCTGGCTCGCGCCGACGGGGAAGACCCTCGCGATCTCCGTCCTGATCCGCCCGCGCGAGCTCGGCGGGTCGCCGCTCCCGCCAGACGCACTCGGCTGGCTCCCGCTCATCGCGGGTGCGGCCATGACCGAGGCGGTCCGCGGTGCGCTGGCCGCGGCATCCGTCGACCGAGGCGGAGAGGAGGACGGCACCGGCGGCGTCGAGGCTTGGCTGAAGTGGCCGAACGACGTGCTCGTGTCGGGGTTCAAGGTCTGCGGCATCCTCTCGGAGCTCGTCGACGACGACGCCGTGGTCATCGGGGCGGGCCTCAACCTCACGCTCGACGAGCACGACCTCCCCACCCTGACGTCGACATCCCTCCAGCTGGCGACGGGGGTGCGGCCCGATGCCGACGCCGTGCTCGCCGACTACCTGGAGCGGCTGCTCGGGCTCACGGCCGACTTCGCCGGCGCCGCCGGCGACCCGAACGCGAGCGGCGTCGCCGATCGCGTGACCGGGCTGTGCGGCACGCTCGGGCAGCGGGTGCGGGTCGAGCTCCCGGGCGGGGGCGACCTCGTGGGTCTCGCCGAGCGCATCGACCCCGACGGCCGTCTCGTGGTGCGCGACGACGAGAACGGCGATGCGCAGGCTGTCGCCGCGGGGGACGTCACGCACCTGAGGTATTAATGGGCCTATGGGGCAGACGGCCGAGGTCCCCGCGCCCGATGGCGCGGAGCGCGTCGTGGCGCGGGTGCGCCGCCACGGTCGCATCCTCGTGCTCCCCGCGCTGCTGCTGATCGCCGTGGCCGGGGCGACGGCCTACGCGGTGCCCTGGCTCGACGACGGATGGCCCCGCCTCGCGGCGATCGTCGGCGGCGCGCTCATCGTGGTCCTCGGCGCGCTGCTGCCGTACCTCGGGTGGCTGAGTTCGCGCACGACCATCACCACGCGTCGGGTCATCGTCCGACGGGGGCTCTTCGTGCGGGTCCGACGCGAGCTCTGGCACCGCACCGGCTACGACGTCCGGGTCACCCGGTCGTGGCTGCAGCGGGTCTCGGGCTCGGGGGACGTGCGGCTCGAGACCGGCCATGAGGTGGCCGTGGTCGTCCGCGACGTCCCGGCGCCCCTCACCGTGCAGGCCGCATTGCACGAGCTCATGGCCGAGGCGCACGCGCTCGGCGGTCCGGCGGTCGGCCCCGCGGCCAGGCCGGCGGCGTTCGCGACGTCCGACTCGCTTCCGTGGGGCGGTCGCTGAGATCCGGCGACCCCGTGCGAACGGCGTCCGTGGATACGGCGCGAGGGTGGAGCGCGTACTCTGGTCCGCGGCCCGCGCACGTCGAGCGGGCCGTCGGGCACGGAAGGGCGAGACCACTTGGGCGAGGAATGCATCCACGGATTCGACGAGGGACTCTGCGCGATCTGCTCGCCCCCGCCCGAGCCCGTTGCGAAGCCCAAGCCGTCGCGTGCGGCGCGCACGACGACCGGTCGCACCACCGCGCGTGAGCGCACCGTCGCGGGCGGCGCCGCGCCGGGGGCATCCGCTCGCCCGTCGCGGACGGCCGGGGCCGCATCGGCGGCGCCGGTCGACGTGGGGGCCACGCGCATCTACCACGTGACCCACGTGGAGAACCTCGGGCGGATCCTCGGCGCCGGCGCCCTCCTCGCCGACGCGGGCGATCCGCCGGCAGCGCCCGCGGTCGACATCGCCGCTCCCGCCGCGCGCCAGTACCGTCGCAGCGCGAGCGTGCCCGGAGTCGAGGCCGCCGTGGCCGAGTACGTGCCCTTCCTGTTCAGCACGGATGCGCACGTGTGGGACGCGATCCGCACCGGCACCCCCGATCCGCGCCTCGCGGCCGAAGCGGTCGATCGGGCCGCGGCCGACCACGTCATCCTGGTCTCCTCCGTCTCCGCGGCGGTCGGCGCCCGGCGTGAGACCGACGGCGAGGTCGTGGTGAGCGGGACGGATGCCGCCGTAAGCGGCGCCGACCTCGCAGCCGACTGGGCGGCGGTCTCCCGGGCGATCGTGCGGCTCACGCTCGCCGACGACGGCGAGGGTCTGCGTACGGGCGAACTGCTCGTGCGCGGACGGGTGCCGCTCGAGCGGATCGCGCTCATCGCGGTGTCCAACGACCGCGTGCGCGATCGCGTGCGCGCCGCGTTGAACGCGGTCGGCGCGAAGACGAGGGTCGCGGTCTATCCGCCGTGGTTCCTCGGCTCGACCGACTGAACCGGGTCGGCGGAACTCGGGCGGGAGCCGTCCGTCGCGGCCGCGGTCGACCCCGGGCCGCGCATCGCCGCGGGCGGCACCGCGTGCGCGAGCGGTGCCGCCTCGAGCGGCGGCTGCTCGAAGAGCGACCGCTGCGCCTCCTCGACGCGGGCGAGGTTCGACAGCCCGTCGCTGCGATGGTGCCCGTACACCCAGTACCGGTACAGCACGAACCGGAAGGCCGTTCCGAGCCCGAGTCCGATCACGTTCGACGAGATGTTGTCGGCGAGCAGGCTCGTGAAGCCGAGCACGTGGTGGCTGACCCAGAGGCAGGCGAGCGAGATCGCCATGCCGCCGAGCGAGACGACGAGGTACTCGGCGAACTCGCGCAGCACGTGCCGACGCCGGTGCCGCCGGAAGGTCCAGTAGCGGTTGCCGAGCCAGTTGAACATGATGGCGACGCTCGTCGAGATCGTCTTCGCACCGATCGCCGTCTGCGCCCACGTGTCGGTGCCGAGGAGCCCGACGCGCAACGCGTTGAAGAGGGCGACGTCGATCACCAGCCCGATGAGCCCGACGACGCCGAACTTGACGACGTAGGCCAGGAACCCGTGCCACGCCCGGGACGCGAGGGCGCGGAGGGTCTCGGGCACCCCACGATCCTACCGAGCGCCTCGCCCTAGACTGGGATGTCGCGGCGACCGGCGTCGCGGGAACGGATGGTGCGTCACGTGCGAGTCGGAGTGATCGGCGCCGGGCAGCTGGCCCGCATGATGATCCCCGCGGCGATCGAGCTCGGCGTCGAGCTGCGGGTGCTCGCGGAGGCCGACGGCATGGCCGCCGGCCTCGCGGCCGACCGCGTCGGCGACTACACCGACGTCGACGTGGTGCTGGCGTTCGCTCGCGAGGTCGACGTCGTCACGTTCGACCACGAGCACGTGCCGCAGGACGTGCTGCGCGCCCTCGTCGACGCCGGGATCCCGGTGCACCCCGGGCCGGATGCCCTGCGCTTCGCGCAGGACAAGCTGCTGATGCGCGATCGCCTGTCCGAGCTCGGCCTCCCCGTGCCGGACTGGGCGCGCGTGTCGACGGCCGAGGAGCTCGACGCGTTCATCGCCGAACACGGCGGCTCGGCCGTCGTGAAGACGCCGCGCGGCGGCTACGACGGCAAGGGCGTGCGCGTCGTGGGCAGCGCGGCCGAGGTCGCCGAGTGGTTCGCCGCGATCGCGGAGGACGGCCGCGACGGCGCGCTGCTCGTCGAGGAGCTCGTCGACTTCCGCCGCGAACTGGCGCAACTCGTCGCCCGGCGGCCGTCGGGCGAGGTCGTCGCCTGGCCGCTCGTCGAGACGGTCCAGGTCGGCGGGGTGTGCAGCGAGGTCATCGCGCCCGCGCCGCATTCGGCGGGGCGGCTGGCGGACGTGGCGGCCGACGTCGCGGTCGCGATCGCGGAGGGCCTCGGCGTGACCGGCGTCCTCGCCGTCGAGATGTTCGAGACCACCGACGACCGCGTCCTCGTCAACGAGCTCGCCATGCGGCCGCACAACTCGGGGCACTGGAGCATGGACGGTGCGACGACCGGCCAGTTCGAGCAGCACCTGCGCGCCGTGCTCGACCTCCCGCTCGGCGGCACCGGATGCCACGCCGAATGGGCCGTCATGGTGAACCTCCTGGGCGGGCCGGCCGAGGGAAAGCTGGCCGACCGCTACGCCGAGGCGCTCGCGTCGCACCCGACCGTCAAGATCCACAACTACGGCAAGGAGCCGCGGCCCGGCCGCAAGGTCGGCCACGTGACGGCGATCGGGGACGACCTCGACGACGCGGTCTACGAGGCGCGCGCGGCGGCCGCGGCGCTGCAGGACTGAGGCGCGTCCGCTCCCCGTCGGGCGGAGCGCCGCTGCGGGGAACTCGCAGTCGGCGGCCCTAGTATCGATCGGGTGATCGCAGGCAACCCCACCGCCCCCCTCGTCGGCGTCGTCATGGGCTCCGACTCCGACTGGTCCGTGATGAAGGACGCGTCCGAGTTGCTCGACGAGTTCGGCGTCCCGCACGAGGTCGAGGTGGTCTCTGCGCACCGCACGCCGGAGAAGATGATCGCCTACGGCAAGGAGGCAGCGGCCCGGGGCATCCGCGTCATCATCGCCGGCGCCGGCGGCGCCGCCCACCTGCCGGGCATGCTGGCATCCGTCACGACGCTGCCCGTCGTCGGCGTGCCGGTGCCCCTCGCGCGCCTCGACGGGCTCGACTCGCTGCTGTCGATCGTGCAGATGCCCGCCGGCGTCCCGGTCGCCACCGTGTCGATCGGCGGCGCGAAGAACGCCGGGCTCATCGCGGTCAAGATCCTCGCGACGTCCGACGAGGCGTTGACCGCCTCGCTCGCCGAGTACGCAGCCTCGCTCGCGGCGCTCGTCGAGGAGAAGAACGAACGGTTGAAGTCGAGCCGATGAGCCTCGCCGAGAGCCCGATCCGCTATCCGGACACCGGCTCGCGCCCGCTCATGACGCGGCGCGGGTGGTGGCTCGTCGGCCTCAACATCCTGATCCCGGGGTCGGCGCAGTCGCTCGCCGGCAACCACCGGCTCGGTCGCATCGGCCTCGGGGCCACGCTCGCACTGTGGGCGCTCGCGATCGTGGCGATCGTGCTCCGGTTCGTCGCACCGACGGTGCTCTTCACGCTCGTCTCCAACAGCGTGTTCCTCTGGGTCATCGCGCTCGCCCTCGTGTTCTACGGCGTGCTCTGGGCGGTCCTGACCCTCGACACCCTGCGGCTCGTTCGCCTCGTGAAGACCGAACCGTCCGCGCGGGCATGGATCGCCCTGTTCGCGGCGGCCGTCATGGTCCTCGTGTCCGGGGGCGCGGCCTACGGCGCCTACGTGGCGACCACGGCGAGCGGGTTCCTGTCGTCGGTCTTCGTCGCGGGTCCGAGCGAACCCCCGGTCGACGGCCGCTACAACATCCTCCTGCTCGGCGGAGACTCCGGACCCGACCGGGAGGGGATGCGCCCCGACTCGATGACCGTCGCCTCGATCGACGCCACGACCGGACAGGCCGTGCTCATCGGACTGCCTCGCGACCTCGAGGACATCCCCTTCCCGTCCGATTCCCCGCTCGCCGCCGTCTACCCGGAGGGGTACGGCTCGATCGACGGGTGCGAGGTGGACGTCTGCCTCCTGAACTCGATCTACACCGAGGTCGAGCTGAAGAGCCCCGAGATGTACCCCGACGCGGCCGCCCAGGGCAGCCAACCCGGCATCGAGGGGATGCGCGACGCCGCGGAGGGCGTCACCGGCCTCACGATCCAGTACTACGTCCTGATCGACATGCAGGGCTTCGAGGCGCTGATCGACGCGCTCGGCGGCGTCGACATCACCGTCGAGGAGCGGCTGCCGATCGGAGGCGACGAGAACCTCCAGAACGTCGACGGGTGGGTCGAGGCCGGGCCGCAGCACATGAACGGGTACACCGCGCTCTGGTACGCGAGGGCGAGGCACGGGACGAGCGACTACGACCGCATGGAACGTCAGCGGGTGCTGCAGGAGGCGATCCTCCTGCAGTTCACGCCCACGAACGTGCTGACCAAGTTCCAGGCCGTCGCCGAAGCCGGCGCCGAGACGGTGAGGACCGACATCCCGCAGTCGATGCTCGGCTACTTCGTCGACCTCGCGGGCAAGACGCGGGAACTCCCCGTCCAGACGCTGGAACTCACGCCCACCAGCGGGATCGACCCGGCGGACCCCGACTGGGACGTGATCCACGCGATGGTGCAGGAGGCCCTCCTGCCGGTGACCGCCGAGCCCACCGCCGAACCCGCCGAGGGCTGAACCCGCCGGGGCTGGACCCGCGTGGCTGGACCGGCTCTGACCGCGGCCGGGCTCGCGGTCAGAGGTCGGCGTGGAGTTGCCAGACCCGTTCCGCGGAGTCGCGCCAGTCGAAGGCGTTCGAGCGGTCGCCGCCGGCGATCGAGAGGCGGTCGGCCAGGTCGGGGCGTTCCACGATCGCCGTCACCGCCGCAGCCAGCCCATCGACGTATCCGCCGCCCACGCCCACCGGCACGGAGAGGCCGGCATCGGCCGCGACCTCCGCGTACGCGGGCGCATCGGAGTGGATCACCGGCGTGCCGAGCGTGAACGCCTCGATGATCGCGGTGCCGTCGCCCTCGTCGTGGCTGGGCGCCACGAAGGCGGTCGCCCCGGCGATCAGGACGGCGAGCGTGCCCGCATCGGCGGTGTCGATCGAACGGACGCGGCCCGGAGCCACGCCCGACTCCTCGGCGACGGTCGCGAGGTGCTGGTCGCCGTACGATTCCGGCCCGATGACCACGAGGGGGATGTCGGGTGCACCCGGCCGTCCGAGCGCCTGGAGCAGGTCGACGAGTCCCTTCCGCGGCTCGAGCGTGCCCTCCGCGACGAGGTAGGCCGAGGGCAGGTCGAGCTCGCGGGCGATATCCGACGCAGCGGGCGGGATGCGGAGCCCGAGACGAGGCCCGGTGCCGATGACCCGGATCCGGTCGCCGAAGTCGGCGATGTCGGCCAGTCGTTCGGCGAGCGCGTGGGTCGGCACCACGATGGCGTCGGCGTGCTTCCGTGCGCGCTTCAGCATCGCCTTCTGCCAGGCGACCGAGGTCGATGTCAGGGACTCGGGGTGCGTCCACGGCAGCAGGTCGCGGACCGTCACCACGACCTGCTCGGTACCGGCCGTGCGATCGTGCCGTCGGAGCGGGGCGAACAGGCTCGGTGCGTGGATCATGCCGCCGCCGGGCGAGGTCGTGACACCGAACTGCCACGCGGCAGCGAGGTCGCGTCGTGCGAGGCTCGACTTGTAGAGTCCGGCCAGTCCGGGCAGCGCCTCCATGACGCGGTCGTAGTCGCGCGGCAACGAGCTCGACACGATGCCCTCCACGTCGCAACCGGTCGGCGCGGTCTCGATGAGGGCTCGGCCGAGCGCCTCGGTGTACCGCCCGACGGGGCCGGGCACCGGCGCCATGAGCTGGTCGACGATCATCCGGAGCGTGGTGGGCATGCCCCTCCTTCGAAGTCGGTCGGCGTCAACTGTACCGTCGGCCGCCTCGCAGCCCGCCGGCTCGGCGATCGGTGTGGACAGCCGATGCCGTGCGGACAGGGCAAGATGGATGGGTCCCCCTCCGAGCGAATCCGAGAGTCGATGCCTTCACGTCCTGACCCGCGCGTCGTCGCCGTCGTCGTCGCCTACAACCGACGCGACCTGCTCTCAGAGGTGCTCGCGGCCCTCGCGGCGCAGACGAGCCCGCTCGCCTCGGCGGTCGTCGTCGACAACGCCTCCACCGACGACTCGGCGGACGTGGCACGCGCAGCGGGCCCGTTCGTCGACCTCGTCCGACTCGATCGCAACACCGGTGGCGCCGGCGGATTCGCCGCGGGCATGGCGACCGCGCTCGTCGACGGCACGCCCGACTGGTTGTGGCTGATGGACGACGACACCGTCCCGTCCGAGACGGCGCTCGCCGAACTGCTCGCAGCGGTCGACGGGACCGACCTCGTCGTGGCCGGGTCGCGGGTCGAGTGGTTCGACGGGACCGAGCACCCCATGAACACTCCTCGGCCGAAGCCGTTCGCGAGCGCGCGCGAGCGGCGCGCCGCGGGTGCGCGCGGGAGCATCCCGATCCGGAGCACGTCGTTCGTCTCGATGCTCGTCCGTGCCGACGTGGTGCGCGAGATCGGGCTGCCGATCGCCGACTACTTCATCTGGAACGACGACTTCGAGTACTCCACGCGGGCCCTTCGCGGCCGGCACGGCGTGCACGTGCCGTCCTCGGTCGTCGTTCACAAGACGCGCGTGCTCGGCGCGACGGATGCCGATCCGGGTCACCGCTTCTACTACGAGGTGCGGAACAAGCTGTGGATGTTCCGCCGCTCGCGGAGCCTCGCGCCGTGGGAGAAGGTGCTGTACGGCGGGTCGAGCGTCGTGCGATGGCTGCGGACGGTCATCCGCTCGAAGGACCGCGCGACGCTCGCCGACGGATGGCGGAGGGGATGGCGCGACGGCACGAGGTTCCGACCGCGCCCCAACTCCGTCGCGCTCGCCGGGCTCGGACGAGCCAGCGCGGCGGTCGCGGCGGTGGAGCGCTCGTGACCGAACCCTTCACGCTGCTCATGGCGGTCTACCGCGGCGACCATCCCGTCCACTTCGCCAAGGCGTTCTCGTCGAGCGTCGGTGGGCAGTCGCGTCGGCCGGCGCAGGTCGTCCTGGTCCAGGACGGCCCGGTGTCGCCGGGTCTCGAGGGCGCGATCGAATCCGCCATCGCGGAATCGCCCGTCCCGGTCGTGCACCATCGCATCGAGCAGAACGCCGGCCTCGCCGCGGCCCTCGACACCGGCCTCGCGCTGAGCGAGCACGACATCGTCGCTCGAATGGACGCCGACGACATCTCGCTCCCCGAGCGCTTCGCCGCCCAGCTCCCACTCATCGAACGCGACGGCCTCGACCTCGTCGGGACGGGAATGCTCGAGTTCCTCGACGACGACGGCTCGATCGTCGGCCGCCGCGTGCCGCGCACCGGGCAGGCCGAGATCGAGCGCTACGCGCGATTCCACGATCCGTTCAGCCACCCGACCGTCGTCTACCGGCGATCCGCCGTCGAGCGCGCGGGCGGATACCAGCCCCTCGGGCTGATGGAGGACTACTGGCTGTTCGCCCGGATGATCCATGCCGGCGCGCGTGTCGGCAACATCGCCGAGGCGCTCGTGATGTACCGCGTCGGCGAAGGGGCCTACGCGCGGCGCGGCGGTCGTGCCCAGTGGCGGAGCGAGATCGCGCTGCAGAGGGCCCTCCGTCGGATCGGGTTCACGACCCGTGTCCAGTACGTCCGCAACGTGCTCATCCGAGGCACCTACCGATTCGTCCCGGAACCGGTGCGTCGACGCGCCTATCGCCGGCTCATCGCCCGGGGCCACGGCACCGACCGCGGCTGAGCGGTCGGCCCGGCGGAGGCGATACCGCGATCGGATCGTGATCCGACGCGCCGAGCCGGGTTCGCCGGGGCGGACCCGGGTCCGCCCGTACCATGGGCCCCGTGTCCCGCCATTCGGGAAGATGCGGGGGAGGGCATGGCGTCGATCCGGGCGATCCTGACCGCGGGAGCGGTCGCACTCGCGCTGGTCGCCGGCGCGATCACGGTCCAGGTCGCGCAGCCCCAGGCGGCGAGCGCGCAGGCCGATCCCAAGGACTTCAATGCGGGCATGATCATCAGCGACGCGGTCTTCTACGACAGCTCGGCGATGAGCGTCTCGGCGATCCAGAGCTTCCTGAACGCGAGGGTGCCGAACTGCGCGAGCGGGTACGTGTGCCTCAAGGACTACAGCCAGTCGACGACGAGCCAGCCGGCGCGCAGCGAGGGCTGCGCGGCCTACACCGGGCAGGGGAGCGAGACGGCCGCGCTCATCATCTACAAGGTCGCACGGGCCTGCGGCATCAATCCGCGATCGCTCATCGTGCTGATCGAGAAGGAACAGGGCCTGATCAGCGACTCGACGCCGTCCTCGCGGCAGTACCGGTCGGCGACCGGGTACGGCTGCCCTGACACCGCCGACTGCGACGCGGTCTACTACGGATTCTTCAACCAGGTGTACAACGCCGCGTGGCAGTTCCGGAAGTACCGCGCGAACCCGACGATCCGGGCCTATCAGGCCGGGCGCTACAACACCATCCTCTGGCACCCGAACACCGCCTGCGGGTCGTCGCAGGTGTACATCCAGAACCAGGCGACCGCGGGCCTCTACATCTACACCCCCTACCGGCCGAACGCCGCGTCGCTCGCGAACCTGTACGGTACGGGGGATTCCTGCTCGAGCTACGGCAACCGGAACTTCTGGCGGATCTTCACTGACTGGTTCGGCTCGACGAGCGCGCCCGCGGCGGTGACCTACGTCCCCATCGACACCATCCCCCTCGTGTACGCGATCAACTCAGAGGGCGACCTGCGGCTGTACGCCGGCACCGGGCGCGGATCGTGGCACCCGCCGGTGCGGACGGGCATCGGCTGGGGCGGCATGCGCGTCGTCATCGGAGCGGGCGACCTCACGGGCGACGGGCACCGGGATGTCCTCGCCCTGGACGGCTCGGACCGCCTCTGGATCTATCCCACCGACGGATACGGCCGGTTCCGGCCCCGCGTCGCCGTCGCCGGGGACTTCTCCGGACGAGACGCGATCCTGGCCGCGGGCGACTTCGATTCCGACGGCGCACAGGACGTCCTGAGCCGCAGCACGGACGGACGACTCTGGCTTCACGCCAACAACGGAACGGGCACGCTCGCCCCGCCGCGCCTGGTCGGCGTCGGATGGCAGGGATTCGACGTGCTCTTCGGTGGGATCGACTTCGACGGCGACGGCGCAGCCGACGTGATCGCGCGAGCGAAGGACGGCGGGCTCCTGCTCTATCGCGGGGACGGCCGTGGCGGATGGAACGGGGCCAAGCGGATCGGAACGGGCTGGTCCGGCATGACCGCCATCACGAGCCCGGGCGACTTCGACGGCGATCGGGCGCAGGACGTGCTCGCGCGAGACGGTGCGGGCTCGCTCTGGCTCTATCGGGGCGACGGCCGAGGCGGTTGGCTCCCGCGGGCCAGGGTCGGGAGCGGCTGGTCCGGGATGACGGTGATCGCGGGTCCCGGCGCGGTCGCCGGGCGGGCGTCCGCGCTCACCACCGGCGTCGGCGACGTGACCGGCGACGGTGCGAGCGATGTCGTGGCCCAGAGCAGCGACGGCGCGACCTGGATCTACCCGGGCGACGGTTCGGGCGGATGGCTCGCCCGACGGGCGGTGACCGGCGAGTTCGGCGACCTCGAATCGCTGTTCGGTGCGGGCGACTTCGACGGCGACGGGCAGCGCGACCTGATCGGCCTCGACGCATCCGGCGCCCTGTGGCTGTATTCGGGCCGCGGCGGGGGGTCCTTCGCCGAGCGCCGGCTCATCGGCACCGAGTGGGGCGACTTCACCGCGGTCCGGGCCGCCGGCGACGCCAACGGCGATCGCAGGTGGGACCTCCTCGCCCGTGATGCGGACGGCGTGCTCTGGCTCTATCCCGGCGACGGCTCGGGCGGCTTCGGAGCGCGCGGGCAGGTCGGAACCGGGTGGCAGGACATCCGGGAGTTCTTCAGTCCCGGCGACTTCGACGGCGACGGCCGGTCCGACCTCATCGCCGTGACCTCGACCGGCGAGATGCGGCTCTACCCGGGCAACGGCACCGGCGGGTACCGGGCGCCCGCGCAGATCGGCAACGGCTGGCTCGGGATGACGTGGGTGTCGAGTCCGGGTGACTTCGACGGCGACCAGCGATCCGACGTGCTCGCGCGCACGTCGGAGGGCGACCTCCGCCTCTACCCGGGGGACGGGGACGGCGGATGGCTGACCGTTCGGACGATCGGCTTCGGATGGTCCGGGATGCGTCTCATCGGCTGAGTCCCGCGCTTCGCGGCAGAGCGAACCGGCGGCGCGAACCGCCGTCCCGGGCCGGGCTAGGATTGGCGGGTGTTCTGCGCCAGGTCTGACTCGTGACGGTCGACGTACCGCTCGCGGAGATCGTGATCGCCGTGCACGACGCGCGTCGTCCCGTCGCGCGTGCGATCGGGTCGGTGGTCGGGTCCGAGGCCGCCGCCGCGGGCGCAGTCCGGGTCACGGTCGTCTGCCACAACATCCCGCGTTCGGCGTTCGATGAGACGATCGGACGGTTCGCGGACGCACCCGTCCGCTGGGTCGAGCTCGCCGACGGCATCCCCAGCCCGGCCGGACCCTTCAACCACGGCGTCGCCATCGCCGAGGCGACGTACGTCGGAGTGATGGGCAGCGACGACCGGTTTGATCGCGGGGCGATCGACTCCCTGGTCGGACATGCGGCTGCCGACGCCCCCGATGCCGTGCTCTATCCGATCCGGCACCAGGACGGGCGCGTGATGCCGAACCCCCTGGTCCGGCGCGGCCGGTCCCGACGACTCGACCCGGTCCGCGACCGGCTCGCGTACCGGACGGCACCCCTCGCGCTCATCAGGCGCGACACGATCGATCGGCTCGGCCTCGGCTTCTCCGTCGGTCATCGGAGCGGCGAAGACGTCGAGTTCTCGACGAGGCTGTGGAACCTCGCCGATCGCATCGACTTCCACCCCTCGGACCCGTGCTACGTGATCGGCGCCGATGCCGAGGACCGGGTGACGAGCACACGCCAGGAGGTCCGAGACGAGCTCGGTCCCTTCCAGGAACTCCTCGACGCACCGTGGGTCGCCGCGTTGGGTCCGGCGCAGCGCCTGTCGATCGTCGTGAAGACGCTCCGGATCCACCTGGTCGGCTCCGTCGTGCGCAACGCGGCCGCGGGAGCCATCGGGACTCCTGAGGCGGACGCGTACCGCCGTCTGGTCGGAAGCGGCCTGCGCCTGGCTCCCGGCGCGCTCGCACCGTTGTCCCGTCGCGATCGCGCGATCGTGGATCCGCTCCTCGAACGCGCGGTCGATCCCGATCAGCTCACCGCCGCGGGTCTCGCCCGGCCGACGGCAGGCAGGGTGCAGCGACTCCTTCCCCGGAACCTCTCGTACGCCATGCATCGAGAGGCGGATCTGCGCCGGACCCTGCGGTACATCGGGTGGCCGCGATGAACCAGAACAACGGAGGTGAGCGAGGCGAGATGACGCCGCGACTCCTGATCCTGTCCTTCTCGCCGATCGCCGGCGACGCGCGCGTGCTCAAGCAGGTGCGCCTGTTCTCGGAGAGCCATCGAGTCACGACCGTGGGATACGGCGAGGCACCGGACGGCGTCGAGCGGCATGTCCGCATCCCGGACGATCGGCCGGCCGACGCCCTGAACGGTCGCCTCATCACGCTCCGCCAGTACCGCCGCGCCTACTGGAGCCAGCCCGGCGTGAAGTGGGTCGCCGACGCCCTGCAGGAGGGGGACTTCGACCTCGCGCTGGCCAACGACATCGAAGCGGTCCCCCTCGCCATCGCGGCGGTCGGCGCCGACCGCGTCCACGCGGACCTGCACGAGTACACTCCTCGCCTCCATGAGGAGAACCGGGCCTGGAACCGCCGGATCCGTCCGTTCCACGAGTGGGTGTGCCGGAGGTACGTCGCCCGCGCGAGGTCCTGGACGACGGTGAGCGGTGGGCTCGCCCGCGAGTACTCCCGTCAGTTCGGCTTCGAACCGCGCATCGTTACGAATGCGGCGCCCTACGCCGACCTCGAACCGGGAGCCGTGGCGGATGGCACCATCCGCATCGCCCACAGCGGGGCGTGCCTCCGGAACCGGAACCTCCTCACCCTGGTGGAGGGCGTCGAGCGTGCGGCGACGCCGATCACGCTCGACCTCTTCCTGACGCCCAACGATCCGGGGCACCTGGAGGAGATCCGGACGCGGGCCGAGAAGAGCGACCGCGTCACCCTCCACGACCCGGTCCCGTACCGCGACCTGATCCGCACGCTCAACGCCTACGACATGGGCGTCCACGTGCTCCCGCCGGTGAACTTCAACAACGAGTGGGCGCTTCCGAACAAGCTGTTCGACTACGTGCAGGCTCGACTCGGCGTCATCGTCGGCCCGTCCGCCGAGATGGCGGGGTACGTCCGCGAGCGCGGACTCGGCGTCGTCGCCGACGACTTCGACGTCGACGGCCTCGTCGGCGTCCTCGACGGACTCGACGCCGAGGCGGTCCGCAGCTACAAGGCCGCCTCGCACGCCGCCGCGAGGTCGATGTCGGCCGAGGAGCAGGTGCACGTCTGGCGCGAATGCCTCGAGGCGATCGCCGACGGAGCACGCGCATGAGCGGCGATCGCCTCCTGATCCTCTCGTTCTCGAACCTCGTCTCCGATGCGAGAGTCCTCAAGCAAATCACCGAGTTCACGGGGGACTACGAGGTCACGACCTGCGGATACGGACCCGCGCCGGAGGGCGTGGTCCGCCACCTGCAGCTGCCCGACGACGCGCGTGCCTGGCGATACGACAAGGCCGCCGTCGTGCTGCGACGGTTCCGGCGGGCGTACTGGACCAACCCCGCGGTCGCGGCCGCGTGGTCGATGCTCGAGGGTTCCCGGTTCGACATCGTCCTCGCCGACGACGTCGACACGGTCCCGATCGCGCTCCGCCTCGCGCCGGCGCGCGGTGTGCACGCCGACCTCCACGAGTACGCACCGAAGCAGAAGGAGGACGTCCTCGTCTGGCGGCTGTTCCTCGGCCCGCTGATGACCTGGCTCGTCCGCCGGTTCGCGACGCGCGCCGACTCCGTGACGACCGTCGGCCAGGGGATCGCGGACGAGTACCGCCGGGTCTTCGGCATCGACGCGGGGGTGGTGACGAACGCCGCTCCGTTCGTCGACGCACGGCCGGGGCCGGTGGGAGACCGGATCCGCCTGGTACACAGCGGGGCCGGGCTGCGCGACCGCAACATCATGACGCTCGTCGATGCGGTCGAGGCGGCGAAGACGCCGGTGACGCTCGACCTGTACCTCACGGAGAACGACCCGAGCCTGATCGAGGAACTGCGTCGGAGGCAGTCCGACCGGGTCACGTTGCATCCGCCGGTGCCGTATGCGCAGCTCTCCTCCACCCTCAATGCATACGACGTCGGCATCCACGCGCTGCCGCCGACCAGCTTCAACAACCGATGGGCGCTTCCGAACAAGCTCTTCGACTACGTCCAAGCGCGACTCGGGGTGCTGATCGGCCCGTCGCCGGAGATGGCGAACGTCGTCGAGCGGTACGCCATCGGCACGGTCGCGTCCGGCTTCGGCGTGGAGGAGCTGGCCGCGGCGATCGATCGGATGGACGCGAGCAGCGTCGGTCGGTGGAAGGCGGCATCGGATGCCGCCGCCCGTGAACTCTCGAGCGCGAGCCAGGTCGCGGGTTGGCGTCGCGCGATCGACGCGCTCGCCGGACGCGACCGCTCAGCGTGAGTGCCGGACGAGCTCCTCGATGACCCGCTCGGCAGCGTGGCCGTCCCCGTAGGGCGTGGCATCCGTGGCGCTCGGTCGGGCCCGTGCGGCCGAATCGAAGATCGCCTCGGCGCTGTTGGCCAGGACGTTCCACCCGAGCTCGATCGTCTCGACCCACTCGGTCTCCGTCCGGACGGTCGTGCAGGGCACGCGGAGCAGGAACGCCTCCTTCTGGAGTCCGCCCGAATCCGTGACGACGGCGCGTGAGGACAGTACCGCGTTGATCAGGTCGGGGTAGGCCAGCGGCGCGTGCGAGACGAGCGAACCCGCGTCGAGGTCGATCCCGTGCTGTTGGGCGCGAGCGACCACGCGCGGGTGCGCGAGGAGCACGACCGGGTGGTCCATCGCCGAGAGCGCGCTCGTGATCATGCGCAGCCGCGCCGGATCGTCGGTGTTCTCGGCGCGGTGGATGGTCGCCACGGTGTACCCGCCGGGCGCGAGGCCCAGTTCCTCCATCAGCGCCACCGGCCGGCCCGACTGCGCGTCGCGGACCTGCATGAGCACGTCGGTCATCACGTCGCCGACGACGACCGTCCGTTCGCCGAGGCCCTCGTCCCGGAGATGCGCGGCGGCGACGTCCGTGGGCGCGAGGAGCAGGTCTGCGGCGTGGTCGGTGAGCACCCGGTTGTGCTCCTCGGGCATGCGCCGATTGAACGAGCGAAGGCCCGCCTCGAGGTGTGCGACGGGGAGGTGCAGCTTCACGGCGCTCAGCGCCGCGGCGAGCGTCGAGTTGGTGTCGCCGTAGACGAGCACCCAATCGGGGGAATGCTCCTCGAACACCGCGTCGAGCGCGCCGAGGATCGCGCCGGTCTGCACGCCGTGGCTGCCCGATCCGACGCCGAGGTGGACGTCGGGTGCGGGGATGCCGAGGTCTTCGAAGAAGACGTCCGAGAGCATCGGGTCGTAGTGCTGTCCGGTGTGCACGATCTCGTGGTCGACGCCCGCGGCGGAGGCCGCGTGGGCGATCGGGGCGAGCTTGACGAACTGGGGGCGGGCGCCCACGACGCTGATGACCTTCACGGGCCTCGATTCTACGTGCCCGGGCCGGTGCTAGCGTACTCGGGTGAAGGTCCTGGTCGTCACCACGTGGTTCCCGTCCGCGGTCGCACCGGCTTCCGGGGTCTTCGTGCGCCGGGACGTCGAGCTGCTCCGTCGCGCGCACGAGGTCGACGTGCTCCACCTGCACCCGCATGGCGCGGTGGGGGCGGCGGATGCCACGCCCGGTGTGCGTCGCCTGCCGATGTCGACCTCGAATCCCCTCGACATCCTCGGGGCCTCCCGTGCACTGCGTGCCGGACTCGGGCGATACGATCTCGTCCACACGATGTCGCCGTCCGCGCTGCTGCCGTTCGCGCCAGTGCGCGTCCGCATTCCCTGGGTCCATACCGAGCACTGGTCCGCGCTCCTGGACACGTCGACGGTCGGGCTGCCGACGCGACTGGGCCTCGCCGCGGCCATGCGGCTCATGCGACGTCCCGACGTCCTCGTCGCGGTGAGCAGTGCGCTCGCCGAGCACCTCTCGTCCCGGCTCTCACGGGCGGTCGACGTCATCCCGAACGCCGTCGACGCGCCCGAGCGACCGACGCCACGAGCCGATCACACGGACCCGCTCCGGCTCGTCGCGGTCGGCGGTCTCATTCCGAGGAAGGGGCCTGAGATCGCCGTCGAGGCGGTCGCCGAGCTCCGCCGCCGTGGTCGCGACGCTCGACTGACGTGGGTCGGCGACGGGCCGTCGCGCGCGGGGGTCGAGGCGCTCGCCGAGCGGCTGGGCGTGGCTGAGGCGATCCGGCTCCCGGGCGGGATGGCGCCGGAGGGGGTGCTCGGCGCCCTCGAGGCATCCGACCTCTTCCTGCTGCCGACCGCGGTCGAGACCTTCGGCGTGTCGATCGCCGAGGCCCTCCTCAGCGGTCGCCCGGTCGTGGTGGGGGCGAACGGAGGGCAACGCGACTTCGTGCGCGAGCCGGACGGGATCCTCGTCCGCGAACGCACCGGCACGGCGTACGCCGATGCGGTCGAGCGATCGCTCGAAATCGCCAGGGGGCGTACCGCCGAGGACATCGCGGCGCCGCTGCGGATGCGGTTCGGCCCCGAGGCGCGGGCGGCCGCGTACGAATCCGCGTATCGAGCGGCGGCGCGCGCGCATGGCTGAGCGGGCACCCGACGTCGACGTCGTCATCGCCGTGCACGACGCGTCGCGGGCGATCGACCGCGCGGTCCGTTCGGCGCTCGATTCGCGCGCCGACGTGCGCGTGACGGTCGTCTGCCACGGACTCGACCGGACGCTGATCGCGGAGCGGCTCGGCGAGGTCGCCGACGATCGCCGCGTCCGGCTGATCGAGCTCCACGACGGCATCCCCAGTCCGGCCGGTCCGTTCAACGCCGGGTTGGATGCCGCGACCGGCCGCTTCACGTCGATCATGGGCTCGGACGACGAGCTCGAACCCGGCGCGATCGACGCGTGGCTGCGTGTCGCCGTCGGTGATCGAGCCGACGCCGTGATCCCGCCCCTGCGGCACGCGGGCGGGGCACCGATCCCGACGCCGCCGGCGCGGCCCCTGCGTCGCCGGCGGCTCGACGCGGTCGCCGACCGCCTCCACTACCGCAGCGCGCCGCTCGGGCTGGTCTCGAGGGCTCGGTTCGGCGACCTGCGCATGGCCGTCGGACCACGGGTGGGGGAGGACCTGGACTACTCCGGACGGCTCTGGACCTCTGGCGCGTCCATCAGCCTGGCCCGTCGCGCACCCGCCTACCTCGTCCACGATGACGCCACGTCGCGCGTGACGTTCACGCCCCGTCCGATCGGCGACGAGCTCGCGTACCTGCCCACGCTCCTGGCTGCGCCGTGGCTGACCGGAGCCGCGCTCGATCATCGGATCGCCTGGGCGACGAAGATGTGGCGGATCAACGTGTTCGGGGCGCTCTTCTATCGCAGCGAGCTCGAGTGGACGGCGGAGGATCGCCGCGTCCTCGCCGAGCTCGCCGGCGCCCTCTCGGCGTTCGCGCCCGGCGCGCTCGACCGGCTCTCGCGACTGGACCGCGCCCTCGTCGACGCGGCGCTGGACGTCGGGGTGGTCGACGACGAACTCAACCGCCGCGCCCTCGCCCGGCGCCGATTCCGACGTGCGGGGGCGGTGCTGCCGAGGAACCTGCGATTCGTCGCGGCACGCGACGCTCCGCTGCGCTACATGATCGCGACGCTCCTGGCACGCCGGTAGGCGATGTCCGGCGTGCCGGGAGCGGCGTCCGATCGGTCAGGCGCGGCCGATGACCCGGTAGACGACGTCGTCGCCCCACGCCTCGGGTGAGCTCACCCGACGCCCGTCGATGAACGCGCGCAGCCCGGGGAGATCGGCCGCGGCCAGGCTGCGGTACTCGGCGTGATCGGCCTGGACGATCGCGGCGTCGACCTCCTCTCCGAGGTGGAACGGCGTGAAGCCGTAGCCGGAGAGCTCCTCGTCGGTGTAGAGCGGGTCGTGCACGAGCACCTCGGCGCCGCGACGCTTCAGCGACGCCACCGTGTCGAAGACGCCCGAGAAGGCGGTCTCCTTGACTCCGCCGCGGTACGCCGCACCCAGTACGACGACGCGGGCGCCGGAGAGGTCGCCGAAGGCGCCCTCGAGCATCCCCACCGCGTAGTCGGGCATGTCGAGGTTGGCCTCGCGTGCGGCGCGGACGACGGTCGCGTCGGGGTCGTTCCAGAGGTAGAGCCGCGGGTAGACGGGGATGCAGTGCCCGCCGACCGCGATGCCGGGCTGGTGGATGTGGCTGTACGGTTGCGAGTTCGACGCCTCGATGACCTTGTAGACGTCGATGCCCGACTTCTGGGCGAATCGCGCGAACTGGTTCGCGAGGCCGATGTTGACGTCGCGGTAGGTCGTCTCGGCGAGCTTGGCGAGCTCGGACGCTTCCGCGGAGCCGAGGTCCCAGACGCCGTTCGGCCGGGGCAGGTCGGTGCGCTCGTCGAAATCGAGCACCGCCTCGTAGAACGCGACGGCCGATCGCGAACCCTCGGCCGAGAGCCCCCCGACGAGCTTGGGATACTTCCGCAGGTCCTCGAAGACGCGCCCGGTGAGCACGCGCTCGGGGGAGAACACGAGGTGGAAGTCCTGCCCCTCGACGAGTCCGGAGGTCTCCTCGAGCATGGGCTTCCATCGCCCGCGAGTCGTGCCGACCGGGAGCGTGGTCTCGTACGCCACGAGCGTGCCGGGGGTGAGGTGCTCGCCGAGCGATCGCGTCGCGGCATCCATCCAGCCGAAGTCGGGGCGGGCGTCGGCATCGACGAACAGCGGCACCACGAGCACCACCGCGTCCGCGCCGGGGATCGCGTCGGCGTAGTCGGTCGTCGCGCGCAGTCGGCCCGCGGGAACCAGGTCCGACAGCTTCTCCTGCAGGTGCGCCTCGCCGGGGAACGGCTCGATGCCCGCATTGACCAGTTCGACGGTCCTGGGGTTGACGTCGACGCCCACGACATCGTGCCCCTTCGACGCGAACTGGACGGCCAGCGGCAGTCCGATCTTGCCCAGGGCGATGACGGCGATCTTCACAGTGATGCTCTCTTCCTCGTGTGCGCGACGGGCCTCAGCAGCCGGTCACCTCGTACAGTCTCGCGTCGCCTCGTTCGGCCAGCAACGTGAGGCCGTCGGGGTCGCGCGGGAGGTCGGTCAGTCCGGGATACTGCTCGGCACGCGGATCGCCGATGAACAGCATCCGATCGTCCGAGTCGATGACATGGGTCACGCCGAGGCTGGCGGCGGCTGCGCAGGCTTCCGGGGTGCCGTCGGCCAAGCCCTCCGCCACGGCGCGATGGGCATCGGTGTACGCCCCTCCGACATGGGGGAACAGTGCTCGCCGGCCGGTGTAGGCGTAGACGAGTGCGCTCCCGTTCCACGGATTCCCGGCGATGACCGCGTCCTCCGGGACCAGGTCGGCGACGTCCCGGAAGAGCGCCAGCTCGTCGGGGTTCACCGACGGGCTCGAGGCGTCGAGGCGGTACGAGCCGGCGAGATCGCCGTCGATGCTGGGAATCGCCCCGAACTGGGTGCCGATGACCGCGAGGGCGGCGATCCCCGCGAGGACGGAGGCACGGAGGCCCGTCGACGGTTCGGATCCGCGACGACGGGCGGCGCGGTCGATCGCCTCGGACGCCAGCTCGAGGACGAGCGCGAGTCCGATCACCGCGAGCGGGACCGCGACGATCGGCCCGAGGGCGGCGAGACGGAACGCGTCGTTGTACCAGAGCCCCGTGATCGCGGTCCGGAGCGCGCCCTCGGGCCAGCCGTTCGCGACACCGAACATCACGGCCGCGAGCAGCCAGGACGCCACCAGCCAGACGGGCGTGCGACGCAGCACGAGGCCGCCGATCACGCCGACCGCGACGAGGATGGTCACCACCCAGCCGACGGTGATGTCGAGCGGACCGTTGCGCAGCGCCTCGCCGACCGAGACGTAGAACGGCCGAACCGACGGCCAGCCGTTGTCGCCGGTCTGGAATCGGGTCCAGATGAACGCCTCGACGGCGAAGACCGCCACGACCGCGACGACGATCGCGACGCGACGTGATGCTCGCGTCTCGGCGCGGAACGACCGGACGGAGGCGGCGATCACGAGCGGAGCGGCGAGCACGAAGATCGAGAACAGCGCGTTCGGGTGCGCGAGCGTCGCGGCGCCGATCGCGACGCTCGACACGACCGCCCAGCCGAGCCGGGAGATCCCGGAATCGATGACGGCGCGCTCGGAGCCCGATCGCGCGGACGCTCGGGAGACGCCGGTGATCCGCGGCGCGTTCCCCCGGAGCGCCGCGACGAGGGCCCCCAGCGCGACCGGGACGAGCGCGATCGCCAGTGAATTGGGGTAGAGCACCCCGTACCAGGAGAGCAGGTAGGGGAATGCGGCGAAACCGGCGCTGAGCGCACCAGCCAGGACCAGGAGCACCGGTCGTCCGCCGAAGAGCGCACGAACGAGGAACACGCATGCGACCGGCCAGACGAACGCGGCGACGACGAGGGTCAGCGAGTTCGCGACCATGACGGGATCGCTGCCGGTCGCCTCCATGACCAGCGCCGCGAAGCCGTGCCACGTCGTCGGGTAGAAGTTCGACGTCGCGGCCGGCGTCGTCATCGTCATGTGCAGTGGCGACGCGTCTCCGGTGTCCGTGATCCACCGGATCGCGTTGAGGTGGAAGAGGGCGTCGTAGGTCTGAGAGGGGTTGCGAGGCGACCCGATGCCGGGCACGAGGGTCGCGAGGATGAGTGCGCCGCCTGCGGCCACGCCCGCGATGGCCGGCGCCAGTTCGGGCCAGCGGCCGGCGTCGGCGGCATCCGTGAGGCGGGACCATCGGCGAACTGCGAGCGCCGCCAGTGCGGCGGCCACGGTGACGATGCCGACGGGGAGCAGGCTCCAATCCAGACCGAGGAGCGGTGCGGCGATCGAGGCCGCCCCGACGATCCCGACGGAGGCGGCGACGGTCGTTCCGGCGAACGCCACGCCGCGCAACCCCAGCAGCAGCGCGAACGGCGCCCCGGGTACGACGAACAGCGCGATCGCCAGGGCGACCGCGGGCAGCGCCTCGAGCCAGCTCATGGGTGCGGATCCGCCTCGGTCACGCCTCGCCGTCGCCGGACTCGAGCGGGCCGGCACCCTCGAGGAAGGGACCGAGCCGGTTGTCGAACATCGTCAGCGCCGATCCGATCGCCATGTGCATGTCGAGGTACTTGTAGGTGCCGAGGCGACCGCCGAAGAGCACGTCCCTCTCCTGCTTGGCGAGCGTGCGGTACTTCAGGAGTCGTTCGCGGTCGGCTGCCGTGTTCACCGGGTAGTACGGCTCGTCGCCGTGCTCCGCGAAGCGCGAGTACTCGCGCATGATGACGGTGCGATCGGCCGGGTAGTCGCGCTCCGGGTGGAAGTGCCGGAACTCGTGGATGCGCGTGAACGGGACGTCCTCGTCCGGGTAGTTCATGACGCTCGTGCCCTGGAAGTCGCCGGTGTGCAGCACTTCCTGCTCGAAGTCGAGGGTGCGCCACTGCAGCGCGCCTTCGACGTAGTCGAAGTACCGGTCGATGGGGCCGGTGTAGACGATTGGGACCTGCCCGACCGTGCGGCCCTTCGAGAAGGGCTGCGACTCGTCGAAGAAGTCCGTGTCGAGTCGCACCTCGATGTTCGGGTGATCGGCCATGCGCTCGAGCCACGCCGTGTAGCCGTCGGTGGGGAGGCCCTCGTAGGTGTCGTTGAAGTAGCGGTTGTCGTAGGTGTAGCGGACGGGGAGGCGCGAGATCACCTCCGCCGGAAGGTCGCTCGGGTCGGTCTGCCACTGCTTCGCGGTGTAGTGCTTGATGAACGCCTCGTACAGGGGGCGCCCGATCAACTGGATGCCCTTGTCGTTGAGGTTCTGCGGATCGGTGCCCGCGAGCTCACCGGCCTGCTCCCGGATCAGTGCCCGGGCGGCATCGGGTCCGTGCGCGGAGCGGAAGAACTGGTTGATCGTCCCGAGGTTGATCGGCATCGGGAAGACCTCGCCGCGGTGCTGCGTGTACACGCGGTGCACGTAGTCGGTGAACGTCGTGAACCGGTTGACGTACTCCCACACGCGCTCGTTCGAGGTGTGGAAGAGGTGAGCGCCGTAGCGGTGCACCTCGATCCCGGTCTCCGCCTCGTCCTCGCTGTAGGCGTTGCCGCCGATGTGCGGGCGACGGTCGATGACGGTGACGCGGAGGCCGAGTTCGCGCGCGGCGCGATCGGCGATGGTGAGGCCGAAGAAGCCGGATCCGACGACGAGCAGGTCAGTGTTCACAGGGTGGGGGTTCCTCTCGGGACGACGATCAAGGGTACTCGACGGCGCATCCGCGAATCCCGTGAGCCCGCGCCGATGCCGCGATTCACTCGACCGCGCCCAGGACGGCCGCGGCCGCGGCCTCGCCGACCGCGTCGAGCGACGCATTCTCCTGGACCCAGCTCGCCCGCGCAGTGCGGCCGGCATCCGTCGCGCCGGAGCGCCACGCCTCGATCGCCCGGACCATGGCCTCCGCAGCGGCCTCGGGCGCGAAGTCGACCGCCTCACCGAGGCCGTGCTCGCGCACGAGGGCGGCGCCGCTGCCCGTTCCCGCGAAGATCACGGGCGCGCCGCAGGCCGCGGCCGCGTACGTCTTCGTCGGCCGAGCGAAGTCGTAGCCGATGCCGGGCACGATGCTGACGAGCGCAGCGGCCGCACCGCGGATCCAGCCGGCGGCCTCGGCCGGGGGCACGACGCCTCCCAACAGGATCCGGTCGCCGCCGACCCGCGCCGCCTCCGCGCGGATCACGGGCTCGGACGCACCCTGTCCGAAGAATCGCAACCGGGCGTCCGGGTGCCGCTCGAGCACCGACGGCATCGCCTTCGCGAACAGCTCGGCACCCTGCCACTCGGACATCGTCCCCGTGTAGACGAGGTAGGGGCCGTCGTCGGCCTTCGCCGGACCGTCGGGCGAGAAGAGCCCCGTGTCGACCCCGTTGCCGACCGTCGCGATCCGCTCGCGGCGGGCGCCGAGTTCGATGAGCCGGTCGGTCACCTCGTCGGAGATGGACAGCACGCTCGCGGCGCGTCGGAGCACCGCGCCCTCGACCGCACGCATGATCCGGACGACGATGCCCGGGGCGCCCATCGAGATCACGCCGTCGGTCCAGACGTCGGCGGCGTAGTACGCGTACGGCTTGCGACGCAGCGCGCTGACGACCGAGACGACGAGGCCAGTCGTCGGCGGCGCCTCGGCGACGGCCAGGTCGAACCGCGCGAACAGGAGCCGGAAGAACAGGGGGATGTCGAAGCTCAGGTACTGCACGTACCCGCGCACGTTGCCGCCGCGGTCCCGGAGCACGGGGAAGCGAGACACCTCGACTCCGGGCTCGTCGACGGAGCCCGCGGGCGCGGTCGACGGAGGCGTCGTCGTGAGCACGCGGACGCGGCAGCCGCGGCGCGCGAAGCCGCGGGCGAGCGCGCGGAGCCGGAACGCGCCTGCACTCACCTCGGGCGCGAACAGGCGCGAGGCGATGAGGATCCGAGGAGCGTCCGCCATCGATCAGGCGGTGGGCAGCGACTGCGAGTGCCCGGTGCGCGCCGACTCGACGACGGCTTCGGCCACACGCAGCGTCGCGAGTCCCTCGCGCATCGTGACGGTGTTCGCGGAACGGCCCAGGATCGCGTCTCGGAACGCCTCGTGCTCGGACCGGAGCGGTTCGCGCTTGGCCAGCGCGAACCGGGTCATCGAGCCTTCCGACACACCGCGGAAGGCCGCGACGGACTCCCACTCGGTGGTCTGGGTGCCGTTCTCGAAGAACGCCAGGTCGGCACTGATGGTGTCCGCGACGAACGCGCCGCGCTCACCCGTGACCACGGTGATCCGCTCCTTCATCGGCGAGAGCCAGTTGACGAGGTGGTTGGTGATCGCGCCGCTCGCCAGCTGGCCGGTGGCCGAGACCATGTCCTCGTGCGGGCGTCCGCTGCGGGTCGTCGTGCGGGCGGCGACGCTCGTGTAGGGCGACTGCGCCAGCCATGACGTCAGGTCGATGTCGTGCGTGCCGAGGTCCTTGACCACGCCGACGTCGGCGATCCGCGCCGGGAAGGGTCCCTGCCGGCGCGTGGCGATCTGGTAGAGCTCGCCGAGCTCGCCGTCCTCGAGGCGTCGGCGCAAGTCCTGGAGCGCGGGGTTGTAGCGTTCGATGTGCCCGACCGCGCCGACGAGCCCGGCGGCCTCGAACGCGGATGCCACGCGCTCGCCGGCCGCGCTGTCGCTCGCGATGGGCTTCTCGACGAGGGTGTGGACCCCGGCGTCGGCCAGCTCGAGCGCCACCGCCTCGTGGTATCCGGTCGGCACCGCGACGACGGCCGCGTCGATGCCCTGCTCGATCAGTGCCGCGACCGATTCGAGCACGGGGAGCCCACCGGCGACGCCGTGGGGATCGCCCTGCGCGTCGGCGACGGCGACCAGGCGCACGCCCTCGATCTCACGCGTGACCCGGACGTGGTGGCGCCCCATCATGCCGAGGCCGATGACCCCGATGCGCAGCTCCGCCATCACGCACCCGCCTTCGCGAGCGTGTTCACCGCGGAGACGATGCGCTCGAGGTCGCCGTCGGACAAGGACGGATGCACGGGCAGGGAGAGCACCTCGCGGGCGGCTCGCTCGGTCTCGGGCAGGTCGAGCTCGAGGCCGAACGACGGCAGGCGATGGTTCGGGATCGGGTAGTAGACGCCCGATCCGATCTGGTACTGCTCGCGCAGCGCCGTCGCGAAGCCGTCGCGGTCCTCCGGAACCCGGATCGTGTACTGGTGGTAGACGTGCTCGGCGCCCTCGGCGACCGGCGGCGTCACGACGCCCTCGAGGTTCTCGTCGAGGAACGCGGCATTGCGACGACGGGACTCGGTCCAGCCGAGCACCTTCGTCAGCTGCACGCGGCCGATCGCGGCGTGGATGTTCGTCATCCGGGCGTTGAACCCGACGACCTCGTTCTCGTACTGCTTCTCCATGCCCTGGTTGCGCAGGAGCCGGAGCAGGCGCTCGACGCCGGCGTCACCGGTCGAGACCATGCCGCCCTCGCCGCTCGTCATGTTCTTCGTCGGGTAGAGGCTGAACATCGCGAAGCGGCCGAACGTGCCGACCTTGCGACCGCCGAGGCTCGCGCCGTGCGCCTGCGCGGCGTCCTCGAACAGGGCGAGGCCGCGCTCGGCCGCGAGCGACTCGAACGCGGTCATGTCTGCCGGGTGGCCGTAGAGGTGGACGGGCATGATGCCGACGGTCCGCTCGGTGACCTTCGACGCGACGTCGGCGGGGTCGAGGCAGAAGTGGTTCGGCTCGATGTCGGCGAAGACGGGCGTCGCCCCCGTGAGCGCCACGGAGTTGGCGGTCGCCGCGAACGTGAAGGACGGCACGATGACCTCATCGCCGGGGCCGACGCCCGATGCGAGGAGGCCGAGGTGCTGGCCTGCGGTGCCGGAGTTCACGGCGACGACCGCGCGACCGTCGAGCAGGACGTCGGAGAACTCCTGCTCGAACGTCGCGACCTCGGTGCCTTGCGCCAGCATGCCCGAGGCGAGCACGGCGTCGACCGCAGCGCGCTCCTCGTCCCCGATGATCGGCTTCGCGGCCGGGATGAACTCGGTCATGACTGCTCCTCCCGCAGGATCCCTGCGTCTTCGATGTAGCGCTCGCCGGTCTCGGGGCACACCCACGCGTCGCCCCGCTGTTCGAGGGGGACGCCGGCCTTCCCGACCCAGCGGATGCGACGGGCCGGGACGCCCGCGACCAGCGCGAAGTCCGGGACGTCCTTCGTGACGACCGCTCCGGCGGCCACCGTCGCCCACCGTCCGATGGTGACCGGCGCGACGCAGACCGCGCGCGCGCCGATCGACGCGCCGTCGCGGATGGTGACGCCCACCGGCGTCCAGTCGTGGGCGCTCTTGAGCGAGCCGTCCGGGCTCACCGCGCGCGGATAGGTGTCGTTGGTGAGCACGACCGCCGGGCCGATGAACACGCCGTGGCCGAGCTCGGCCGGCTCGTAGACCAGCGCGTAGTTCTGCAGCTTGCAGTTGTCGCCCATGCGCACGCCGCTGCCGACGTACGCGCCGCGTCCGACGATGCAGTTCGCACCGAGTCGGGCGCCTTCGCGAACCTGGGCGAGGTGCCAGACCTTGCTGCCCTCACCGATGACGGCGTCGTCGGCGACGTCCGCACTCGCAGCGATGGTAGTCACGAGGCATGTCCTTTCCGGCCGGTTCCCGGGTGGCGGGCGACGGCGGCGATCAGTCGGGGGAGTCGGTCTCGGCATCGTCCGAGTGGGACGATCGTTCGAGGCGGTCCAACTTTACCTGCTGCAACGCGACCTCCTCGGCCAGCGTGCGAGTGCGGTCCTCGAGGTCGGTGAGTTCGCCGGCGTGCTGGAGGCTCACGAGGAACAGGATCACGATGCTCACGAAGAACACGAGGTTGGTCGGCACCTCGACGTTGAGGACGTCGGCGGCCCACGTGAGGGTCGAGGGGAAGATGCCGACGACCAGCGCGCCGACGGCGGCGATGAACCACCACACGGCGTGGCGCTCGCGGAGACGGCGGCGGCGCAGCAGCTCGACCACGGCGGCGAACGCGATGATCGCGGCGACGACGCCGAGCAGGTAGGTGCCCGTGCTCATCGAGCCCCTCCCGTCTCCAGGACGACCCGCGGACGCACGAGCGCGAATCCGAGGGCGACGAACGCCCGGATCAGGTAGACCGCCGCCTTGAGCGGCCGATGCGACGGCGCGCCTCCCTGACGGGGGCGCATGGCGACGGGCACCTGACGGATCCGCAGCCCGGCCCGGGCGGCGATGACGAGTGCCTCGACCGTGTCGCCGAGGTACTCGGCGGGGAAGTGCTCGGCGAACAGGGCGATCGCCCGCGGGCCGTTGGCCTTGAACCCGCTCGTCGTGTCGGTGAGCTTCGTGCGGCTGATCCGGCTGATCACGCCCGAGAGCACGAGCATCGCCCAGCGACGCGGCCCACGGGCCTCGTACGCGCCCTTGCCGGCGAAGCGGGCTCCGATGGCGATGTCGGTGCCGTCGTCGAGTGCGGCGAGGAGCTCCGGGACCTCCGCCGGGTCGTGCTGGCCGTCGGCGTCGAGCTGCACCACGGTGTGGAACCCCTCGGCCAGGGCGTACCGGAACCCGGCACGCATCGCACCACCGACGCCGAGGTTGAACGGGAGGCGGAGCACCGTGGCGCCGCCCGCCGCGGCGCGCTCGGCCGTGGCATCCGTCGAGCCGTCGTCGACCACGAGGCACGGTGTGCCGGGCAGCACGCGGCGGATCTCCGCCAGTACGGCTCCGACCGAGGCCTCCTCGTTGAATGCGGGCAGCACGATGAGCGTGCCCAGGGGCCTCGGAAGCATGTAAGGGATGGTATCAGCGCGAGTGCGGCGAGTCCGAAGCCCGCTCGGCGACCGGCCGTTCCAGCCGGCTCGGATCAGCGTGTGGGAGGATGACCCTCGCTACGCCCGAGAGGAGATCCTGGTTCCGTGAAGCTCATCTGGCAGACGCTCCGACGCCTGCTGCCCATCCTCCCGCCCGAGGAGCGCGCCTTCCTCTGGTGGTTCATCGCCCTCTCCAGTGCGCTGGCACTGCTCGACATCCTCGCCCTCGGAATCCTCGCGATCTCCCTGGGCTCGATGGTGCAGTCGGCGCCGATCGTCCTCCCCTTCATCGGCGAGGTCGGCCTCGACGGGTACGTGTGGGTGCTGCTCGCGGTCTCCCTGCTGATCATCCTGAAGTCCGGGCTCAACGTCCTGCTCCAGTGGGTCGCGACGCGCAAGTTCGCCGCGTACGAGCTCGCGGTGGGGGATCGGCTCTTCGACGCGTACATCCGGGCGCCCTGGGTCGAGCGCATCACGCGCAGCACGTCCCAGCTGGTCCGACTCGTCGATGTCGGCGTCGCGACGACGACGGCGGGATTCCTCCTGCCGGTCATCACGCTGCCCTCGCTCATCACGACCTTCCTCGCCGTCCTCGTCGTCGTCCTCATCGCCGCGCCGCTCACGGCCCTGATCACGGTCGTCTACCTGGGCCTCGTCGGACTCCTGCTGTACCGGTGGGTCTCGCGGCGCGCGGTCCAGGCGGGCCGGGTGAACCGCGACTACTCGATCCGGGCGGCGACGATCATGACCGACATGGTGAACGCGCTGAAGGAGATCACGCTGCGGAACAAGGCCGCCGAGGTCGCAGCGAACGTCCACCGCAATCGCATCGCCTCCACGCGCGCGCGCGCGAACCTGTACTTCCTGGGCGGCGTGCCGAAGTTCGTGCTCGACGGGGCGCTCGTCGGCGGCTTCGTCATCGTCGGCGGCGCCGCATACCTCGCCGAGGGGCTGTCCGGCGCGATCGCCGCGGTCGCGCTGTTCGGAGTGGCGGGGTTCCGGATCGTGCCGTCGATCATCTCGTTCCAGGGCCTGCTCACCAACGCCCAGGCGAACGCGCCCCATGTCGAGATGGTCGTGTCCGATGTCGAAGACGCCCAGGCGCACCTGCGTCGCGCGGAGGAGATCGGCCACGAACCGCTTCGACAGGAGCCTCGCCGACTCGTGCTCCGCGGGGTCTCGTTCTCCTACCCGGAGTCCGACCGGGCCGCGATCGAGGGCATCGACCTCGACATCCCGATCGGGTCGACCCTCGGCCTGGTGGGACCTTCGGGTGCGGGGAAGTCGACGATCGTCGACATCCTCCTCGGGCTCATCTCGCCGTCGGAAGGCACCATCGAGGTCGACGGCGTCGAACTGGAGCAGGTGCTGGCGGCGTGGCGCGACCGGGTCGGCTACGTGCCGCAGCAGGTCGCCCTCTTCAACGGAACCGTCGCGCAGAACGTCGCGCTCGCCTGGGAGGGCGAGATCGACCGCGATCGGGTCCGCCGCGCACTCGAACGGGCGCAGCTGTGGCCGGCGATCGAAGCGCGTCCGGGCGGGATGGACTCGAGGATCGGCGACGCCGGCATCTCGCTCTCCGGTGGCCAGCGCCAGCGACTCGGCATCGCCAGGGCCCTGTACAGCGAACCGCTCGTCCTCGTGCTCGACGAGGCGACGAGCGCGTTGGACACCAAGACCGAAGCGGATGTCTCGCGAGCGATCCGCGAGCTCCAGGGCAAGGTCACGGTCGTCTCGGTGGCGCACCGGCTGTCCACGGTGCGGGACAACGATCAGCTGTGCTACATGAGCGACGGCCGCATCCTCGCCAGCGGGACGTTCGCCGAACTCGTCGAGCGCGTGCCCGAGTTCCGGGTGCAGGCCTCGCTCGCGGGGCTGGCGTGACCCGACTTCCGGAGCCGCGCCACGCGATCTCCGGCTGCGCGGGTGGCCTCCGCTCCCGCCGGCCCGGCGGTGCCGGAGGCCGTCGAGGATGCGTCCGCGTCGTCGGGTCGGGGATGATGGGCGCGTGACTGCTTCGTCCTCGCTCCGACACCGCCTGGTCGCACTGATCCCCGACGCGGTGCTGATGCGGCTCAGGCCGCAGTGGTTCGCGTACTCCGCGGAGGACGTGCCACAGCCGATCGCCGTCCCCGAGGGGACGGCGCGGTTGCTGATCGCTCCGGCGAACTTCGCCGGACAGGGCTACGAGTGGGCGCACGCCGCGGACTCGCTTCCGGACGTCGGGTCGCGGAACATGTCCTACCGGGCTCCCGGCGAGTTCGCGTTCCCGACCGACTACGAGGTCCCCACGGCCGTCTTCCTGCGGTCGAAGACGTGGCAGGCCGGCCAGGCCCGTGCCATCGCTCGCTACAGCCACGTGATCATCGAGGCCGAACGTCCCATCCTCGGGGCTCGGTACCAATCCGACCTCGTGCGCGAGGTCGAGGCGTTCCGTGCCGACGGGCTCCGCGTCGCGATGCTGTGCCACGGGTCCGACATCCGCCTTCCGAGCCGCCATCGCCGCCGCGAGCCGGACTCGCCGTTCGTCGAGGGAGGATACGCGGAGACGGACGTCCTCGAACGCCAGGCGGTGCGCCACCGCACGCTCCTCGATCGCATCGGCGCGACCGTCTTCGTGTCGACACCCGACCTGCTCCTCGACGTCCCCGAGGGCGTGTGGCTCCCGGTCATCGTCGGAGAGCGCTGGCGCACCCTCGACTCGGCGCCGCCACTCACCGCGGAGCGGCCGCTCGTGGTCCACATCCCGAGCCGGGCCGGCTTGAAGGGATCCGACCTCATCGAGGACACGATGCGTGCACTCGACGCGGACGGCACCGTGCGGTACGAGCGCCACGAGGGCGTCCCGCCCGAGCGCATGCCCGAACTGTACGCCCGAGCCGACATCGTGCTCGATCAGTTCTCACTCGGCATCTACGGCGTCGCCACGTGCGAGGCGCTCGCAGCGGGCCGCGTCGTCGTCAGCCACGTCAGCGACCAGGTCCGAGGGCACGTGCGCGACGAGACCGGTCTCGAACTGCCCGTCGTCGAGGCCCGCGCGGCCGAACTGGCCGACGTCATCCGCACCATCGTCGCCGACCGGGAGCGTTTCCGCGAGATCGCCGCGCGCGGCCCGGCCTTCGTGCGAGAGGTCCATGACGGCCGGCGCTCGGCGGCGGTCCTCGCCGAGCGGTTCCTGTTCAGCTGAACCGCTCGGCGCGGACGTCGCCGCGGGCCGCGGCGCCCGCGCCGGCGACTCAGCGCTCGAACGTCTGCCGCCAGGCCTCCGGCGACGTGATCTCGGGCAGCGCCTCGCGGTACTGCTTCGAGAGTTCGGGCCAGCGCTTGCGCAGCTCGCGGTGCAGCCTGCGGCTCTGCCGTACGAGGCGGCGGAAGGTGCGGGGATCGCGCGTGTAGCGCACCTTGCCGGTGCCGTCGGCCGTCGAGACGAGTGCGCTGTCGTACATCGGCAGGCGGAACCAGGTGCCGTCGCGCTTGGCGAGTTCGACCTGGGGTGCGGCCACGTTCCTCGGCTGCGGCTTCGTGAACCACTGGCGCACGGTCATCCGCGCCGTGAAGAGCACGAGCGGGATGCCGCGCGGACCCTTCGCCGGCTTGCCGTCGGGCCCGAGCGGGAAGACCTTCTTGCCCTCGACCGTCGCCGGCATCTCGTCGTCGGTCTTCAGCACGGTCTTCTCGGGGAACTTGGCCGCTTCGGCGCGCAGGTCGCCGAGGATCGTGCCGAGCTCGGCCTGCATGTGGGCCGGACCGCGCAGGATGTCGCGGAGCGCACGGTGCCGCAGGGTGACGGGGTAGTACTGCATGGACAGCAGGTGGCGGAGGTCCCAGCGCCAGCTGTCCTCCGTCAGGCGCCCGCCGTCGCCGTAGGGGGAGTGCAGCAGCGCCGCGACGAAGCGATTCCGGGCGTGGAAGTAGGCCTGCCAGTCGATCGAGTCGTCCTTGTCGAGCCACGACACGTGCCAGAGGGCCGCGCCGGGCAGGGTGACCGTCGGGAAGCCGTTCGCACCCGCGCGGAGGCAGTACTCCGCGTCGTCCCACTTGATGAAGGCGGGCAGCGCGAGGCCGGCGGCCTTCAGTGCAGCGACCGGGATCAGGCAGAACCACCAGCCGTTGTAGTCGGCGTCCATCCGCGCGTGCATCCACCTGGTCTGCCGCAGGTTGCTGAAGCGGAAGTCGTGCGGCACCTCGTCGTGGGGCTGGGCGTGCCACATGAACGGCGAGAGGTCCATCGTCTCGGCGAACGCGTGCATGACCGGGCGATCGAGCAGGTCGAACATGTGCCCGCCGACCAGGACGGGCTGCGTGGCGTACCGTGCGAAGCGAACCGAACGGGCGATGCTCTCGGGCTCGATCGTCACGTCGTCGTCGAGCAGGATCACGAACTCGCTGGTGCCCGCCTCGAGCGTCTCGAGCATCGAGCGCGCGAAGCCGCCCGAGCCGCCGAGGTTCGCCTGCTCGATCACGTGCAGCCGGTCGCCCATGCGTTCGGCGATCTCGGGGAACTCCTCGCGGTCGCGGACCAGCTGCGATCCCTGGTCGACCACGTAGACGCGGTCGAGCACCTCGGCGACCGACGCGTCGGAGGCCAGCGCGTCGAGCGTTCGGACGCAGTAGTCGGCCTTGTTCATCGTCGTGATGCCGATCGACGCGCGGCCGTCGCGGGCGGGCGCGACATCCGTCTCCCACGCCGACGCGCCGAGGACGACCTCGCCGTGCCCGGCCACGACGTCGAACCAGTACCAGCCGCCGTCGCCGAAGGTGGTGACCGGCAGGTCGACGATCGTGACCTGGTCGTCGCCTCGGAACGATTCGGATGCCACGCGCTGCGGCACGCCCTGCGCCGTCGAGCGGTAGACGAGCAGCGTGCCGGACCCGCTCGTCGTCACTCGCAGGCGGATCCGGTCGACGACCGTCCAGTGCTGCCAGTACGACGCGGGGAAGGCGTTGAAGTAGCCCGCGAACGACATCCGCTCGCCCGATCCCACGCGGAACCGGTCGCGCCCGAGCACGTCGTCGATGTGCGCGCGATCGCTGACGCGGACCTCGCGGGTGCCGAAGCGGGCCCACACGTCCGCGTCGACGTAGAGGGGGAGGACGTCGGGATCGCCGTCCTGTGGGAAGACGACGCGCTGCAGCTCGGTCCAGGTCGAGGTCACTGGTTGCACTCCGGAGGGATTCGATGCGCCGACGACGACCGGTCGGCCGCTACGAGCCTACCGTCACCTCGCGGGCGAGCCTCGGAGCGAGCTTCCAGAGTTGCACGCCGAGCACCGCGAGCTCGGCCGCGGCCAGCCCCCAGGCGACGCCGGGGACACCGATCCAGAGCAGCAGCGGGATCATGAGGGCGGTGCCGACGACGGCGCCCGCGATCGTGCTCGTCGACAGGACGCGCGACATGCCGAGCGCCGTCAGGCAGGCGAAGCCGGTGAGCTGCGATGCGAGGATGGCGGCGAGGTTCACGCCCATCGGGATCGCGAGGTCCCATGCGATCGTCAGCTCGCCGCCCGAGAGGATGCCGCCGGCCCACGGGGCCAGCAGCGCGAAGGCGAGGCCGCCGACCGCGCCGAGCCCCATCCCGAGCACCGTGACGCGACGCGCGCGGGACACGAGCACCCGGGGGTCGGGGTTCGGCACCCAGCCCTGGGCGACCTGGACGATGGGACGCGTGGCGTAGAGGGCGAGCCGGACCATCCGCTCCGCCAGGGCGTAGACGGCCGTCGCACTCGGGACGAACACCTGGACGAGCAGGATCGGCACGTTGACGTAGACGGCGGACGTCGCCGACATCGCCACGGTGTGTCCCTGGCCGCGCAGGTTCCGCGCCGCTCGGATCGGGGACGCGGTCCAGGCCCACCCGCGATAGCGGTTGAGGATGTCGATCGAGGCGATCGCGGCGGCCGTGACCACCCCGGCCAGTTGCAGGCCGGCGAACCACACGGCGTCGCCGGTGACGATGACCGCGATCGCGCCGGCGAGGGTGCCGACGAGGCGAGGCACCGTGTCGATGAGCAGGAACCTCAGCGGGCTCCGCTCGCCGACGTAGAACCAGCCCGCGCCGAGCGCGACGAGGATGCCGCTCGCCGTGGTCAGGGCGGCGAGCAACGGCTCGTCGGGTGTGAAGGCGATCGCGACGACCACGGCGATCGGGACGATCACCACGCACAGCCAGGCACGGCTGAGCAGCGAATCTGCGAAGTAGCCCCCGCGCTCCTCGGGCTCGCGTGAGGCCACCTCGGTCGGCCCGACGACCCCCCATCCGTAGACCGCGAGCACGAACGCGAACCCGGAGACCGCCTGCGCGACCGCGATGGTGGCCCACGACTCGGTCCCGGCGGCGATGATCACCGACGGGATGACGAGGAGGCTGACGAGCCCGCTGAGCACGACGGACAGGCCGTAGCCGCCGGCGGCGCGGGCGAGGACGGACCGACGCATGCGGCTCCTGTTCGCTCGGGCATCGCCCCGGTGGGGAGTCGGGGCTGGTCTATTGTGCAGCACGCGCGGCCGAGCGGCGACGCCTGCGCGGGCACCCGGCCTCCGAAGGGCGGTGGTCGGCGGCGTTCAGCGGGCCACGGCGAGCGCGTCGCGCCAGCTCATGTCGCGCGCGGCCTTCACCGCGCACACGACGAGCAGCAGCCAGCCTCCCTCGAGGAGCACGAAGCTCTCGGCGACGCTCGTGACGGCGAGGGCGACGAGGATCAGCGCGGGCCACAGGTAGACGACGCTCCGCCGGTTCGAGGCGAGCAGCCACGACCTGACCAGTGCCACGCCGAGCAGCGCCGCGAACAGCAGCACCCCGATCACGCCGACCTGGAAGTAGGCGTCGATGAAGGCGCTGAGCGCCGACGCCAGGTCGCGGCCCACGGCCCGCTCGACCCAGACGTAGGGTGCGCCGTCCGTCCAGCGCCCGGTCCAGCCCCACCCCTGCAGCGGGTTCACGGCCAGGTACCTCGACACCTCGCGCCAGACGTCCAGGCGGACGTCGAACTCGGCGCGGGCGTCCAGCAGCTCGATGATCCGGAGGCGCAGGATCCACCCCGCGACGAGCGAGGCCACGACGCCGACGAGCAATGCGACCTGCACGCGCCAGCGGTGCTCGGCGGGCACCCGGCGGAGCCCGTAGAGCGCGCCGAGCGCGAGCAGGCAGATGCCGAGGGCGACGAAGGTGGTGGGCGATCCCGAGAGCACGATCGAGCCGCCGGCGAGGACCATCGACGCGATCGCGCGTCCGCGCAGGACGCTGCGGGTCCGCCATTCGATGATGAACGTCAGCAGCGCGATGAGCGCCACGAATCCGAGCATGTTGCGGGAGCCGAACACGCCCTGGATCGGGCCGAGCGAGGCGAGGTCGCCGCGGATGCCGAGGAACGCGATCGGGAGGTCGAGCAGGATTCCGGAGAGCACCTCGAGCGCGAGCGAGACGGCGAGCAGCACCCGCATGACGTCGCCGAACGCGCGGACGATCTGGATGGTGTCGCGCATCAGCGCGACGTAGACGCCCATGATGCCGAAGGCGACGAGGTACCCGACCCCCAGCACCGTCGCGCCGGGGTTGCTCGACCAGATGACGGAGGCGCCGCACCAGCCGACGAACACGAGGATGGTCAGCGGCAGGATCCCGTACCACTCGACGGCGCGCCACCTGGCCACGAGCGACATGCCGGCGAGCACGATCAGCATGGCGATCGCGGCGATCAGGCCGGGCCACCCGACCATGGCCCGCGCGGCGTGCGTGGTGAACGCGAGGCCGATCGCCATGACGGTGACGGCGTGGGCGAACCGCGCCGATCCGGCGAATTCGCGGATCGCGTCCCTCACGGACGCGGCTCCGGCCGGGCGTGTCGCCGCGGCGGGCGGGCGGGCGCCATCGGGGGGAGCGGCTCGGGGGACCACTGGCGCCGCTTCGTGCCCCAGGCGATGGCGATGAGCAGCAGCCATCCGCTCTCGACGAGCAGTCGGCTCTCGGCGAGCGACTGCCCGATGAGGGCGACCAGCGCGAGCAACGGGACGAATGCGAGGGCGGAGAAGGCGACGGGCCGACCGCGCGCGTCGCGGGGCCGGTCGACCGCGAGGAACCAGGATCGCCAGAGGGCGCCCGCGACGATGGAGGCGAACGCGATCAGGCCGACGACCCCGAGCTGCATCCAGACGTCGAGCCAGGCGTTGTGCGCCTGCAGGTACTCGACGCCGTTCCGGACGGCGAGCCCGCCGTAGGGGTCCGCCCAGGGCATCCAGTACCCGATCCAGCCCCAGCCGAGCACGGGGCGCTCGCTCGCGAGCCCGGTCACCGAGGTCCAGATGTCGATCCGGCCGGTGAGGTCCTCGCCCTTGCCGAACACGTCGAGCAGTGCGTTCCAGGACACCGCGAGCAGGCCGGCGGATGCCACGAGCGCGAGCGTCGCGGTCGTGTACACGCGTCGACGGTGCTCCGGCCCGCTGCGCCTGGCCCACAGTGCGAATCCGAGCGCGGCGAGCACGAGGACCGAGACGAGGATGACGGTCGCGGAGCGGGTCAGGGCGAACGTCGCCCCGCCGACCACCAGCCATCCGATGCCCTGCGCCCGGCGCATGCCGCCGCTGGCGAGCAGGCACCCCCAGAGGATCAGTGCGAGGAGGGCGGCCATCCCGAGGAGGTTGCGGCTGGCGACGATGCCCTCGATCGGACCGCCGTCGAACAGCAGCGCCCGCGACCAGTAGAACGCCATCGGGACCTTCTCGTCGCCGTAGTCGACGAAGTTCGGCAGCAGCGGTTCGCGCACGAACACCGCGACCCAGAGCTCGAAGAGCAGCGAGAGCGCCAGCACCCACTTGAGCGCCGACGAGAGGGCGCGGAGGAATCCGTGCCATTCGAGGCTGAGCGCGAGGGAGATCCCCGTGAAGGTCGTGGCGACGAGGATGGCCAGGCCCAGCGCGCTCGAGGCGGGGTAGTTCGACCAGGTGATCGACAGCGCCGCCACGAGCAGGAACGCGATCGTCGACTTCGGCACGCGGCGCCAGGGGACGTCGGGACGTCGGGAGACCCACAGGAGGATCGCACCGACGAGCACGAGCAGCGCGATGGCGCCGAACCCCCACCAGCCGAGGAGGTTGCGCCAGAACTGGCCGGCGATCAGCGTGAACAGTGCGAACGTCGCGTACGCGGACTCGAGCGCGCGGCGTCGTCCGATGCTCATGCGAACTAGGCTAACCGTCCGGACTCGCCCCTGTTCACGCCGAAGTCGATTCCGCTCCACCGATGTCGGGGAGAATGGCCGGGATCGACGACAGGAGCGACATGAGGATCTCGGTGATCGGGTGCGGATACCTGGGCGCGGTGCACGCCGCCGCGATGGCGAAGCTCGGCCATGACGTGGTGGGCGTCGACACGGATGCCGCCAAGGTCGCGAAGCTCGCATCCGGTGTCGCGCCGTTCTTCGAACCGGGCCTTCCGGAGCTGCTCGTCGAGTCCATCGGGTCCGGGCGGCTCCGCTTCTCGACCGACCTCCGCGAAGCGGCGGACGCCGAGGTGCACTTCGTCGCGGTGGGCACCCCGCAGCTGCCGAACTCCGACGGAGCGGACCTGCGATTCGTGCGCGGAGCCGTCGACGCGCTGGCCGAGGTCGCGGCGCCCGGTTCGCTCGTCGTCGGCAAGAGCACGGTGCCGGTGGGAACGGCGGCCGAGCTCCTCGGCCGGCTGGAGCGCGCCGGCTCGGGGGCGCTCCTCGCGTGGAACCCCGAGTTCCTCCGCGAGGGGTTCGCCGTCGCGGACACCCTCACCCCGGACCGCCTGGTCTACGGCGTGGTCGACGAACGCGCGACCGAGCTGCTCGATGCGGTCTACGCCCCGATCCTCGAGACGGGGACGCCCAGGATCGTCACCGACCTCGCGACGGCCGAACTCGTCAAGACGGCCGCGAACGCATTCCTCGCGACGAAGATCAGCTTCATCAACGCGATGGCCGAGATCGCGGAGGCGACCGGGGCCGACGTGACGACGCTGGCGGACGCGATCGGCCACGACGCCCGCATCGGGCGCCGGTTCCTGAACGCGGGCATCGGATTCGGGGGCGGCTGCCTGCCGAAGGACATCCGCGCGTTCACCGCCCGCGCCGAGGAACTCGGTCGCGCGGAGTCCGTGGCGTTCCTCCGCCAGGTCGATGCGATCAACCTCCGCCGACGCGAGCGCGCCGTCGACCTCGCCGTCGAACTGCTCGGCGGATCCGTGTTCGAACGTCGGATCGCCGTGCTCGGGCTGACCTTCAAGCCGGATTCGGACGACACGCGCGACTCGCCGGCGCTCGACGTGGCGGCGCGACTGCACGGACTCGGGGCGCGCGTGCGCGCCACCGATCCCGAGGGCATCGAGAACGCGCGACTGCGACACCCGCAGCTGGAGTACGTCGAGACCGCGGAGGACGCATTGGAGGATGCCGAACTCGTCGTCCTCGTGACCGAATGGTCCGAGTACCGCGGGCTCGACCCGGAGCACGTCGCGAACCTCATGGAGACGGCCCGCGTGATCGACGCGCGCAACGTGCTCGATCCCGGCGCATGGCGCGAGGCCGGCTTCGTCTACCGCGGGCTCGGCCGGTCATGACGCGGATGCCGCGGGGCGGTGCGCCCCGCGGCATCCGTCATCGGGGGTCGCTCGCCGGGGGCCCGCTCAGACGAAGGCGGCTTCGCCGGTGATCGCGCGCCCGACGATGAGCGTGTTCATCTCGCGTGTGCCCTCGTACGAGTAGAGCGCCTCGGCGTCGGCGAAGAAGCGCGCGACGTCGTAGTCGAGGACGATGCCGTTGCCGCCGCACACCTCGCGCGCCCAGCCGACCGTCTCGCGCATTCGCTCGGTGGCGTACGTCTTCGCGAGCGAGGAGTGCTCGTCGCGCTGCTCGCCCGCGTCCTGCATCTCGGAGACGCGCACGACCATGGCGAGCGAGGCGGTGATGTTGCCGAGGCACTTCACGAGGAGGTCCTGGATGAGCTGGTGGGCGGCGATCGGCTTGCCGAACTGGACGCGCTCCGTCGCGTAGCGGACGGCGGCCTCGTAGGCGCCGATCGCGGTGCCGACCGCTGCCCAGGCGACCTCGGCGCGGGTCTGGCGCAGGACGGCCGCGGTGTCGCGGAAGGAGTTCGCGTTCTGCAGTCGCAGCGACTCGGGCACGCGGACGTCGGTCAGGGTGATGTCGGCGTTCTGCACGATCCGCAGGCTGATCTTGCCCTCGATCTTCGTCGCCACGTAGCCGGGTGTCGACGTGGGGACGATGAAGCCCTTGACCTGGCCGTCGGCCTCGTCCTTCGCCCAGATGACGGTGATGTCCGAGAAGGTCGCGTTGCCGATCCAGCGCTTCTCGCCGTTCAGCACCCACTCGTCGCCGTCGCGGCGGGCGGTGGTTCGCAGGCCGCGCGCGGAGTCGGAGCCCGAGAGCGGCTCGGTCAGGCCGAAGGCGCCGACGACCTCGCCCGAGGCGAGGCGTGGGATCCACTCCCGTCGCTGCTCGTCGGACCCCGCGATCGAGATCGATCCGGTCGCGAGTCCGTTCTGGACGCCGACGAACGTCCCCACCGAGGCGTCGACGCGAGCGAGCTCGAGCGCCACGAACCCGCGGAAGACGGCGGAGTTCTCGAACGGCTTCGTCTCATCCCAGGCGTAGGCGAGCACGCCGTGCTCGGCGAGCGGCCGCACGACCTCCATCGGGAACTCGGCACGCTCCCAGTGGTCGTTGACGATCGGACGGACGTCGCGTTCGAGCCACGCGCGGAGGGACGCGAGCGCCTCCTGCTCGCGTTCGGTCAGCAGCGAGGCGTACGAGTAGAAGTCGCTCGCGAGCGGCTCGAAGGACATGACGGCTCCTCGTTCATCGTGGGGGACGGCCAGAGCCTAGGCAGGGTCCGGACATGCACGCAGTGCTTGGTAGTTTGGGGCCAAACCGTGAAAGGACCCCGCTCCGCATGTTTGTCGCGATCCGCAACGCGCCCAGGGACTACGCGTGGGGTTCCCACACCGCGATCGCCGATTTCCGGGGCACGGAGCCGAGCGGATCGCCCGAGGCCGAACTCTGGCTCGGCGCGCACGCCGGCTCGCCGGCCGAGGTGGTCCAGGCGGATGCCGCCGGTGCGGGGGACCTCGCCGAGCTCATCGCCGCGAATCCCGCCGCAGCCCTCGGACCCGAGCAGGCACGCGAGGGCGCTCGGCTGCCCTTCCTGCTCAAGGTGCTCGCCGCGGCCCGCCCGCTCTCGCTGCAGGCCCACCCGACGCCCGACCAGGCGCGGATCGGCTTCGGGCGCGAGGAGGCCGAGGGCGTGCCGATCGACGCGTTCGACCGCAACTACAAGGACCCCTTCGCCAAGCCCGAGCTCATCGTCGCGGTGAGCGAGCGCTTCGAGGCGCTCTCCGGCTTCCGTCCGCTCGAGGAGGTCCGCGGCGTGGTCGACGCGCTGCGGGCCGCGGATGCCGCTTCGGCCGAGCCGCAGCCCGGAGCGCTCGACCTGCTCGCGGCCCGCCTGGACGCACCCGACGCCCTGCGCGAGAGCGTCGCCTGGCTGCTGCTGGACGGCCGCGGCGGAGACAGCGGCGAGGCCGCCTGGCTCATCGAGCGGGTGACCGCGCTCGCGGCGAGCGACGAGGCGCTCTCCTCGCCGTTCGAGGCGTCGTTCCGAACCGTGCTCGATCTCGCGGCGGAGTATCCCGGCGACCCCGGCATCGTGATCTCCCTGCTGCTCAACCGGGTGACGCTCGGCCCCGGCGAGGCGCTGTTCCTCGACGCCGGCAACATCCACGCCTACCTCTCGGGCCTCGGCATCGAGCTCATGGCGGCGAGCGACAACGTGCTCCGCGGCGGGCTCACGCCGAAGCACATCGACGTCCCCGAGCTGCTCGAGGTGCTCGACTTCACGTCCATCGAGCCGCCGCTGCTGACGCCGATCGACGTGGCTCCGGGCATCCGCGAGTACCGTCCGGCCGCGCCGGACTTCACGCTCTTCCGGGTCGAGGGGGCGGATGCCGCGTCCCGCGTCGCGCTGGCCGGCCCGGCGATCGTGCTCGCCGAGGGTGCCGGGATCGAGGTGGCCGGAGCGAACGGGGCGGCCTCGATCGCGCGCGGCGAGGCCGCGTTCGTCTCGCCCGACGAGGGATCGCTCGGGTTCGGTGGAGCGGGCGTGGCATGGGTGGCGACCGTTCCGACGGGCGGCCGCTGACCGCACCCGGTCTCCGATCGCGGATGCCGCGGCATCCCGCTCGCGGTCAGCCGGCCTGTCGCGGGCCGAACACCCGGCGGTACTGGGTGGGCGTGGTCTGCAGCGTCTTGACGAAGTGGTGTCGCATGACGGCCGCCGCCCCGAAGCCCGTCTCGCGGGCGATCTCCTCGAGCGTGTAGTCGGTCTCCTCGAGCAGCTGCTGCGCGCGGAGGAGCCGCTGGCGGTTGAGCCAGGCGTTCGGCGTCGTGCCGGTCTCGGCGCGGAACTTGCGCGCGAAGGTCCGGGGCGACATCAGCGCCTTCCGGGCGAGGCGGTCGACCGTGAGGTCCTCGTCGAGGTGCTCGAGCATCCAGTCCGTGACGAGCGAGAGCGAGTCGCTCCTGGCCTCGACCACGGGCGTCTGGATGAACTGCGACTGCCCGCCGTCGCGCTGGGGCGGCACGACCATGCGACGCGCGACGATGTTCGCCGCGCTCGCGCCGAGCTCGGTGCGGACGATGTGCAGCGCCGCGTCGATGCCGGCGGCGGTGCCCGCGCCGGTGACGACCTTCCCGTCCTGCACGAAGAGCACGTCGGGGTCGACCTCGGTGTCGGGGAACATCTCGGCGAGCTGGTCGGTGTACATCCAGTGCGTGGTCGCGCGGCGACCGTCGAGGACTCCGGCCCGGCCGAGCGTGAAGGCGCCCGAGCAGACGCTCAGGACCCACGCGCCGCGGTCGACGGCCTCGCGGATGACACGGAGCACCTCGGGATGGGCCGGCTCGTCGATGAGCGAGGCGGGGACGGCGACGAGGTCGGCGGTCTCGGCCGCCGCGAGGCCCTCGTGCACGACCACGTCGAAGCCGAGCTTCGTGGAGATGGGGCCGGGCTCGGCGGCGACGACGTGGAAGTCGAAGCTCGGGCCGCCCTGCTCCGACCGATCGATGCCGAACACCTCGCAGATCACGCCGAACTCGAACGGCGCCATCTGGGGGACGGCGATGCACGCGATGGTCTGGAGCACGGGTCCTCCTCGAGGCCGCCAGAGAGGTGGCAGGAATGTGTCGATCTGTGGCGAGTCTGCCACTTTCGGCAGGATCTTGCAAGGCGGAGAATTTCTGCCATGGACATCATCGTGCTGCTGATCTTCGCCGGCCTCGCCGTGTGGGGCGTCGTCGCGACGCTGCTCCGCCTCGACTCGGACGGCTACGGTCGCCCCGAGATCCGCGACCGCGTCCGCCACGTGGACCGGGCCCCCCTCCGCCGCGCCTGACTCCGGCCGCTAGCATCGTCACGACGCCGGACGAGCCGGCGGCGGAAGGCGGGACATGAGCTGGCTGGTCACCGGAGGAGCGGGTTACATCGGGGCGCACGTGGTGCGGGCGTTCCGGGCCCAGGGCATCGACACGGTCGTCGTGGACGACCTCTCCTCCGGACGGAGGACGTTCGTCCCCGACGGCTCGCCGTTCGTCCACGGATCGATCCTCGACGGCGCGCTCCTCGAGGACACCATGCAGGCGCACGACGTCGAGGGCGTGGTCCACCTCGCCGGCTTCAAGTACGCGGGGGTCTCGGTGCAGCGTCCGCTGCACACCTACGAGCAGAACGTCACCGGCACCGCGCGGCTGCTCGGCGCCATGGCCGCGAGCGGGGTCGAGCGCATCGTCTTCTCCTCGAGCGCCGCGGTCTACGGCACGCCCGACGTCGACCTCGTGACCGAGGAGACGGCCAAGCGCCCGGAGTCGCCCTACGGCGAGTCGAAGCTCATCGGCGAATGGCTGCTCGCCGACCAGGCGAGGGCGACCACGCTGCGCCACACCTCGCTCCGGTACTTCAACGTGGTGGGTTCCGGCACCGACGAGGTGTTCGATCCCAGTCCGCACAACCTCTTCCCGCTCGTCTTCGACGCCCTCCTCGACGGGCGCACCCCGCGCATCAACGGCGACGACTACCCGACGCCCGACGGCACGTGCGTGCGCGACTACATCCACGTCGCGGACCTCGCCGACGCGCACGTGGCGGCCGCGCGCCGCCTCGACGCCGGCGAGCCGATCGAGCCCGTCTACAACCTCGGATCCGGGGACGGCGTGTCGGTCGGCGAGATCATGCGCGAGGTCGCCGCGGTCACGGGCATCGCGTTCGCGCCCGAGATCGCACCCCGTCGTGCGGGCGATCCCGCGCGCATCGTCGCCTCGGGTGAACTCGCCGCCCGCGACCTCGACTGGCGGATGCGCCACTCGCTGCGCGAGATGGTCTCGAGCGCGTGGTCGGCCCGCCGCGCGGCATCCGCCGACTGAGCCCGGTCACGACTCGGGAACGCGACCAGCGTGTCGCGGCGGTTGTCAAGCCTCGAGGAGGTATTGAGAGTTCTCCGCCGGCGACTTGACTCCGTCGAATTACACCGATGTAATTGGTGAGACACACCCCTCGGGGATGTCGGTACAACTGGGTGGGAGACGATATGGGCAAGCCTGAATATCGTTCTGGGGTACCTGAGGATTGGTTCGTCGACCCCGTGCGGCTCGGCGTACCGGGGGTTCGCGGGGTCGCAGACGACGACAACCAACTGGCGTGGCAGACCGATGCGCTGTGCGCGCAGACGGATCCGGAGGCGTTCTTCCCCGAGAAGGGCGGCTCCACCCGGGATGCGAAGCGCATCTGCACGGGCTGCGAGGTCCGATCGGAGTGCCTCGAGTACGCCCTCGCCAACGACGAGCGGTTCGGGATCTGGGGCGGGCTCTCGGAGCGCGAGCGCCGCAAGCTCCGCCGTCAGGCCGGCTGAACGGGCTGCGAGGGCGCCCGAGCGTGCTCACGGCACGCCCGCAGCGCTGACGGATGCCGCGGGGGCGGCCGCCTAGGCTGTCCCCGATGTTCCCCAGAGTCACCGCCGTCCTCGTCGTGCAGCACGGCGGCGACCGGCTCCGCGCCACGCTCGACGCGCTGCGATCGCAGACGCGCCCGCCGGACGACCTCGCCGTCGTCCTCATGGACGCCGACGAGTCCGCCCGCCGCCTGGTCGAGGCGCAGCGCCCCTCGCACGTCGTCTCGCTCGGCGCGCCGCAGCCGTTCGGCGCCGCGGTCGGTGCCGTCGAGCGGACGCTCCCCGAACCGGGCGATGACCGGTCCGCGCTCTGGCTCCTGACCGAGGACGCCGCACCGGAGCCCACCGCGCTCGCGTCGCTCGTGGCCGCGCTCGAGAACTCCCGCACGGCCGCGATCGCCGCGCCGAAGCTCGTGGAGTGGGACGATCCACGACGAATCGTGCGGTTCGGCCGGTCGGTCACCCGCAGCGGCCGGAGCATGGCGATCGTCGACGGCGAACTCGACCAGGGGCAGCACGACGACCTCTCCGACGTCCTCGGCGCCGATCCGGTCGGGATGCTCGTGCACCACGCGGTGTGGCGCGAGCTCGACGGATTCGACCCGGCGCTTCCCGTCGTCGACGACGGCCTCGACCTGGGCATGCGCGCCCGGCTCGCCGGGCACCGCGTGGTCGCCGTGCCCGCGGCGGTGGTCCGGTTCGCCGACACGGGCGTCGCCGGCCCCGGCTCGGAACCCGGCGGCCGGGCGGCGCGACAGCGCGCGCGGATCGCCCGCACGGCCCGGCTGCACCGGCGGCTCGTCGCCTCGCCCGCGGTGCTCGTGCCGCTGCACTGGCTCGCACTGCTGCCGCTCGCGGTGCTGAGGTCGCTCCGCCACCTGCTCGTCAAGACGCCCGGGTCGATCCCGGGCGAGTTCGCCGCCGCGGTCGAGGTCATGGTCACGCCGCAGCGCATCCTCCGGTCGCGGCGCGCCATCGCCCGCGTCAGGACCGCGAAGTGGTCGGCGCTCGCCCCGCTCCGGATCCGGCCCGACGAGGTGCGCGCCCGTCGGCAGCAGGCCGCCGAGGCGCGGCGCCAGCGCGCACGCGGACGCGTCGACGACCTCCAGTTCCTGCAGACCGGGGGCGGATGGGTCCTGCTCGCCTCCCTCGCCCTGTCGATCGTGCTCTTCGCCCCGCTGCTCGCGTCGGGCGGGGTGTCGGGCGGCGGTCTCCTCCCGCTCTCGGACGAGGTGGCCGAACTGTGGCGGAACGCGGCGGCCGGGTGGCGGGACGTCGGCGGAGGATTCGCCGGCGCGGCCGACCCGTTCGCGGGCGTGCTCGCCGTCGTGGGGAGCGCGGCGTTCTGGAACCCGTCGGCCGCGCTGCTCGGGCTCTGGCTCGTCGCCATCCCGGCGTCCGGCGTCGGCGGATTCCTGGCCGCTTCCCGCCTCACCGATCGCGCGTCGCTGCGCGTGCTCGGCGGCGTCGCGTGGGCGGTCGCGCCGCCGCTGCTCGACGCGCTCGCCGCGGGACGTCCGGCTGCGGTGCTCGTGCACGTCCTGCTGCCGTGGCTGGCCGTCCTGATGTTCACCGCGGCGACGTCGTGGGCGGCCGCGGCGGCCGCGTCGCTGGTCTTCGCCGCGATCGTCGCATGCGCCCCGATCCTCGCTCCCGCACTCGTGGTCGCCTGGCTCGTCGCGCTGCCGCTCAGCGGCCGGGCCGCCGTGCGGCTCGCCGGCATCCCGCTGCCAGCGCTCGCGCTGGCACTCCCGCTGATCGTGCAGCAGTCGGCGCGCGGCGCCCCGATGTCGCTCCTGGCGGACCCGGGCCTCCCGCACGGTGCGGGGGAGCCGACGATCGCGCAGATCGCGCTCGGGCAGGCGAACGGCACGTGGGGACGCTGGGAGGACGCCTTCGGCGGGCTGGTCGCAGGGATCGTCCCGCCGCCGATCCTCCTCGCGGTGCTCCTCGCTCCGCTGGCGATCGCCGCGATCGCCGTCGTCGCCTCGCGCCGCCTGCGCGGAGGCCTGCTCGCGCTCGCCCTCGCGGCGGCCGGCTTCGCCACCGCGGTCGGCGCCACGGTCGTGCACGTGGCGTTCTCGGGCGAGCGGACCGTTCCGGTCTGGGCCGGCGCCGGCATCAGCGTGATGTGGCTCGGGCTGCTCGCCGCCGCGATCCTGGCGCTCAGCACCCTGCGTCGCGGAGCCGCGGCCGCGGCGGCGCTCGTCGTGGTGTTCGGGGTCGTCGCGACGGCGCCGACCATCGTGGCCATCGCCCTCGGGCGCACGGCCGTCGGACCCGCGCCGGAACGGACGCTGCCGGCGTTCGTCGAAGCCGAGGCGGCGTCCGATCCCCGGGTCGGTACGTTGCGGATGCAGCCGACCGCCGACGGCGGGATCCGCGCGACGATCGAACGCGGCAGCGGAGCCACCCTCGACGAGCAGTCGACGCTCGCGTCCACCCGGCGCGAGCTCACCGGGACCACCGAATCGATCGCGACGCTCGCCGGGAACCTGGCCTCGCGCAGCGGCTACGACGCGACCGGGGCGGTCGAGGAGTTCGGACTCTCGTTCGTCCTGCTCGGAGATGCCGACCCCGCCGACCCCGCCGCGACCGCGGTCCACGAGCGCGCCCGTGCGGCGCTCGAGGGCAATCCGCAGGTCGTGGCCATCGGCGAGACCGACTTCGGCCCGATCTGGCGTTTCGTCGACGCCGAACCCGACGCGCCCGGCGCCCGCATCCCGGACGCGGGCCCCGTCGCCGGGTGGGTCGTCGCGGGGCAGCTCCTCGTGGTCGGCGCTGCGCTCCTGCTATCGATCCCCACGGGCGGCGGCCGGGAGCCGGACCGGAGGCCGCCGTCGGTGCGGCGCCGCCGCCGCCGGCGGCCGGACGCTGCGACCGAGGGCGACGCGACGACCGCTGCCGACGGGACCACCGAGGCGGGCGGTGCGACCGCGGCCGAGCGGACGACCGAGGCCGATCGGACGGCCGACGCCGACGGGACGGCCGAGGCCGACGGGGTACCGGTGGATACCGCAGCTCCGGCCGGCGACGCTGCGGTGGACGCACCGGACCGGTCCGAGGACGTCGACGGACCCGTCGGCGAGGAGGAGCGGTCGTCCGCGCCGCCGGCGACCGTCGATGCGGGCGGTCCCGACCGGCACGACGATGCAGGAGGGGATCGACGTGACGACGAGGCGTGACGTGATGCGATGGATCGCCCGAGGCGTCGGGGTGGTGCTCGTGGGCGGCCTCGCCGCCGGCGCGCTGCTCGCGGCATCCGTCGCCCCGCTCCCCGAGGTGGCGGCGGACCCGCCGTCGACGGTCGTCCAGCCCGCCGAGAGCCGGCAGCTCCGGGTGTGCCCCGGACCGCTGCTGTCGCTGGCGGACGACGCCGCGTCGGCGGCGACCGCGCGTTCGCTCGGTGCACCCGACCTCGTCGTCGCGGCGGACCCCGAGAGCGCCACGATCGAGCAGGTGGCGCTCGACGCGCCCGACAACGCGGATGCCGCCGCCGACGGCGGCCCCGTCGCCGTCGCGGCCGAGCCCGGAGCGGTGCTCGCCGGGATGCTCGCCGGCGCGCAGTCGCAGACCGCCGCCACGGAGTCGCTCGGCGGGTTCGCCGCGGCGTCGTGCGTCGAGCCGGCGTCCGACTCCTGGCTGCTCGCCGGTGCCACCGAGGTCGGTCGGTCGGGCCTGGTACTGCTCGCCAACCCCGGTGAGGTCGCCTCGACGGTGAGCGTTCGCGTGATCGGGGAGACCGGCGCGGTCGACGCGCCCTCGGGCCTCGGCATCGTCGTCCCGCCGGGTACCCAACGCGTCGTCTCGCTCGCCGGGTTGGCGCCGAGCGTCCGCACGCCGGTCGTCCACGTCACCAGCACGGGCGCGCCGATCGCCGCGGCCCTGCAGCACTCGGTCGTGCTCGGCCTCGAGCCCGCGGGCGTCGAGCTGTCCACGCCGGTCGCCCCGCCCGCGAACCGGCAGGTCGTGCCCGGCGTCGTCGTGACCGACGATCGGGGTGTGGCCCCCGACGAGGACCACGCCGAGGGCGACGACTTCCCCGTCCTGCGCCTCTTCGCGCCCGACGACGCCGAGGCCGCTGCGGTCGTCGTGGTCCGCGACGAGGAGGGCGAGGCGGTCTCCGAGATCGAGGTCGCGCTCGCCCCCGGTCAGGCGACCGACCTCCCGCTCGGAACGCTCGATCCCGGCACGTACACCGTCGTCGTCGACGCGGACGCCCCCGTCGTGGCGGCCGCCCGCTCGACCCTCCTCGGGGACGGGGAGGACCCGATCCTCGCCGACCTGGCCTGGTCGGTCGCGACCGGCGCGCTGCTCGAGCGCGCCGCCGTCGCCATCCCCGACGGCCCCGGCCCGACCCTCCGCCTGGCGAACCCCGACGGCGAGGCGGTGACCGCGACGGTCACGATCGGCGGGGGCGAGCGCACGGTGCCCATTCCGGCGGGCGGCGCCGCGTCGGTCGTCGTGCAGGGCGGCGACCGGGTCATCCTCGACGGCGTCGAGGGCCTGCACGCGGCGGTCACCTTCGAGGGGGACGCCGCGATCGCCGCGATTCCGGTCGCTCCGCCCGGCCCGCTCGACAGCCCGGTGCGCGTCTTCCCGCAGTAGCCCGCGAGCTCGACTGGCGCCCCGCCCCGACACCTCGTCCGCCGCCCGGCGGGCGGGTCAGAGGTGGCGGTACCGACCCGGTGCGAGCTCCCACGGGTCGCGGCCGAGGAACTCGGCGACGGCGCGGAACACGCAGCTCTCGACGAGGAGCTTCTCGTCCTTCTCCTCGCCCTCCTGGGTGCGGAGGAACCGCACGATCGGCAGTCGGAAGAAGACGATGCGGCGCTCGTCGTGGTGCACGCGCCACCGATCCACGTGGTCGTCGTGGATCGCCTCCGCGGGCGCGTCGGCGACCTGGAACGAGACGCCCTCGAGCTCGGGCCAGAGCCCACGCAGGTACGCCGCGGTGGACGCGAGCGTGACATCGAACTCGTCGATCCGCGTCCGGAGCGGAGGAAGGTGGGGACCGGTCACGGGAGAGCGCATGCCGCGGCCGTGACGGTCGCGTGCGAGCCGTCTCCGCGAGGCCGGAGTCGCGGCGACACGACGGGAACGGGGCATGACCTCCATCGTAGCGGCCGGTCGGATCGCTACGCTGGGGGTCGCCATGAGACGTTGTTCGCGCACCGCATGCACCGCAGAGGCGGTCGCGACCCTGACGTACGACTACGCCGATTCGCTCGCCGTGCTCGGACCCCTGTCGTTCTCGCGCGAGCCGCACTCGTACGACCTCTGCGCACGACACGCCGAACGCACGTCCGCTCCGCGCGGATGGCAGATCATCCGGCACGTCACGCTCGGTGAGGTAGGGTTCACCGCATGAATCCCCCCGCGAACCCGGGCGCTCGCGCGCGCCTCGAAACGATCGTGAAGGCCTACGACGTCCGCGGCATCGTCGGCGACGCGCTCACCTCCGAGGTCGTCGAGGCGCTCGGCGCCGGGTTCGTCGACGAGGTCGGAGCCGAGGGCGGTCGCGTCGTCGTCGGGCACGACATGCGCGACTCCTCGCCGGGGTTCGCCGAGGCGTTCGCCCGAGGCGCGGTCGCACGCGGCGCCGACGTCGTCGCGATCGGGCTCTGCTCGACCGACGAGAGCTACTTCGCGTCGGGCTCGCTGCACGCTCCGGCGGCGATGTTCACCGCGAGCCACAACCCGGCCGCGTACAACGGCATCAAGTTCTCCCGCGCCGGCGCCCAGGGCATCTCGCTCGACACCGGCCTCGCGGCCATCCGCGACCGGGCCGCCGACTACCTCGACGGCGGCATCGCCGTCGTGCCGGAGCCGGGGCGGGTCGAGCACGTGGACGTGCTCGCCGACTACGCGCGGCACCTCCGCTCGCTCGTCGACCTCGGCGGCATCCGGCCCCTGAAGGTCGTCGTCGATGCCGGGAACGGAATGGGCGGGCTGACGGTCCCGGCGGTCCTCGGCGAGGCGGCGGGCCTGCCGGCGCTCCCGCTCGAGATCGTGCCGCTGTACTTCGAGCTCGACGGCACCTTCCCCAACCACGAGGCGAACCCGCTCGACCCGGCCAACCTCGTCGACCTGCAGCGCGCGGTGCGCGAGCACGGCGCCGACCTCGGACTCGCGTTCGACGGCGACGCCGACCGGTGCTTCGTGGTCGACGAGCGCGGCGAGGCGGTCGACCCCTCCGCCGTCGCCGCGATCGTCGCGCTGCGCGAGATCGCCCGCGTCCGCGCGCTCGGCGAGGCCGAGCCGACCGTGATCCACAACCTGATCACGTCGCGCTTCGTGCCCGAGACCATCGAGGCCGTCGGCGCCGTCGCGGTCCGCACGCGCGTCGGCCACTCGCTCATCAAGGACCGCATGAACGCCACCCGGGCGGTGTTCGGCGGCGAGCACTCCGCGCACTACTACTTCCGCGACTTCTGGGGCGCCGACAACGGCATGCTCGCCGCGATGCACCTGCTCGCCGAGTTCGGTGCGCAACAGGCGCCGCTGTCCGAGATGTCCGCGCGGTTCACGCCGTACTCGCTGTCGGGCGAGATCAACTCGACCGTCGACGACGTGCCGGCGGCGTACACGCGCATCGTCGAGGCCTTCACCGGTCGCGTCGAGTTCGACGAGCTCGACGGCCTCACGGCGACGGGCATCACCGCCGAGGACGAGTCGTTCTGGTGGTTCAACGTGCGCCCCTCCAACACCGAACCGCTCCTGCGACTGAACGTCGAGGGCGAGGACGTGGCGACCATGGTCGCGGTCCGCGACGAGGTGCTCGCGCTCATCCGCGCCTGAGTGCCGGGTCGTCCGGTCGGGGCCGGTTCCGCCTCCGAGCGCGCCGGCATCGGCGCAGACGACACGCTCGGATGCCACGGGCCCGCGCGGCTGCGAGAATGGAGCCCATGACCCTCGTCACGCCGTCCGCGACATCCGCCCTGCCCTTCAAGGTCGCCGACCTCTCGCTCGCCGAGGCGGGCCGGCACCAGCTCCGCCTCGCGGAGAACGAGATGCCGGGCCTCATGGCGCTCCGCGCCGAGTACGGCGAATCGAAGCCGCTGGCCGGCGCCCGCATCGCGGGGAGCCTCCACATGACGGTGCAGACCGCCGTGCTCATCGAGACCCTCGTCGCGCTCGGCGCCGAGGTGCGGTGGGCGAGCTGCAACATCTTCTCCACGCAGGACGAAGCGGCCGCCGCGGTCGTCGTCGGCCCCGAGGGCACGGTCGACGAGCCCGCCGGCGTCCCGGTGTTCGCCTGGAAGGGCGAGACGCTCGAGGAGTACTGGTGGTGCACCGACCGCATCTTCGACTGGTCGGCCGAGGCCGAGGCGGCCGGCGGCGACTGGATCGGTCCGAACATGATCCTCGACGACGGCGGCGACGCCACGCTGCTCGTGCACCGAGGGCGCGAGTTCGAGGCGGCGGGAACCGTCCCGGCTGCGGCGGAGGACGCGAGCGCCGAGTACCGCGTCGTGCTCGACACGCTGCGACGCTCGATCGAGCAGGCCCCCGACCGGTGGACCCGCATCGCCGCCGAGCTGAAGGGCGTCACCGAGGAGACCACGACGGGCGTGCACCGCCTCTACGAGCTGCACGCCGACGGCGAGCTGCTCTTCCCGGCGATCAACGTCAACGACTCGGTCACGAAGTCGAAGTTCGACAACAAGTACGGCATCCGGCACTCCCTGCCCGATGGCCTGAACCGCGCCACCGACGTGCTCATGGGGGGCAAGGTCGCGTTCGTCGCGGGCTATGGCGACGTCGGCAAGGGTGCCGCCGAGGCGCTCCGCGGCCAGGGTGCGCGCGTGATCGTCTCCGAGATCGACCCGATCAACGCGCTGCAGGCGGCGATGGACGGCTACCAGGTCTCGCGCCTCGAGTCCGTGATCGGCGAGGTCGACATCCTCGTCACGGGCACCGGCAACAAGGACGTCGTCCGCCTCGAGCACCTCCTCGCGCTGAAGCACCTCGCGGTCGTGGCGAACGTCGGCCACTTCGACAACGAGATCGACATGGCCGCGCTCGAGTCGCTCGAGGGCGCCGAGAAGGTCGAGATCAAGCCGCAGGTGCACGAGTGGCGACTGCCGACCGGCCGCAGCGTCCTCGTGCTGTCCGAGGGCCGGCTGATGAACCTCGGCAACGCGACCGGCCACCCGTCCTTCGTCATGTCGAACTCGTTCGCCAACCAGGTGCTGGCGCAGATCGAGCTCTGGACCCGGCCCGACGCCTACCCCGTCGGGGTGTACGTGCTGCCGAAGCACCTCGACGAGAAGGTCGCGCGCCTCCACCTCGACGCGCTCGGCGTCGAGCTCACCGTCCTGACGCCTCAGCAGGCCGCGTACATCGGCGTGCCGGTCGACGGACCGTACAAGGTCGACCACTACCGGTACTGATCGCGAGACGGATGCCGCGGCCGGCGACGCGCGCCGCGGCATCCGTCATCTGCGCCCTGGTGCCCGCGCCGGTCGATCGGCTGCCGTCGGCGCTCAGGGCTCAGCGCTCGGGGAACCCGTTCGGCCGCGACTCCAGCACGGGCGCGAGCGCCCGCATGCGCGCATCGACGAGCGCGAGCGCCGCGAGGTCGCGCTCGCGTCGGAGCGCGGCGACGCCCGCCAGGAACAGCTCGGGCTCGACCTGCGGGACCGGGGAGACGAACGGCGTCACCTCGGCCGCGAGCGAGGACGCCACGCGCACGCGGCTGGCGGGCGCAAGATGGGGCGCGTTGCGGAGGAACGCGGCGATGCGCCGGGCGAGCGGGTCCGGCATCCGGCCGACGTCGGCGATCGCGGCCCAACCCGCGAGCGGTTCGGGCACGCCGAACGACGCGGGCACGTAGGCCTTCACTCGCTCGACCTGCCCGTGCGTGCCGGCGAGGATGTCGCCGAGGCGCTTCGATTCGGGGTTCAGGAAGCCGACGAGGACCGCGAGACCGCCGAACGTCAACCAGATCTCGAGCACGCCCGTGAGTGCGCGGATGAGCGAGTGGCGGAACCCGATCGACCCGCCGTCGTCGCGGACCACGCGGATGCCCATCGTCAGCTTGCCGAGCGACCGGCCCCGCGAGGCCGTCTCGACGGCGGTGGGGAGCACGACGATGCACGACACGAGGAGCGCGATGCCGACCGCACGGAACGCGGCCTCGTCGAGCTCGAGCCCCGAGATCGCGAGGAGCGCGAGCAGGCCGATCAGGATCGTCAGGGCGACGTCGATCGCGGCGCCGCCGGCGCGCATCACGGCGCTCGCCGGACGCAGGTCGAGCGCGACCGCCTCGCCCGTGAGCACGGCCTCGTCGTCGAGGACGATCGCGGTCCGCGCGGGGGCGGCGTCGGCGGGCATGGCTAGTATTCAAGCAGATGGACCTCGACGCCCTCGCGACCGCCCGACACGACGACTGGGAGCGTCTCGACGCGCTCTCGCGCCGGTCGCGCCCGAGCAGCGCCGAGGCCGACGAACTGATCGATCGATACCAGTCCGCCGCGGCCGACCTGTCGCTCGTGCAGGCGACGGCGGGATCGACGGCGCTGGGGGAACGGCTCTCGCTCTCGTTGGCGCGCGCTCGGCTTCGGTTCACCGGCGTCGCGGAGAACCCGTTGCGCCAGCTCTCGCACTTCGCGCTCGTCGGGCTGCCCGCCGCGCTGTACCGCGTGCGCTGGCTGACGCTCGCCGTCGCGATCGCGACGTTCGTCGTCGCGGGCCTCTACGCGTCGTGGGTGCTCGCCGATGCGCGTGTGCTGGCGACCCTCGGCAGCGAGGAGGAGCTGCGCCGGATCGCCGAGGAGGGATTCGTCGCCTACTACTCCGAGAACCCGGCGGCGTCGTTCGCGGGCTCGGTGTGGACCAACAACGCCTGGATCGCCGCCCAGTGCGTGGCATTCGGCATCACCGGGGTCTGGGTGCCGTGGGTGATCCTGCAGAACGCGCAGAACCTCGGCCTGACCGCGGCGATCATGTTCGCCTACGACGAGGCCGACACGTTCTTCCTCTACATCGCCCCGCACGGCCTGCTCGAACTGACGTGCGTGTTCGTCGCGGCCGCCGCCGGACTCCGGATCTTCTGGGCGTGGGTCGCGCCGGGCGCTCGCACGCGCGGTGCAGCGATCGCGGAGGACGCACGGGCGCTGTTCTCGGTCGCGATCGGGCTCGTCTTCTTCCTCTTCGTCGCCGGCGTCATCGAGGGGTTCGTGACGCCGGCGCCCTGGCCATGGCCGGTCAAGATCGGCATCGGCGCGCTCGGGCTCGGGCTGCTCCTCTTCACGATGCTCGTCCTCGGTCGGCGCGCGGCGAGGTCGGGCGAGACCGGCGACCTCGCCGTGTTCGACGCGGGCGCGCGCCGCGCGGCCGCCGGCTGAGCGACGGCGAGGATCGCGCGGCGCCGCTCGAGCGGTTCGGTCGGCATCCGGGCGGCAGGCGGGCGCCGCGCCGCGGCGGCTCAGAGCTGCCCGGCGGCCTTCAGCTCGAGGTATCGATCGGCGAGCGCCGGGGGCAGCTCGGCCGGTCCGGCGACCACGGTCGTCGCGCCGAGCCGACGCACGGCCGCAGCCACGCGGTCGCCGTCGAGGCGCGTGCGCTCGGCGGCGGCCGCCGCGTAGACGTCGGCCAGCTCGTTGCGCCGCGACACCGCGGCCTCGAGGGCCGGATCGGCGACGGAGGCGACGACCACCCGATGTCGCGCGGTGAGCTGCGGCAGGACCGACAGGAGGCCTCTCGCGCTGCCGGGGGAGTCGGCGGCCGTGAGCAGCACGACGAGGGCTCGCCGGCTCGTGACGCTGCGGACCTGCGCGGGGACGCCGGCCCAATCGGCCTCGATGAGCTCGGCATCGACGTCGGCCATCGTGTCGACCATGCGCGCGAGCAGGTCGGCGCCGCTCGCTCCGTGCACGCGTCCGCGGCGGCGGCGGTCCCAGAGCAGCAGGTCCACCCGGTCGCCCGCGTGCGTGGCGAGCGCTGCGAGGAGGAGTGCCGCCTCGTACGCCGTGTCGAGGCGCGGCTCGTCGCCGATGCGCGCCGCCGCGGTGCGCGAGGTGTCCACCACGATCACGATGCGCCGATCCCGCTCGGGCCGCCAGGTGCGGACCATGAGCTTCGCCGCCCCGGGCGACTCCGGGTCGGAGCGGCGGGCTGTCGCTCGCCAGTCGATCGAACGCACGTCGTCGCCGCGCACGTACTCGCGGAGCGAGTCGAATTCGGTGCCCTGTCCGCGGACGAGGATCGGCGTGCGCCCGTCGAGCTCGCGGAGGCGGGTGAGACGCGACGGCAGGTGCACGCGCGCGTGGAACGGCGGGAGCACGCGGAGCCGGCCCGGTGCGGCGAGCGTCGCCTGCCGGGCCCAGAGGCCGAGCGGACCGGTCGAGCGCACCGTCACGGTCTCGGTGACGCGATCACCGCGACGCGTCGGCGTCACGGCGAGCGTCACGCGTCGTCCCTCGCCCGGCGGGACCTCGACCCGCGACCGGTTCCGACCGTGGACTCCGGCCGACGGCGGCCATCCGTCGCGCACCTCGGCACGGAGCCTGCGCCGCCCGAGGTTGCGCAGCACCAGCTCCGATCGCGCCGTCTCGCCGAGGCGGAGCCGCGGCGGCAGGTCGCGCTCGACGGCGACTCGACGAGGGGACGCCGCGAGCGCGAGGTCGACCGCGCCGAGCATCGATGCCAGGAGCAGCCAACCCGCGAGCGTCGCCCACGCGGCGGCCGCGTCGGCGCCGAGCAGCACCACGGGCACGACGCCGAGGGCGACGAGCAGGCAGAAGCGTCCGCTGAGGGCCATGGTCAGAGCGGGACCTGCACCTGCTGCACGATCGATCGCAGCACCTGGTCGACCGAGACGCCCTCGAGTTCCGCCTCGGGACGCAGCTGAACGCGATGGCGCCAGGCCGGCAGCAGCATCGCCTGGACGTGATCGGGCGTGACCCGCTCGACGCCGTTCAGCCACGCCCAGGCCTTGGCCGCGGCGAGGAGCCCCGCGACGGCGCGAGGGCTCACCCCGAGCCGCATCGACGGACTCCGGCGCGTGGCGCGGGCGAGGTCGACGACGTAGGCGAGGACGTCGTCGGCGACGCCGACGCGGCGGGCGGCGCTGCGCGCGGCGACCAGGTCGGCGGCGCCGAGCACGGGTTCGACGCCCGCGGCGGCGAGGTCGTGCGGGTCGAAGCCGTCGGCGTGGCGGCGGAGCATCGCGACCTCGGCGTCGCGCTCGGGCACGTCCAGCACCAGTTTCAGCAGGAACCGGTCGAGCTGGGCCTCGGGCAGTGCGTACGTGCCCTCGTACTCGATCGGGTTCTGCGTCGCGGCGACCAGGAACGGCACGGGCAGCGGCCTCGTGACCCCGTCGACCGACACCTGGCGTTCCTCCATCGCCTCGAGGAGCGCGGACTGCGTCTTCGGCGGCGTCCGGTTGATCTCGTCGGCGAGCAGCAGGTTCGTGAACACGGGCCCCTCGCGGAAGGCGAACTCGCCGGACCTCGGGTCGTACGCGAGCGAGCCCGTCACGTCGCCCGGCATGAGGTCGGGCGTGAACTGCACGCGCCGCGTCTCCAGGCGGAGGGTGCGGCTGAGGGTCCGCACGAGCAGCGTCTTGGCGACGCCGGGCACGCCCTCCAGCAGCACGTGTCCGTCGGCGAGGAGCGCGATGATGAGCCCGGTCACGGCGCCGTCCTGGCCGACGACCGCCTTGCCCACCTCGGTTCGGACGCGGTCGAGCGCGACGCGCAGCTGCACGTCGTCGGGGATCGGGTCGGTCATGGTCGCCTTCCTGTCGGGTCGGTGGCGTCGGGTGACGCATCGGGTGCCACGGCACCGTGCACGGCGCGTTCGAGCACGTCGAGCTCGCGCGCGAGGCGGACGAGCTCGCGGTCGTCCTCGGGCACGGCGTCGACGAGCAGCGCGCGAACGGATGCCGCGGTCCGCCCGGTCGCCTCCGCGGCGGCCGCGGCGACGACGTCGACCTCGACCGACCGGGGCAGTCGCAGCACGGCGGCCAGCCGCCGGATGGCGCCGATCCGGAGCTGGTCGATCGATCGGAGGCGCGCGGAGCTCCGCGCGTAGAGCCGTGCCCGGCCCTCGCCCGTCTCGGACGCCGGCACGTGCACGGGGAGATCCTCGACCACGAGCGGGCCGAACCGCCGTCCGCGCCAGATGCCGGCGGCGATCGTGACGACGACGAGCAGCACGAGCACGGGGCTCACCCATCCCGGCGTGAGCTCGGCGAGCGTCGGCGCGTCCGCGGCGTCCGCATCGCCCGGACCGGGGAGGTACCAGACGACCTCGTCCCGCGCGCCGAGCAGGCCGATCGCGAGCGCGGCGTTGCCCGCCTGGTCGATCGTCCCGTTGGCGAACGGCGTGGTGGCGCCGACGAGCACCACCTCGGTGCCGCCCGGCGCGGTGCCCGCCACCACGGCGAAGCCGGCACCCGACGGGAAGCACCCGGTGAAGCCCGAGGCCGCGGCCTCGTCGTCGATCGTGAGCAGCCGCTGTCCGTCCGAGAGCGCCCCGGCCCGCTCCGCGGCGGGCAGGGCGCAGGATGCCGCATCGGGGGCGCCGTCGGCGGCGCCGGCGAGCCGGACCCCGGGCGCGAGCGCCTCGAGGGCGGTGAAGTCGGGTCGAGCGATCACGATCGAATCGGCGACCGACGCGAGCTCGCCGATGCGCGCCCGATCCAGCACGCCGAGCCCGTCGTGGACGAAGACCGTCGCGCCGCCCCGCGCCGCGTCGAGTGCCGAGTCGAGGCTGCGGACCGGCCGGATCTCGACCCCGCGGTCGGCGAGTACGCGGACGAGCGCCTGCGCGCCGTCGGGCGCCGGATCGTCGGCCGCGAGCGGCGGCCCGGGAGCGCGGATCGCGCCCTGCAGCACCACGAGGACGAGTGCGCCGGCCAGGAGCACCACCGCCGCGACGATCCACGTCCGTCCGCGGCGGAGCGACGCCCGGACCCCGGGCGTCACGGCACGGGCCGCTCGGGCCGGAGCGGTACCGGACCCGGCCGCCGGAGGACGCGCGTGGTCCTCGCGCACGGCGCTCATCCGACTGCTCCGCCGGCGCGGGCCGCCGTGGCGGCCGGCCGCGTGCGCTCGAGCTCGGCCTCGAGCGCGGCCACCTCGCCGTGGGTCCGTGCGTCGCCCGCCCGGCCGAGGTAGCGCACGCCGTCGAATGCATCGGCCGCCCGCTCGAGCGCCGGACCGTGGTCGGGGAACGGCTCGGAGGCCGCACGCGCCATGCCGTGCGCCGTGGTTCCCGGATGCACGCGGACGAGTTCGCGCTCGACGAGGCCCCGAACGAGTGCGCGGAAGCGCTCCTCGATCGCGAGCGTCCAGTCGCCGGATGCGGCGGCCCGGTCGGCCGCACGTCGGAGGGTGGCGGCGTCGCGCAGGTCGTCGTCGTCGAAGAGCGGGACCGGGCCGGGTGCCCGTCGGCGCAGGCGCGGGAGTCCGAACACGAGGAGCCCGAGCCCCACGAGGCCGACGACGACGAGGACGGCGATGAGCGCGAGCGTCGGCATCGGGAGGCCCGACGCTCCGCTGAAGAGGCTGGCGATCCAGTCGCGCACCGCCTGCGCGGCGAGGTCGAACAGCGTGGGCTCGGCCGCTCGGTATTCCGGCTTCGCGAGCTCCTCGACGAGCCAGCGACGCGCCTCCGGCGCGTCGGGATCGAGTGGCGGCGCGATCCGCGCGAGCGCGGTCAGGCCCACGTCGGCGTCGGGTCGCCGGCGGCCGGGGTCGCCGCGAACGGATCCGTCACGGGCAGGCCCGCCTCACGGGCCTCCACGTGCCGCTCGAGTTCGAGGTCGAGGCCCTCCGAGCGCATCCTGAGGTCGATGTAGATGACGGCGATGAGTGCGGCCTGCACGACCGCCGTGATGGCGCCGATGAGGATCGAGAGGACGGTGCCGACGATCGTGGAGCCGATCGTCACCGCCTCGTACGTCGCTCCGCCCGTGGGGTCAAGGATGACCGCGAGGACCGTGCCTCCGAGCATCGGCACCTGCACGACGGTCTGCGCGACCGTGGAGACGATGAGGCCGACGAGGAGGATGAGCCCGAACGTGCGCCAGAAGTACCCGGTCGTGAGCTGCCAGGAGCGTCGTACCGACTGCGCGATGCCCGCCCGCTCGAGGACGATGACGCTCGGCACCAGCGCGAGCTTGGTTCCCAGCCACGCGCCGAGCACGGCGAGGCCGAGCAGCAGCACCATGACGAGCAGCACGACCCCGATGATCGCCACGGGATCGGGTGCGATCAGGGCCGTCATCACGACGATCGCCGCGAGCAGGACGAAGACGCCGAGCACGACGACGCTCACGAGCAGCGTCCAGCCGACGAGCGGACCGATCCGCATCGACGCCCGGCGCCACAGTGCACCGAAGCCGAGTCGCTCGCCGAGCGTGCCGCTGGCGACCTCGACGACCATGACACCCTGCAGGAACGCCCCGGCCACCACGCCGACGGCGACCGGCACGAGCGTCAGCAGGATGAGCCATCCGATCGTCCCGGTCATGATCGCGTCGAGGTCCTCGGTGCTCGCGGATTCGATGCGGCCGATCGCGAGCACCAGGAAGGGCACGAACACGGCCGCCGTCGCGATGGCCGAGGCGAGCTGCACCACGAGGCCGGTGCCGAAGACGGGTGCGGGGTTGCGCCGCAGGGTTCGGAAGGGCGCCCACAGGAGGGTGCCGAAGCCCATCGGGCGCAGCGGCAGGAGGCCGGGCTTCGGCGGCGGCGTCCACCCGCCGGCCGGGTGGCCGTGCCCGGGCGACGTCGCCGCGCCCGGGGCAGGCGGCGGCGCGGGCGCGCCGTGCGGTGGCGGAGGCGGCCCGTACCCGGGGCTCGCCGGGGGAGCTGGGGGATGCCACTGCTGATCCGACACGTGCGTCGCGCTCCTTCCGGCGGATGCCACAATGCTGCCACAGCCCGCCCACGGCGGCCCGGCGCCCGCGAACGGCTACGCTGGTGCCACCGGACCGCCGCCCGGCCCGCGCACGGGAACCCACGGAGAACGAACGCATGACGCCTCGCGTACTCGTCGTCGACGACGACACGGCCCTCGCCGAGATGATCGGGATCGTGCTTCGCACGGAGGGATTCGATCCGGTGTTCTGCGCCGACGGCGGGGGAGCGCTCGCGGCGTTCCGCGACGCGAGGCCCGATCTCGTGCTCCTCGACCTCATGCTTCCCGGGATGGACGGCATCGAGGTGTGCGGTCGCATCCGGGCCGAGAGCGGCACGCCGATCATCATGCTGACGGCGAAGAGCGACACGGCCGACGTCGTCAAGGGCCTCGAGTCCGGCGCGGACGACTACATGGTCAAGCCCTTCAACCCGAAGGAGCTCGTCGCACGTATCCGGACCCGCCTGCGGCCGGCTCCGGAGTCCGCCGTCGACACGATCTCGGTCGGCGACCTCGAGATCGATGCCGCCGGGCACGAGGTCCGGCGCGGCGACGAGCGCATCAACCTGACGCCGCTCGAGTTCGACCTGCTCCTCACGCTCGCCTCGAAGCCGCAGCAGGTCTTCACGCGCGAGATGCTGCTCGAGCAGGTGTGGGGCTACCACTACAAGGCCGACACCCGCCTCGTGAACGTGCACGTGCAACGCCTCCGCGCCAAGGTCGAGCACGACCCCGACAACCCGCGGATCGTGATGACCGTGCGCGGCGTGGGCTATCGCGCCGGCGCCACCGTCTGAGGTCGGGGCGCGCCATGTCCACCGCGGCGGGTCCGGCGCAGCGCGCCGCCGGATGGCTCCGCGAACGAACGCGCCGCCTCACGACGCTGTGGCGCCGGTCGCTGCAGTTCCGCACCGTGCTCATCACGCTCGGGCTCTCGAGCCTCGCCATCCTCGTGATCGGCTTCACGATCTCGTTCACGGTCGCGTCGAACCTCTTCCAGCAACAGGTCGAGGACGCATTGGGGGCGTCGACGACCGCCGCCGCCGCCGCACAGGGCCGCCTCGACGCATCGGACGCCACCGACCGGGCGAGCGTGCAGGCCGTCACGAACGCCGCGATCGAGACCGTCATCGGCGTCTCCGGGAGCCCGGACATCGCGCTCTTCCGCGCCCCCGGCACTGCGCCGATCGGGCTCGCGCCGCCCGACTTCCTGAGCCCGGACCTCGGCGGGAAGATCTCGCCCGAGCTGCGCGAGCGCGTGCAGGAGAACCCTGAGACCCAGTACTGGCAGTCCGTCGAGCTCGACGGCCGTGACGGGGAGCCGGTTCCCGGCGTCGTCGTCGGCACCGACCTGGTCATCCCCGGCGGAGCTGGCCGCTACGAGCTCTACATCGGCTACGACCTCGCGGCCGCCGCGCAGACCCTGGCGTTCATGCAGCTCACCGGCGCCATCGGCGCGGTGGCGCTGATCGCGCTCCTCAGCGCGATCACGCTCATCGTGGTCCGCTGGGTGATCGAGCCGATCCGGGCGGTCTCGGCCACGAGCCGGCGCCTCGCCGCCGGCGATCTCGGCGTCCGGTTGCCCGCGAAGGGCGAGGACGAGCTCGCGGCGCTCGCCGAGTCGTTCAACGGCATGGCGGACACGCTCCAGGCCCGCATCCGCGATCTCGCCGAGCTGTCGGTCATGCAGCAGCGCTTCGTCAGCGACGTCTCGCACGAGCTGCGAACGCCCCTCACGACCATCCGGCTCGCGGGCGAGGTGCTGTACGGCCAGCGCGAGGACTTCCCACCCGCGACCGCTCGGACGGCAGAACTCCTGAAGACCCAGACGGAACGGTTCGAGACCCTCCTCGCCGACCTGCTCGAGATCAGCCGATACGACGCCGGCTCGGTCGAGCTGGAGACGGAACCGACGAATCTCGTCAACCTCGCCGCCGAGTCCATCGAGTCGATGCACTCGCTCGCGCTCGAGCGCGGCAGCGAGCTCCGGCTCGAGGCGCCGGGAGGGCACCTGGACGCGGAGGTCGACCCGCGCCGCATCCGTCGCATCGTCCGCAACCTGGTCGGCAACGCGATCGAGCACGGCGAGGGCCGCCCCATCGTGGTCGCCGTCGACTCCAACGCCAGCGCGGTCGCGCTCTCGGTGCGCGATTACGGACTCGGCATGTCCGAGGAGGCGTCGCAGCGCGTCTTCGACCGCTTCTGGCGGGCCGATCCGAGTCGTCGCCGCACGATCGGCGGCACGGGCCTCGGGCTCGCGATCTCGCTCGAGGACGCGGTCGCCCATGGCGGCACGCTCGACGTCTGGTCGCGCGAGGGTCGCGGGACCGTCTTCCGCCTCGTGCTGCCGCGCGTCCACGACCGGGGCGGGCCGGTCGTCGCTCCGCTCCCGCTCGAGCCGGCGGATCCCGACGCGACCGGACCGGACGGCGGCGCGCCCCTCGTCTCCGGCGACGCCGCGTTCCGGGAGGGCGGCGATGTCTGATCGCGCAACCGGGAGGCGTCTCGCGCGTCTGGCGATCGCCGCGACGACGGTCGTCCTCGCCCTCACCGCGTGCGTGTCGATCCCGACGAGCGGTCCGGTGAACCAGGGCGACCTCGAGGGCACCGAGCAGCCGGTCGACATCGACATCCTTCCCCGCGGACCGCGCGCGGACGCCACCCAGCAGCAGATCCTGGAGGGCTTCATCGACGCCGCCGCGAGCCCGAGCGGCAATTACGAGATCGCCCGCCAGTTCCTGACGCCGGCGTTCGCCGAGGAATGGGAGTCGGATGCCGCAGTGTCGGTCGACGTCCTCGCGGACCGGTCGTTCACGCAGCTCGGCGACGACCTCATCCGGATGCGAGTCGTCCCGCGGGCGAGCCTGGCCGAGAACGGGCAGTACATCGCGGCCGGTTCGACGGAGCCCGTGCAGCTGGAGTACCGGTTCGAGCAGGACGACGAGGGGCAGTGGCGGATCTCGCTCGCGCCGCCCGGCGTGCTCATCGACGAGACGAGCTTCGGGCTGGTCTACCGCGACTACAGCCTCGCGTTCTTCGATCCGCAGTTCCGCTACATCGTGCCCGACGTGCGGTGGTTCGCCGGTCGCGACTCGCTCCAGACGAGCATCGTCCGGGCCCTGCTCGAGGGTCCCGTCGAATGGCTCGGCCCCGGCGTGGCGTCCGCATTCCCCGAGGACGTCGAACTGGGCCAGTCGACCGTGCCGGTCACCGGGGGCACGGCCGCGGTCGACCTGCGCGGCGCCGCCTTCGACAACATCCGGACGATCCAGCTCATGCAGTACCAGCTGGAGCAGAGCCTCCTCGGCGTGCGGAACGTCGACGACGTGTCCCTCACCCTGAACGGCGTGCCGCTCAGCGCGCCGGACACGTCCGACCTTCCCGAGCGGACGCTCCGAGTGGACCCGCGTCCGGCCGTCTTCGACGGGGAGGCCTTCGGGTACCTGTCCTCCGCCGGCGACCAGGTGAGCTCGATCGAGGGCATCTCCGACCGCGTCGTGGAGCTCGGCCCCACGGCCGCCGCGCTCGGACCGGGGGCGACGGCCGCAGCGGTCCTGGCGGAGGACGGGGTGCACCTCGTCGAGGCCGACGCCGACACCGTGCTGCTGGACCCGCGCGCAGGACTCATCTCCCCGGCCCTGGACGTCGACGGGATCGTCTGGTCCGTGCCGGGCGACGCGCCGGACGAACTCGCCTGGTACGCGGCCGACGGATCGAGCGGCCAGATCGCCGTTCCGTGGACGGCCGACCGCATCATCTCGCTGCAGCTCGCCCGGGACGGCACGCGCATGGCCGCGCTCCTCGTGGACGGGTCGCGCACGCGCCTGGTCGCCGCATCGGTCGTACGCGGCGAGGACGGCGTCCCGACGGAGCTCGGGCCGGTGACCCTCGAGCTCGCCGCCTCGGGGGGCACGCCGCTCGACGTCGCCTGGCTGGATTCCCGCACGGTCGGCACCCTGACGCGGACGTCCGATTCGGAGACGCGGCTGACGGTGCAGGAGCTCGGCACGCCGGCCGAATCCCGCGACGGTCCGCCGCAGGGCATCCAAGTCGACGGCGCGAACAGCCTGCGCGACCTCCGGATCCTCACCGCCGACGGCGACCTCGCCACCGGCGCGGGCGTCGGCTGGCAGGTGCAGGCGCGCGACCTGCGCTTCCTCGCCACCCAGCAGACGGGCTGATCGCCCGCGGGACCGGTCCTCCACGTCCGCCGGAAGGTGACGCGTCGCCCCCGACCATCGCGGAGGCCGGTCGGTCGCGCGTGGTCCGCGGCACGCTGCCGGGATGACGATCCCCGCCGCGCGAGCGTCGAGGGGGCGCGCTCCGGAAGCCCTCCTCGACGCATTCGCGCTCCTCCTCCCCATCGCGTGCGCCGGGTGCGGCGAGCCCGACCGCGGGCTCTGCGACGGATGCCGCGGCGCACTCGTCGCGCAGCCGTTCCGCACCGAGTCGCAGGGCGCAGGCCCCGAGACGTGGGCCGCGCTCGACTACGGGGGAACGGCGGCACGCGTCATCCGCGCCTTCAAGGACGAGGGGAGGACCGATGCCGCGCGAGTGCTCGGAAGCTCGCTGCGCCAGTGCCTCGCGGCCGCCGTCGGCGCCCTCGACGCGAGGCCGCGGGAGATCGCGGTCGTGCCGTCGACCGCTGGCGCGAGGCGGGTTCGCGGCTACGAGCCGGTCCGGATGCTCGTCCGTCACGCGGGGTTCGCGCCGGTCGACGTGCTGCGCGCCGGCGCGCGCGTCGACCAGGCGGTGCTCGGTCGCGAGGCGCGCAGGGCGAACTCGGAAGGGTCCTTCGTGGCCCGGCGGCCGCTCGCCGGACGCCGCTTCGTGCTCGTCGACGACATCGTGACGACCGGCTCGACCCTCGCCGACGCGACGCGCGCGATCCGCGAGGCAGGGGGTTCGGTGGACGCGATCTCGGTGCTCGCCCGGACGCGCCTGCGAATCGCCCGAGCAGATGCGGACGCGTGAGCATCGGCCCGTGACATCCGCCACCTCGGGGGCTACGGTGTCAGGACAGGCGTGGTCGTACCACCCCTTCAGAACCGGGTGACACGCCGGTGGATGGAGGTTGACATGGAACTGAACATCGTCGGACGAAACCTGGAAGTCACCGATCGATTCCGCGCCTACGCGGCCGAGAAGGCCGAGAAGGTCTCCAGCTTGTCCGAACGAGCCATCTCGCTCGACATCAAGGTCAGCCGTCACAACGAGAAGAACGGGAACACCTCCGGCCTGGACCGGGTCGAGCTCACCCTCGTCGGCAAGGGCCCGGTGGTCCGCGCCGAGGCCGACGGGGCCGACAAGTACGCGGCGCTGGACGTCGCGCTCGGGCGGCTCCTCGAGCGCATCCGCCGCGCGAAGGACCGACGCAAGGTGCACCGCGGCGGCAACCGCCGCCCGACCTCGCTCCGCGAAGCCACCGATGCCGGCTTCGCCGACATGGGCGTGCAGGCCGCGGACGTCGAGATCCTCGAGAAGGTCCGCACCGGCAACATCCCGATCGTGGGCGAGGAGCCCGCGGCCGAGGAGGACGAGGACTACTCGCCCGTGGTGATCCGCCGCAAGGTCTTCGCGGCGACACCGATGACCGTCGACGACGCGCTGTACCACATGGAGCTCGTCGGCCACGACTTCTACCTCTTCATCGACTCGGAGAACCACCGGCCGAGCGTCGTGTACCGCCGCAAGGGCTGGGACTACGGCGTGATCGGCCTCGACGAGCACGCCCAGGCCGACCAGGCCGAAGCGGCCGAAGCGCTCGGGCTCGCGCGCACGAGCGCCTGACGAGCGTCCGCCGACCCGTCGACGGCCCCGGACACCGACGCGTTGCGCGTCGGCCCGGGGCCGTCGCCCAGTCCACTGCCCAGTAGCATGGCTATGATGACCGTCGGCAAGGCGGATCCTCCGGCGTGCGCGGGTGCCCCACCCCGACGTCGCACGCCTGAACGACAACGGGAGAGCAGTTCGTGGCTTCGATTCTGGAAAAGGTCCTCCGCGTCGGCGAGGGTCGCACACTCAAGCGGCTCGAGAACTACGCCGCCGCGATCAACGCCCTCGAAGACGACTTCCGGGCGCTGAGCGACGAGGAGCTCAAGCACGAGACGGTGGAGCTCCGGGAGCGCTACGGCAACGGGGAGTCGCTCGACGACCTCCTGCCCGAGGCCTTCGCGGCCGTCCGCGAGGCGAGCCGCCGCACCCTCGGCCTCCGGCACTTCGACGTGCAGCTCATGGGCGGCGCGGCCCTCCACCTCGGCAACATCGCCGAGATGAAGACCGGCGAGGGCAAGACGCTCGTGGCGACGACCGCGGCCTACCTCAACGCGCTCACCAGTCGCGGCGTGCACGTCGTCACGGTCAACGACTTCCTCGCGAGCTACCAGTCGGAGCTCATGGGCCGCGTGTTCCGCGCGCTCGGAATGACGACCGGCTGCATCGTCGCCGGCCAGACTCCTGCCGTGCGACGCGAGCAGTACGCCGCCGACATCACCTACGGCACGAACAACGAGTTCGGCTTCGACTACCTCCGCGACAACATGGCGTGGCAGGCCGCCGACATGGTGCAGCGCGGGCACTACTTCGCCATCGTCGACGAGGTCGACTCGATCCTCATCGACGAGGCCCGCACGCCGCTCATCATCTCCGGCCCGGCCTCGGGTGAGGCGAACCGGTGGTTCACCGAGTTCGCGAACCTCGCCAAGCGCCTCGTCTCGGGCGAGGACTACGAGGTCGACGAGAAGAAGCGCACCGTCGGCGTGCTCGAGCCCGGGATCGAGAAGGTCGAGGACTACCTCGGCATCGACAACCTCTACGAGTCCGCCAACACGCCGCTGATCTCCTTCCTGAACAACTCGATCAAGGCGAAGGCCCTGTTCAAGAAGGACAAGGACTACGTCGTGATGAACGGCGAGGTGCTCATCGTCGACGAGCACACCGGCCGCATCCTCGTCGGCCGTCGCTACAACGAGGGCATCCACCAGGCGATCGAGGCCAAGGAGGGCGTCCAGGTCAAGGCCGAGAACCAGACCCTCGCGACCGTGACCCTGCAGAACTACTTCCGCCTGTACGACAAGCTCTCCGGCATGACCGGCACGGCCGAGACCGAGGCCGCCGAGTTCATGTCCACGTACAAGCTCGGCGTCGTCCCGATCCCGACGAACAAGCCGATGGTCCGCCTCGACCAGCCCGACCTCGTGTACAAGAACGAGGAGGCGAAGTTCGCCCAGGTCGTCGAGGACATCGTCGAGCGGCACAAGAAGGGCCAGCCGGTGCTCGTCGGCACGACCAGCGTCGAGAAGAGCGAGTACCTCTCGCGCCTGCTGGCCAAGAAGGGCGTGCGGCACGAGGTGCTGAACGCGAAGAACCACGCACGGGAGGCCGCGATCGTGGCCCAGGCGGGTCGCTACGGCGCCGTCACCGTCGCCACGAACATGGCCGGCCGCGGCACCGACATCATGCTCGGCGGGAACGCCGAGTTCATCGCGGTGCAGAAGATGCACGAGCGCGGACTCAGCCCCGTCGACACGCCGGAGGAGTACGAGGCGGCCTGGGACGAGGTCTTCGAGCAGATCCGGGACGAGACCTCGGGTGAGGCGCAGAAGGTCCTCGACGCCGGCGGACTGTACGTGCTCGGCACCGAGCGCCACGAGTCGCGTCGTATCGACAACCAGCTGCGTGGTCGCTCGGGTCGCCAGGGCGATCCCGGAGAGAGCCGCTTCTACCTCTCGCTCACCGACGACCTCATGCGCCTGTTCAACGCGGGCGCGGCCGAGAGCCTCATGTCGCGCGGTGTCCCCGACGACGTCGCGATCGAGTCGAAGGTCGTCACCCGTGCCATCCGCTCGGCGCAGTCGCAGGTCGAGGCGCGCAACGCCGAGATCCGCAAGAACGTCCTGAAGTACGACGACGTCCTGAACCGCCAGCGCGAGGCGATCTACTCCGACCGGCGGCACATCCTCGAGGGCGACGACCTGCACGACCGCGTGCAGAGCTTCCTCGAGCAGGTCGTCGACGAGGTGCTCGATGAGCACACGGCGGCCGGATCCCCGGACGAGTGGGACTTCGACGCGCTCTGGGCCGAGCTCAAGACGCTCTACCCGATCGGCATCACGATCGACGAGGTCGTCGCCGAGGCGGGCGAGAAGGGGCGCGTGAATCGCGACTTCGTCCGTCGCGAGATCCTCTCCGATGCGAAGCTCGCCTACGAGCGTCGCGAACAGCAGCTCGGCAGCCCCGCGATGCGCGAACTCGAGCGCCGGGTCGTGCTCTCGGTCATCGACCGTCGCTGGCGCGACCACCTCTACGAGATGGACTACCTGAAGGACGGCATCGGCCTCCGCGCGATGGCGCAGCGCGATCCGCTCGTGGAGTACCAGCGCGAGGGCTACGCGATGTTCCAGCAGATGATGGGCTCGATCCGCGAGGAGACCATCGGCTTCCTGTTCAACCTCGAGGTCGAGGTCGCACCGCAGGCCGGCGTCGCCGGCCCGCGCATCGAGGCCAAGGGCCTCCAGCGCCCGACCGCACCCGAGGAGAAGCTCAGCTACACCGCGCCGAGCGACTCGGGCGGCGTCGAGGTGCGCAACCAGCGTGGCCAGCTGCAGCAGGCGGCGACCCAACGCGCCCGTCGCGCGGTGGCCCAGCAGCAACAGCCCGGCGAGCCGCAGCAGCCGCAGGCGCCCGCCGCGCGCGGCGCGTTCGGCCAGCGACAGGACGGCGAGGCCGGCCCGATGAACCGCCAGGAGCGTCGCGCGCAGGAGCGGCGGGGTCGCTGACCCCCTGACGCAGGCGGACGGCCCGGGGCGACCCGGGCCGTCCGTCGCGTTCGGGGCATCTCGAGCACCGGCTGGAGGTCACCGGGCCGCACGGCGAGGACGCCCGATCAGTCGGGACGGCGTCGCCCTTCGACGTACGACGTGTGCACGGGTCCGAGCCCCTTGACCTCGATCACGCCGCGCTCGGTCAGGGCGAACGCGGTCCCCAGCGCCGCAGCGACTCGGTCGGTCACCTGGATCGCGCCGGGCGGTGCGGTCGACTGCATCCGACTGGCGCTGTTCACGGTCGCCCCGTACACGTCCCAGAGGAAGCGCGACTCGCCGATCACGCCGGCGACCGCCGGTCCGACGTCGATGCCGATGCGCAGGCGGATGCCGCTGCGACCGCCGATCGCATGGGTGGCCGCGATCTGCCGGAACCCCAGTCCGAGGTCGGCGAGCGCGGCCAAGTCCGCGGCGCTCGACGGACCGCCGCAGATGGCCAGGTAGGCATCGCCGATCGTCTTCACCTTGGTCACCCCGAGCGCGGCGGCGAGGGCGTCGAAGTCGCGGAGCAGCTCGTTCAGGTCGTGCACGAGGTCGTCGGCCGACACGGACTCGGACAGGCTCGTGAAGTCGACGATGTCGGCGATCAGGACGCCGACGCGATCGTAGCGATCGGCGATCGGTCGCTCGCCCGCCACGAGGCGGTCCGCGATCTCGTCGGGCAGGACGTTGCGGAGGAGTCGGTCGGTGCGATCGCGCTCCGCCGCGAGCGCGGCGGCGAGCCGGTCGCGGGAGCGCACGTACGAGGCCATGGCGACGAACATGATGGTCGAGATCGAGACGATGTTGACCGCGAAGAAGACGGTCACGACCGTCGTGTCGAGGGGCGGCACCATCGACTGCAGCGCGGGTTCGAGGGGGACGAGCGCCAGCACGATCCCCGTGAAGACGGCGAACACGATCCAGGGGCGCGGTACGCGCGTGAACGAGAGCGCGCCGATCGGCGCGGCGAGCGAGAAGAGGATGACCGCGCTGCTCTGCACGAACCCGCCGAGAGCGACGTGCACGAGGGGCGGCAGTGCGAGGAACATGGCCAACTGCGAGGCGCGCAGGAACCGGTCCTCATGCCGGCGACGCAGGACGAGGAGGCCGACGATCGTCATGAGCACGTAGAACGTCGGGACGGCCGCGGCCACCGGCCGGCCGATCGTGTAGTAGAACACCGCCCAGGGCGTCACGACGAGGGCCGTGAACAGGGCGGTGAAGGTGAGGACCGACTTCTCCATGCGGCGGTCGTCGTCGTCCTCGATGGCGAAGCCGACGGATGCCACGGCGTCGATCAGCCGGGACATACGACCGGTCGGCGCCGACGTGCGCTCCATCGCACGAGCCTATTGGACGACACCGCGCCGCGCGGGGCGGAACGCGGTGGTCGGCCGCACACGTCGGCTCAGAGCACGCTGATGACGCTCGCCCGCCAGCGCTGGTCGAGCCCCTCGAGGCGGATGGCGACGGCGCGGGACCTGGCGCGCTGGTGCACCATGACGACCGCCTCGACGATGCCGTCGGCCGGCTCGGCGAGGTGGACGCGGCCCACCGTGAAGGCCGGCCGCTGCGGCACGAGCCCCTTGACGCGCCGTGCCCGCGCCGCGAGGACGACGCGCTTCGACAGGTTCCGGTAGACGTCGTCGGTGACCCAGCGCGCGAGCTGCTCGAGGTCGCGGGCGCCGGCGAGCACCTCGATGACGCAGTGGGTGAGGTTCCGCAGCAGCGGCTCAGGGTCGGGGAGCTCGGCGCGACCCGCGCGCTGCCGGGCGAAGTAGTCGTCGAGGTCGAGGCGACGGGCGCTCGTCCCGTGGATCGCGGCGCTGCGAGGCGCGCCGGTCTGGCGTGCGGTCATGACGGCTCCAGTAGGGCTGGGCGATCGGCGGGGGTCCGACGCGAGTGTCCCCTTTTCGGGGGTGTTCGGGTGGTCTAGATCGAACGGTAGGGGCGTCGGAGTGCGGGTGTCAAGGGAAAACGTCGGCTGTGGAGAACCGCGTCGATTCGCCGGATCCCGGGGCTAGCGTCGGACCCATGCGGTGGGATCGGCTGTTCGACGACCTCGAGACGCAGCTCGACCATGACCGTCGTGAAGAGGAGCGGGCGCTCGCCATCGAATCCGAGCGGGCGCGCATCGGTCGCCTCGGACTGCGCGAGCGGATCGCGGCGATGGCCGCGGCCGACGGGGGAGCCGTCCGACTCGAACTCGTCGACGCGACTTCCGTGCAGCTGCGCCCGACCGCGTTCGGGCGCGACTGGATCGGCGGCGTCGACGGCGGACCGCCCGGCGCCCAGTGCGTGGTGCCGGTCTCCGCGATCGCGGCGGTGTCCGCGAGCCGGCGGCAGGTCGAGGAGAGCCTCGCTGCCCGCTCCGCGCCGAGCGGGCTCGTCGAACGCATCGGCCTCGCGTTCGCACTTCGCGACCTCGGGCGCCGTCGTATGGGCGTCGAGGTCCGCACCATCGACGGTCGGGTGCACGGCACGATCGACCGCGTCGCCGCCGACCACCTCGACCTCGCGGTGCACGACCCCGGCGCGCCTCGGCGCGAGCGCGAGGTCCGCGGCTACCGCCTCGTCCCGTTCGCGCGGATCACCGCCGTTGTCTCGAGCGGCGGCGCCTGATCGGACGTCGGTCCGCCCGGTGACCGGGCGTCAGTCCACCGGGCGCAGCCCGGCCGGACGGACCCCGGAGAACTCGATCACGTTGGCGTACTCGCCCTCGTTCCACGCCACCTCGCGCCGGGTCGACTCGTAGCGCAGTTCGATGAAGGCCTCGAGCTGGGATCGCTCGATGCGCCACGGCCCGCGGTCGCCGACGCGAATCGCGGGGAGCTCGCCCGACATCACGAGCTCGTGCACGGCCTCGACGTCGACCGCGAGCACCTCCGCCGTGTCGGCGATGGTGAGGAAGCGGCCGAGCGGCTCTCCGGCAGCGTGGTGGACCATCCCTCAAGTATCGGCGCGTGCCGCTCCGACCACGTGTCGTGTGGATAACTTCACGGCGTCCTCTCGGACTCCGGCGACGATGGGTCGTGGTCGCAGGCCGGGTCGCGGCCGCGAGAGGAGCAGCGATGGCGGAACGTCCGACACGTCCGGCCGGGGAGCGGCGGCGGATGGACCCGCGACTGCTCCTCGGGCTCGTGCTGGTGGCGGGGTCGACGATCGGGGTGTGGGCGCTCGTCGAGTCGCTCGACGACACGACCGAGGTGCTGGTCGCTCCGACGACGGTCACCGCCGGCTCGCGGGTCACGCTCGACGACCTCCGGGTCCAGTCCGTACGGCTCGGCGGCCTGGCCGACGGCTACCTGGCGCCGGGCGACGTGCCCGGCGACGGGCTCATCGTGACGCGCACGGTCCGAGCGGGTGAACTGGTGCCCGCGGCATCCGTGACCGAGGTCGACGCCGCCGGGACCGCGACCGTCGTCGTGCCGAGCCGAGGCCCGCTCGCACGCGAGATCGCACCCGGGGCGGTGGTCGACGTCTGGGCCGCCGGCGAGGTCGAGCGAGGCGTGTTCGAGCCGCCCGTCGTCCTCGTCTCGGGCGCCGAGGTCGCGGCGGTGCTCGAGGGCGACGCCATGGTCGCGGGCGACGGTCCGAGCGTCGAGTTGTCGATCCCGCGAGCGAAGACGGCCGCGCTGCTCGAGGCACTCGCGTCCGGCGATGCCATCGACCTCGTTCCGGCATCGGCACTCGCATCGAGCGGCGACTGATGGCGCGGCTCGCCCTCGCCCTCGATCCCTCGGTCGAGGACCGCGTCCTGGCCGAACTGGTCGAGGCCGGCCACGTGATCGTGGCGCGCGTGGTCGGTCGGCGCGACGTGCTCGACTGCCTCGACGCGCTCGGACCCGACGTGGTCGTCGTCGGCGCGGGAGCGGCGACGCTCGACGCCGAACTCCTCGCCGCCTGCGACCGGAGGGGCATCCGCCTCATCGCCCTGGCCTCGACCGAGCGCGATCGCGCCGAGGCGCATCGCATCGGGCTGCACGAGGTGCTCGATTCCGACGTCGAACCGGCCGAACTCGAAGCGCTCCTCGCGGGCGGACCGGCGCTCCCGTCCCGGCTCGGCGATGCGTCGGGCGCTCCGGAATCGCCGGTCCGCGCCGAGTTCCCCGGCGTGATCGCGGTGTGGGGTCCGTCCGGTGCGCCGGGGCGGACCACGACCGCGGTCGGCGTGGCCGCCGAGCTCGCCGGTGCCGGGCACCTGGTGGCGCTCGTCGACGCCGACCCGTACGGCGGCGCCATCGCGCCCGCGCTGGGGCTGCTCGACGAGGCGCCGGGCTTCGCATCGGCCTGCCGGCTCGCCGGGTCCGGCGCGCTCGACCGCGTCGAGCTCGAGCGCATCGCCCAGCGCTACTCGTCGCCGCGGGCGTCGTTCGACGTCTTCACGGGGCTGGTCGGGCCGAGCCGCTGGCCCGAGCTGTCCCAGGAGCGCGTCGACGAGGCGCTCAGGGTCATGCGCGCCCGCTTCGAGTTCGTCGTGGTCGACGTCGGGTTCAGCCTCGAACGCGACGAGGAGCTCACGAGCGACCCGTTCGCTCCGCGGCGCAACGCCGCGACGTTCTCGGCGCTCGCCGCCGCCGATCGGGTCGTGGCCATCGGGCTCGCCGACCCCGTCGGCCTGTCGAGGCTGCTCCGCGGGCACGCCGAACTCGTCGAGCACGTCGATCCCGAGCGCATCGACGTCGTGGTGAACCGCGTGCGCACCAGCGCGCTCGGGATCGACGCCCACGCGCAGGTCCGGCAGACGCTGCGTCGGTTCGCGGGGCTCGGCGACGCCGTCCTGCTTCCGCACGACGGTCGGGCGACGGACGCGGCCATCCTCACGGCGCGCACGCTGCGAGACGCCGCCCCGCGCTCTCCGCTCCGGGGGGCCTTGCGATCGTACGTCGACGAGCGACTGCTCCCGCCGCCCGCCGCCCCGAGGCGTGCCGGAGGTCGGTTCGGCGCGCTGCGGCGTCGTGCGGTCCCGGTCTGAGGCATCCGCTCGGGTGGGTACGCTTGACGCGTGTCGACCCTCAGTGACCTCGTCCTCGCCCAGGGGCGCAGCAGCCAGGCCGATGTCGAATGGCTGCACATGCTCGTCGGCGACCTCCAGCTCCTCGCCGATCTCGCCTTCGCCGACATCGTGCTCTGGGTGCCATCGGGCGACGACGGCTTCGTCGCAGTCGCCCATTCCCGACCCTCCAGCGCAGCGACGTTGTTCTACCGCGACTTCGTCGGTCAGGGCATTCGGACCGAGTGGCGCGAGCTCGTCTCGGAGGCCTTCGGCACGCGCACGATCCAGGAGTCGTCGGCCCCCGACTGGTACGAGGAGATGCCCACGCGCGTGCGCGCGGTGCCCGTGATGCGCCGCCTGTCCGTGACCGGTACCGCGCTCGCACCCGACCCGGTGGCCGTGATCACGCGGCACACCAACCTCGGCTCCACGCGCACCCCGAGCCGGCAGGAGCTGACGTTCAACGACTGCGCCGACGAGCTGTTCCAGATGATCGGCTCGGGGGACTTCCCCGACCTCGGTGCGCCGACGGGGCCGCGTCGCGGGGCGCCCCGGGCCTCCGACGGCCTGATCCGGCTCGACGTCGACGGCGTCACGACGTTCGCGAGCCCGAACGCGCTGTCGGCCTTCAACCGCATGGGCTTCGATGACGAGCTCGAGGGGCAGTCGCTCGCCGACGTGGCGACGCGCCTGCTGAGCGGCAAGCTCGACGTCGACGAGTCCCTTCCGCTGGTGGTGACCGGGCGGGCGCCGTGGCGCACCGACGTCGAGTCGCGGGGGGTCACGGTATCGCTGCGCGCCATCCCGATCCGGCGTCGCGGCGAGCGCACGGGCGCGATCGTGCTCACCCGGGACGTGACCGAGCTCCGCCACCAGGAGCAGGAGCTCATCACGAAGGATGCGACGATCCGCGAGATCCACCACCGCGTCAAGAACAACCTGCAGACCGTCGCATCGCTCCTGCGGATCCAGGCGCGCCGAACCCACTCCGACGAGGCGCGCGATGCGCTGACGCAGGCGATGCGCCGGGTCGGCGCGATCGCGGTCGTGCACGACACGCTCTCGGAGGGGCTCACGCAGAACGTCGACTTCGACGAGGTGTTCGACCGCGCACTGCTCCTCGTCGCGGAGGTGGCCGCCGCGCACAACACGACCGCGCACCCGAAGAAGTCCGGGAACTTCGGCGTGCTGCCGAGCGAGTACGCCACGCCGCTCGCACTCGCACTCACCGAGTTGGTCACGAACGCGGTCGAACACGGCCTCGCGGGGCAGGAGGGCGATGTCGAGGTGATCGCGAACCGCTCCGAGACCGTCCTGACCGTGCAGGTGCGCGACAGCGGCTCCGGCCTGCCCGAGGGCAAGGTGGGCGAGGGGCTCGGCACCCAGATCGTCCGCACGCTCATCCAGGGCGAGCTCGGCGGCACGATCGACTGGCATACCGTGGTCGGCAGCGGCACCGAGGTGACCATCGAGGTGCCGCTGCGCTGGATCACGAAGGCCTGACCCGAACGTGCGGACGGCACCCGCGCGATCGCGGGTGCCGTCCGGTCCGGGTGCTGCGGGGAGGTCGCGCGACCTGCGGGGTCGGCTCCGTCGGAGCCCGGGCGCGCGGAGCGCGCCGGCGTCAGCCGGCGCGACGTGCGCGGGCGGCGCGGCGCTTCAGGGCGCGGCGCTCATCCTCGCTGAGACCGCCCCAGACGCCCGAGTCCTGACCGGTCTCGAGGGCGTACTGCAGGCAGATCTCGGTGACGGTGCATCGGGCGCAGACCGCCTTGGCCTTCTCGATCTGGTCGACGGCCGGACCGGTGTTGCCGACGGGGAAGAAGAGTTCCGGGTCAGCGGTGAGGCAGGCGGCTTTATCGCGCCAATCCATGTAGATGCTCCTTGTTTCATCGGTTCGCAGCGGGCGCACGCGTGCGCAGCCGGGAACCGGCGGTGCTGCAGGGGGAAAGCCGAATCTCGGGAAGTAGGATCGTGGGAAGCGATCGGCTCACGTCCCTGTGAGCATCAATTCGGCCTCATAAATGGTCGCATAGCGAGGGAAGCGAATCAAGAGTGCTCTTCGGGAGATGTCTGTGAATCCGGGCGGCGTGCGCGCCGCGTTCGTGACCGTCGTCGCCCTGCTGTTCGCCGAGGCCGGAGCGCTGATCGCGGTCCTCGTCTGGCTCGTCGTCGACCTGCTCGTGCTGCAGCCGTCGTCGTTCGCGACCGCCATCGCGCTCGTGGTGCTCGTGGCGATCGCCGCCGCCTGGGTGAGTGCGATCGCCGTGGCATCCGCTCGTCGCGCGCCCTGGTCGCGTGCCGCCGCCATCGTCTGGCAGGTACTGCAGCTCTCGATCGCCGTCGGCGCGTTCCAGGGGCTGTTCGCCCGTCCGGACGTCGGATGGCTGCTGCTCGTTCCCGCGATCACGGTGACCGGCCTCCTGCTCTGGCCGCCCGTGCGGGCGCTCTACGCCCGGCCCGAGGACGCGGCGACGAGCTGACGGACGCGGCGTCTCCAGCGAGCGGCCGCGACGGGCGGCCGTCGCAGCGCGACGACCGCCCGTCGGTGAGCGCGTCCGTCCGGTTCAGCCGTCGAGGCCGAGCTCCTTCCGGATCCGCGCGACGTGTCCGGTCGCCTTGACGTTGTACATGGGCTTGGCGATCCGGCCCTCCTCGTCGATGAGGAAGGTCGAGCGGATCGAGCCCGTGACGGTCTTGCCGTAGAGCTGCTTCTCACCCCAGGCCCCGTATGCCTGCTGCACCGCGAGGTCGGTGTCGGAGAGGAGCGGGAAGTTCAGGCCGTCGCGGTCGGCGAACTCCTTGAGCTTCGGAACCTCGTCCTTCGAGACGCCGACGACGCGCACGCCGGCGCCCGCGAACGAGTTGAGGTTGTCGCGGAAGTCGCACGCCTCGGTCGTGCAGCCGGGCGTCATCGCGGCCGGGTAGAAGTAGAGCACGACCCGCTGTCCGCGGAGCGAGGAGAGCGTGACGGGCGAGCCGTCCTGGTCGGGGAGGGTGAAGTCTGGCGCGAGGTCGCCGGCGGCGAGTCGTACGTCGGTCATGCCTCAATCGTAGGCAGGCCGACGGATGCCGCGTGTCGCGCCTGGCGCGGCATCCGCCTGTGGCCCTCAGGCGAACGTCGCGAGGAGCCGCTGCAGCGAGTCGAGCCGCACGCGCCCGGACTCGCCGAGTCCACCGGCCTCGACCGCCTCGATGATGGCGCAGTCGGGTGAGTCGGGCAGGTGCGTGCATCCGCGCGGGCAGTCCTCGGCGACACGTGCGAGGTCGGCGAACGCGCCGAGGATGTTGGCCGGGTCGACGTGGCCGAGCCCGAACGAGCGCACGCCGGGCGTGTCGATGACCCACCCCGTGCGGCCGTCGTGCTCGAGTCGCAACGACACGGTCGAGGAGGACGTGTGCCGGCCGCGACCGGTGACGACGTTGACGTGGCCGGTGGCGCGGTTGGCGTCGGGCACGAGCGCATTGACGAGCGTCGACTTGCCGACACCGGAGTGGCCGACGAACACCGTGCGATGGCCGACGAGTCGGTCGGAGATCGCCTCGAGCGGCATGTCGTCGGTGCGGCTGAGGAAGACGGGCAGGTCGAGCCCCGCGAAGTTCGCGAGGAACGGCGCCGGATCGGCGAGATCGGTCTTCGTCACGCACACGAGCGGGGCGATGCCCGCGTCGTACGCGGCGACGAGGTATCGGTCGACGAGCCGGACCCGGGGCTCGGGGTTCGCCGCGGCGATGACGATGAGCATCTGGTCGGCGTTCGCGACGATGACCCGCTCGACGGCGTCGGTGTCGTCGGCACTGCGCCGCAGGAGCGTCGTGCGCTCCTGGATGCGGACGATCCGGGCGAGCGTGCCCTCGTCGCCGGTCGTGTCGCCGACGAGGTCGACGCGGTCGCCGGTCACCACCGACTTGCGGCGGAGCTCGCTCGCCCTGGCCGCGGTGATCTCCCGCTCGTCGTCGGTGCCCTCGTCGACGAGCAGGGTGTAACGCCCGCGGTCGACGCCGAGCACGAAGCCCGTCTCGGCGTCGGCGTGCTCGGGCCGCACCTTCGTCCGCGGACGACTGCCGCGCCGGTTGGGGCGGATCCGGACGTCGGCTTCGTCGTACTCCTCGTACTCCTCGTCCTCGTCGTCCGTGTCCCACCAGCTCATCCGAGCATCCGCTCCCAGAGCTCGGTGAACTGCGGGAGCGTTTTCGACGTCGAGCCGACGTCGTCGACGACGACGCCGTCGACGGCGAGCCCGACGATCGCGCCGGTCGTCGCCATGCGGTGGTCCTCGTACGCCTTCCACTCGCCGCCGTGGAGCTGCGCCGGTTCGATGCGCAGCCCGTCCTCGAGTTCGGTGACGTTCCCGCCGAGCCCGTTCAGCTCGGCGGCGAGCGCGGCGAGGCGGTCGGTCTCGTGGTGGCGGATGTGCCCGATGCCGGTGATGGTGCTGGGCTCGTCGGCGAACGCCGCGAGGGCGACGAGGTTCGGGACGAGCTCGCCCGCCTCGGAGAGGTCGAGGTCCACCCCGCGGATGCCGCGGCCGCCGGCGGTCGGTTCGGGCGCGCCCACGGTGACGCGGTCGCCGGATCGCTCGACCCGGGCGCCGAAGCGGGGGAGCAGGTCGACCAGCTGCGCGCCCACCTGGGTCGTCTCGTCGGGCCAGCCCGAGATCGTCACCGACCCGCCCGCGACGAGCGCGGCGACGAGGAACGGCGCGGCATTGGAGAGGTCGGGTTCGATGTCGACGTCGCGTGCGGCGATCGGGCCGGGTGCCACGGACCAGCGGCCGACCGACGGCTGCTCGACCTCGACGCCCCGACGGGCGAGCGCGTCGATCGTCATCTCGATGTGCGGCAGGCTCGGCAGCCGCTCACCCGAGTGCGTCAGGTCGAGCCCGCGCTCGAACCGCGGCGCCGACAGCAGCAGCCCGGAGACGAACTGGCTCGACGCCGATGCGTCGATCGTGAGCTCGCCGCCCTCGACGCGCCCGGTGCCGTGCACCGTGAACGGCAGCGCCCAGCGGCCGTCGTCGTCGAGGTCGACGCCGATGCCGCGCAGGCCCTCGATGACCCCCCGCATCGGGCGGCGGTACGCCGAGGCGTCGCCGTCGAATGTCGTCGGCCCGAGGGCGAGCGCCGCCACGGCCGGCAGGAAGCGCATGACCGTGCCCGCGAGGCCGCAGTCGATCGTCGTCGAGCCGAACAGCTCGTCGGCCGGGGTCACGCGGAGGTCGTCGCCGAACCCGCCGGCGCCCGGCATCCGCTCGAAGCCGACGCCGAGGGCGCGCAGGCCCTCGACCATGAGCTCGCTGTCGCGCGACCAGAGCGGCGCTCGGAGCGTGGACGGGCCGTCGGCCAGGGCGGCCAGCACCAGCTCGCGGTTCGTGAGGGACTTCGAGCCGGGCAGGGACAGCGTGGCCGAGAGCGGACCGGATGCCACGGGCGCGCGCCATCCGTCATCCGTCTCGGTCTGGCGATTGTCGCCGTACGGATCGAACTCCGGAGCGGAATACCTCGAGATCTGCATCGGTTACCAACAGTAGCGTCCGTGAGCAGGAAGGAGACGGTGCGTGTCCCTCGCAGTACTCGATCGCCCGGTCGTCTCGGAGACCGACGATCTAGGATGGCCCCTGATGAGCGGCGACGACACTGCGACCCCTGCCGACGAGACGCTGAACGACGAGCGGCCCGGCGATGACACGCGCGACCTCGGTGCGCTGTTCGAGGAGCAGGCGCTGCCGTTCATCGACCAGCTCTACGCGGCGGCGCTGCGCATGACGAAGAACCCCGCCGACGCGCAGGACCTCGTGCAGGAGACGTTCGTGAAGGCCTATGCGGCGTTCGCCTCGTTCCGGCAGGGCACGAACCTCAAGGCGTGGCTCTACCGGATCCTCACGAACACCTTCATCAACAGCTACCGCAAGAAGCAGCGCGAGCCCTACCAGGGCACGATCGACGACCTGGAGGACTGGCAGCTCGGGGGCGCCGAGTCGACCACGGCGGCCTCCAGCCGGTCGGCCGAGGCCGAGGCCATCGACCACCTGCCCGACTCGGCGGTCAAGGACGCGCTGCAGGCCCTGCCCGAGGACTTCCGGCTGGCCGTCTACTTCGCCGACGTCGAGGGGTTCTCCTACCAGGAGATCGCCGACATGATGAACACCCCGATCGGGACCGTGATGAGTCGCCTGCACCGTGGCCGGCGGATGCTACGCGAGTCCCTCGCCGACTACGCCAGCGAGCGGGGCTTCGCCACGACGCAGCCGGCGACCCGATCCACCAGGAGCGCGAAATGACCGACTGCGGCTGCGAGAAGGCGAAGGCCGAACTCGAGGAGTACCTGCACAACGAGCTGTGCAGCGAGGATGCTGCCGACATCCGAGAGCATGTGGCGAACTGCGAGGACTGCCGGAGCGAGCTGCGCGTCGGCGTGGCGATCACCGAGGTCGTCCAGCGGGCGTGCCGCGAGAGCGCCCCCGAAGAGCTCCGCACGGTGGTCCTGGGTCGTATCCGGGCGTTCCAGTCCGGGCACGACGTGCTGGCCGACTGACCCGCCGAGCGGGCGTATGCCCGCCGTCGCCGGTCGGATCGTGCGGCGAGGGCCGTCCGTTTCCGAACTTTCGATGGACGCACGATGTGCGCCTCGTTCCGTAGCGTCGAGCACGATGAACGAGAATGTCGTCGCGAAACGTCCCGGGGGTCGCGTCCCCGCCTGGCTTCGGGTCCTGATCCCGGCCGTCCTGATCCTGGTCTGGTTCGCCCTGTTCGGCGCCGGCGGGGCCGCCTTCGGAGGGCTCTCCGACGTGCAGCAGAACGACCAGGCGTCGTTCCTGCCCGCCTCCGCCGAAGCGACGGAGGTGAACGCCCTGCAGGACGGGTTCCGCGACTCCGAGAACGTCCCGGCCATCGTCATCGTCGCCTCCGACGACGGCACGGAGCTCTCCGACGACCAGCTCGAGGGGATCGAATCACTCCGCGAGGACCTCGTCGCGGTCGACGGCGTCGTCGAGGACGAGAGCTCGCCGGTCATTCCGTCGGACGACGGCGAGGCCGCGCAGTTCGTGCTCTCGATCGCGCCGTCCGACGAGGGCGAGGGCGGGCCGCGGGACACCGTGGACGAGATGCGGAGCCTGCTCGACGACGACGGCGTCGAGGGGACGACGGCCGCGATCACCGGCCCCGCGGGGTTCACGGCCGACCTCGCCGCGGCGTTCGCCGGCATCGACGGACTGCTCCTGGCCGTGGCCCTGCTCGCGGTCCTCGTGATCCTCGTCATCGTCTACCGCTCGCCGCTCCTGCCGATCATCGTGCTCTTCACGAGCGTGACCGCCCTCACCGCCTCGGTGTTCACGGTGGTCCAGCTCGCGAAGGCCGACCTGCTGCTGCTGTCCGGCCAGACCCAGGGGATCCTGTTCATCCTCGTGATCGGCGCGGCCACCGACTACGCACTGCTGTACATCGCCCGGTATCGCGAGGCGCTCGCGCAGCACGAGACGAAATGGGATGCCACGTGGGCGGCCCTGAAGGGCGCCTGGGAGCCGATCGCCGCCTCGGCGGGAACCGTCATCGTGGGCCTGCTCATCCTGCTCGCCTCAGAGCTGAACTCGAACAAGATCCTGGGACCGGTCGCGGCCATCGGCATCGCGTTCGCCCTGCTCGCGGCGCTCACGCTCCTGCCGGCCCTGCTCCTGTGGGCCGGGCGCGTCGCATTCTGGCCGCGGCGCATCGCGCGCGTCGAGCCGGCTGCGCCGGATGCCGAGCACGGCCGGCACGCGGCGCCGGTCGACGCCGAGGAGGCGTCCGAGCGCGGGCTCTGGGGCGCCGTCGGGCGCCTCGTCTCGCGCCGCCCCAGGATCGTGTGGATCCTGTCGACACTGCTCCTCGCCGTGATGGCGCTGGGACTCGTCCGCCTCGACGCCGACGGCGTGCCCTCCAGCGAGTTCGTGCTCGGCGAGTCGCAGGCGCGCGACGGCCAGGAGCTCGTGAGCGAGCACTTCCCCGGCGGGTCCGGCACCCCGGCGGTGATCATCGGCCCCGAGGACTCGCTGCAGGAGATGGCCGAGACGGCGCTCGACACGCCGGGCGTGGCATCCGTCGCCGTGCTCTCCGCGGACTCGCCGGCCGGGAGCGCGCCCGTGACCGGGGACGGCATCGAGGCCTTCGGCCCGCCCGGGACCCCCGCGCCCGACCCCACCGTGGTCGACGGCACGGTGCTGCTGCAGGCGACCCTGGACGACCCGGCGGACTCCTCCGAGGCGGAGGCCACGGTCGTCGACCTCCGGGAGCGCCTCGACGAGGTCGGCGATGACGTGCTCGTCGGTGGTCCGACCGCCGTCGCGCTCGACACGAACGAGGCCGCGGTCGCCGACCAGCGGCTCATCATCCCCCTGGTCCTGCTCGCGATCCTGGTGATCCTGATGCTGCTGCTGCGGGCCGTCGTCGCACCGCTCATCCTCATCGCGAGCGTCGTGCTCTCGTTCGCGGCCGCGCTCGGCGTCTCGGCGCTCGTGTTCGAGTTCGTGTTCGGCTTCCCCGGCGCGGATCCGTCGGTGCCGCTCTTCGGGTTCGTGTTCCTCGTCGCGCTCGGCGTCGACTACAACATCTTCCTCATGACGCGCGTGCGCGAGGAGGCATCGCGGCACGGGACGCGCGAGGGCATCCTCAGGGGGCTCCGGCTCACGGGGGGCGTCATCACCTCCGCCGGCCTGGTGCTCGCCGCCACCTTCGCCGCGCTCGGAGTGCTGCCGATCCTCTTCCTGGCGCAGATCTCGTTCATCGTCGCCTTCGGCGTGCTGCTCGACACCTTCCTCGTGCGGACGCTGCTCGTGCCCGCGGTCTCGTACGACATCGGGCGCGCGATCTGGTGGCCGAGCCGCCTGTCGCGGGAGGACCGGCACCACGGGGCGCACGCAGCCCCGGCGGATGCCTCCGAGCCCGAGCCGTCGGCGGACGACCGAGCCGTCGACGGCGAGTCCGAGTCCGCCGACCGGGTCGCCGTCGAGACGCGCTGATCGGGCCGGGCCGGACGGCCGGGACGGACGCGAACGAGCGGATGCCTCCGGGAGGAGGCATCCGCTCGTGTCGTCGTTCGGCGGGCGAGCGGCCTAGTACAGGGCGCGCTTGACGAGGTCGGCTTGCTCGGCGGCGTGACGCTTCGCGGACCCGGTGGCCGGCGACGCGGCCGCGGTGCGCGCCACGAGGCGCACCTCGCGGGGGCCGAGCTTGTTCGTCTCGATGATGAAGAACGGCCACGCGCCCTGGTTCTCGGGCTCGTCCTGCGCCCACACCAGCTCGGCGTTCGGGTAGCCGTCGGCCACGGCCTTCAGCTCTGCCGCGGGCAACGGGTAGTACTGCTCGAGGCGCACGAGCGCGACCTCGGGGTTCGGGTTCTTCTCGAGCTCCGCGAGCAGGTCGTAGTAGAGCTTGCCGGCCATGAACACGACTCGCTTGACCGCGCCCTTGTCGGTGATCCGAGCGTCGTCGAGCACCGGCTCGAAGCGTCCCTGGGTGAAGTCCTCGACCTCGCTCGTGGCGCCGCGGAGGCGCAGCATCGCCTTCGGCGTGAACACGACGAGCGGCCGGCGCGGGCGCTGGTACGCCTGCCGGCGGAGCAGGTGGAAGTACGACGCCGGCGTCGAGGGCCGGGCGACGGTCATGTTGTCCTCGGCGCACATCTGGAGGTACCGCTCGATCCGCGCGCTCGAGTGGTCGGGCCCCTGTCCCTCGTAGCCGTGGGGGAGCAGCAGCACGACGCTCGAGCGCTGGCCCCACTTCTGCTCGGCCGAGGAGATGAACTCGTCGATGATCGTCTGGGCGCCGTTGGCGAAGTCGCCGAACTGGGCCTCCCACATCACGAGCGCGTCGGCCCGCTCGACGGAGTAGCCGTACTCGAAGCCCATCGCCGCGTACTCGCTGAGCAGCGAGTCGTAGATCCAGAACCGGGCCTGCTGGTCGCCGAGGTACTGCAGCGGCAGCCACTCCTGGCCGTTCACGCGGTCGTGGAGCACCGCGTGCCGCTGTACGAACGTGCCGCGGCGTGCATCCTGGCCGACGAGGCGGACGGGGGTGCCCTCGAGCAGCAGCGAACCCAGCGCGAGGAGTTCGCCGAAGCCCCAGTCGACCTTGCCGTTGCGGCTCATGTCCTGGCGCTTGGCGAGCAGCTGCTGGATCTTCGGGTGGACCGTGAAGCCCTCGGGCTTGTTGATGAAGGCGTCGCCGATCGCGTGCACGACCTCGGTCGAAACGCCGGTCGTCTCGAGCTCGCCCGAGACCCGCTCGGCGTCCTGCGCCTGGCCGCCCACGATCGGGATCGATCCGGTCTGCGCGGCGTGCGTCTCGGCGAAGGCCCGCTCGAGGCGGTCCTGGAAGTCGCGGTGGGCTTCCTCGTACTCCTCTTCCGTGATGTCGCCGCGGCCGACGAGCGCCTCGGTGTAGAGCTTGCGGACCGAGCGCTTGGCCTCGATGAGGTTGTACATGAGCGGCTGGGTCATCGAGGGGTCGTCGCCCTCGTTGTGGCCTCGGCGCCGGTAGCACACGAGGTCGATGACGACGTCGCGCTTGAATTCCTGGCGGTAGCGGAACGCGAGCTCCGCGACGCGGACGACGGCCTCGGGGTCGTCGCCGTTGACATGGAAGATCGGCGCCTGGATGGCCTTCGCGACATCCGTCGAGTAGATCGACGAGCGCGCGTCGCCGGGGACCGTGGTGAAGCCGACCTGGTTGTTCACCACGAGGTGGATGGTGCCGCCGGTCCGGTAGGCGCGCAGCTGCGACATCTGCATGGTCTCGACCACGACGCCCTGTCCGGCCATCGCGGCATCGCCGTGGACCAGGATCGGCAGTACCGAGTACGTGCCGACGGGCTTGCGGTCCTGCTTGGCACGCACGATGCCCTCGAGCACGCCGTCGACGGCCTCGAGGTGCGACGGGTTCGCGGCGAGGGAGACCGGCACCTGCTGGCCGTCGTCGGCCGTGAAGGTGCCCTCGGTGCCGAGGTGGTACTTCACGTCGCCCGAGCCCGAGAAGGCCTTCGAGTCCTGGGTGCCCTCGAACTCGCGGAACACCTGCCCGTACGTCTTGCCGGCGATGTTCGTGAGCACGTTCAGCCGGCCGCGGTGCGCCATGCCGATGGCGACCTCGTCGAGGCCCTCCTTGGCGGCCCCCTGCAGCACCTCGTCGAGGAGCGCGATCATCGACTCGCCGCCCTCGAGGCTGAAGCGCTTCTGGCCGACGTACTTGGTCTGGAGGAAGGTCTCGAACGCCTCGGCCTCGTTGAGCTTGCCGAGGATGCGCATCTGCTCGTCGTGCGTGGGCTTCTCGTACTTGCGCTCGACCTGCTGCTGGATCCACTTGCGCTGCACCGGGTCCTGGATGTGCATGTACTCGATGCCGATCGTGCGGCAGTACGAGTCGCGGAGCACGCCGAGGATGTCGCGGAGGAGCGCGGTGCGCTTGTCGCCGAACCCGCCCGTGACGAACTCGCGGTCGAGGTCCCAGAAGGTCAGGCCGTGACTCTCGATGTCGAGGTCGGGGTGCGAGCGCTGGACGTACTCGAGCGGGTCGATGTCGGCCATCATGTGACCGCGGACGCGGAAGGAGTTGATGAGCTCCTGCACCCGCGCGGTCTTGTCGATCGCGCTGGCGATGTCGACCGAGATGTCGGCGTTCCACTTGATCGGCTCGTACGGCAGGCGGAGGGCCGCGAAGATGTCCTGGTAGAAGTTGCGCTCGCCGATGAGCAGCTCGTGCACCTTCTTCAGGAACTCGCCGGAGCCGGCGCCCTGGATGACCCGGTGGTCGTAGGTCGAGGTGAGCGTGATCGTCTTGCCGATCGCGAGGTTCGCGAGGGTCTTCTCGCTCGCGCCCTGGAACTCGGCCGGGTACTCGAGGGCGCCCGCGCCGATGATGCAGCCCTGGCCCTTCATCAGGCGCGGCACCGAGTGCACCGTGCCGATGCCGCCGGGGTTCGTGAGCGAGATCGTCGCGCCCTTGAAGTCGTCTGCGGTGAGCTTGTTCTTGCGCGCACGCGACACCAGGTCCTCGTAGGCGGCGAGGTACTCGTTGAACGTCATCGTCTCGGCGCGCTTGATGGCGGGCACGAGGAGCGCACGGGTGCCGTCGGGCTTGGGGATGTCGATCGCGATGCCGAGGCCGATGTGCGCCGGCTTCACGAGCGCCGGCTTGCCGTCGGCCTCGGAGTAGTACACGTTCTGGCTCGGGAACTCCTTCAACGCCCGGATGAGCGCCCAGCCGATGAGGTGGGTGAAGGAGACCTTGCCGCCGCGCGTGCGGCGGAGGTGGTTGTTGATCACGATGCGGTTGTCGATCATGAGCTTCGCCGGCACGCTGCGCACGCTCGTCGCGGTCGGCACGGCGAGCGAGGCGTCCATGTTCGCCGCGAGCGTCTTCGGCAGGCCCTTGAGCGGGACGACCTCGTCCTCGCGCTCGCCGGCGTCGGCCCGCTGCTGCGGGCTCGTCACGGGCACGTCGGCCGGCACCGGGGCGGTGCGCGGAGCGACCGAGGTGGTGCGGGCGGCGGGCGCCTGGCCGATGACGGCGTTCGGCGCGGTCGCCGGGGCCTGGGCGGATGCCGCGGGCTGGTCCGCCGCGGGCGCGGAAGCGGGCGTCGCGGGCTGGTCCGCCGCGGGCGCGGAAGCGGGCGTCGCGGACTGCTCGGCGACCGGCGCCGCAGCGTCGGGCGCCTGCTCGCTCGCCGCACTGTGGAGCGCGTTCTCGTCGGGCATCGCCGGGGGGGCCGCGGGCGCCGCGACGGTCTCGCCGGTGCGCACCTGGCGGTAGTGCTCGAGCACCTCGCGCCAGGTCTCGTCCACCGAACTGGGGTCGGCGAGGAACCGCTCGTACATCTCGTCCACGAGCCATTCGTTGGCTCCGAACATCGCCGACGTGGTCTCGTCGGATCCCGACCCGGTCAATTGGCTCGACACAGCCTTTCGCCCACTCTCTCCGTTGATGGAATGCTCACCTGCGGCGTGGCGCGCGCAGCACGACGCGGAACGCCCAGACAAGCCTAAACCCCATCCGTCGACGCCCGGCACCGGGCAACGGATGAGCGCGCGGATCGCAGCATCCTCCCAGCACGGGCCCGGCCGCCGGCGCCCACCCCGCGTGGAGGAGCGGGGCATAGCCTGAGGGCATGGAGTTCTATCGCACGACGCCGCGGCACGACCTCACCTACTCCGATGTCTTCCTGGTGCCGAGCCGGTCGGCCGTGACGAGCCGGCTCGACGTCTCGCTCGCTCCCGACGACGGCTCCGGGGCGAGCATCCCCATCGTCTCGGCGAACATGAACTCGGTGACCGGGCCGCGTCTCGCGGCGACGCTCGCGCGCCGCGGCGGGATCGGCGTGCTCCCGCAGGACCTGCCGCTGCAGGAACTCGACGAGGCGATCCGGTGGGTGAAGTCCCGACCCGCCCGGTTCGACGTGCCGCACGCGTTCTCGGCCGACCGGACGGTCGCCGACGCGCTCGAGGTGCTGCCTCCCGTCGAGGGCCACGGCATCGTGCTCCACGACGACGACGGCGCGTACTCGGGCACGATCCCGGCCACGCGCCTCGCGACGGCACTGCCCGACGCCCGCCTCGGCGACCTCGTCCACGGCGCCATCCCGTCGCTCGACGCCGACGACGTCGACACGCCCCGGCGGGCCTTCGACCTCATGGTCGACGCGGGCATCGACTTCGCGCCGATCCTCGAGCACGGGCGGGTGGTCGGCACGCTGAGCCGACGCAGCGCGCTCCGGGGCACGGTCTCCGAGCCCAACACGGATGCCTCCGGCCGCCTGCGCGTCGCGGCGGCGATCGGCATCAACGGGGACGTCGAGGCCAAGGCGCGGGCGCTCGCGGCCGCCGGCGTCGACATGCTCGTGGTCGACACGGCGCACGGGCACCAGGAGGGCATGATCCGCGCCGTGCGGGCGGTGAAGGCCGCCGGCCTCGGCATCCCGATCGTCGCGGGCAACATCGTCACGGCCGACGCGGTCGCCGACCTCGTCGAGGCGGGCGCCGACGTCCTGAAGGTCGGCGTCGGGCCGGGCGCGATGTGCACGACGCGCATGATGACGGCCGTGGGGCGCCCGCAGTTCTCCGCGGTGCTCGAGACCTCCGAGGCCGCACGCGAGCACGGCGCGGCCGTCTGGGCCGACGGGGGCGTGCGGTACCCGCGCGACGTGGCGCTCGCGCTCGCCGCCGGCGCGGCATCCGTCATGATCGGCTCCTGGTTCGCCGGCACGATCGAGGCGCCGGGAACGCTGCGGCGCGACGCCGAGGGACGCGTCTACAAGGAGAGCTGGGGCATGGCCTCGACGAAGGCGGTGAAGGAGCGGTTCGGCCGGCTCTCCGCATACGAGCTCGCCCGCAAGGAGCTGTTCGCCGAGGGAATCTCGTCGTCGGCGATCTACCTCGACCCGCTGCGGCCCTCGCTCGAGGACCTGCTCGACATGATCACCTCGGGCGTGCGCAGCTCGTTCACGTACGCCGGCGCGCGTTCCGTGCCCGAGTTCCGCGAGCGCGCGCTCGTCGGCATCCAGTCGGCCGCGGGCTACGAGGAGGGCAAGGCGCTGCCGGTCAGCTGGTAGGGCGTGTGACGGCGGCGTTACGGCTCGGGGAGCTCGCGGCATCCGCCGATATACTGGGTCGACCATGGACGACCCTCCCTCTGCGACCTCGCCCTGCCATAGACCCTCGCCCGTGACCGCGCGCGGAGGTGCGGATGTCTGAGTGGGTACTCCTCGGCATCGGAATCCTCCTCACGATCGGCACGGGCCTGTTCGTCGCGAGCGAGTTCGCGCTCGTGAACCTCGATCGCGCCGACCTCGAGTCCCGGCGCGCCAAGGGCGAGACCCGGCTCGGGCTCACCATCGAGGGCCTCAAGATCACCTCGACGCACCTCTCCAGCGCGCAGCTCGGCATCACGCTGACGACGCTGCTCACGGGCTACACGATGGAGCCCGCGATCTCGTCCCTGCTCGCGGGTCCGCTCGCGGCGATCGGCGTGCCCGGCGCGCTCGTGCGCCCCGTCGGCGCGATCACCGCGGTCGTCGTCGCGACCCTGCTGTCGATGATCATCGGCGAGCTCGTCCCGAAGAACTTCGCGCTGGCGCTGCCGCGACAGACGGCGAAGGTCGTCATGCCGTTCCAGACGGCGTTCACCTGGGTGTTCCGCCCGGCCATCGCCGTCCTGAACGGCAGTGCGAACCGCCTGCTGCACCTCGTCGGCATCGAGCCGAAGGAGGAGCTCTCGGGGGCGCGCTCCGCCGAGGAGCTCTCGAGCCTCGTGCGGCGTTCGGCGAGTGCGGGACTCCTCGAGCAGGACACCGCGACGCTGCTCGGGCGCACGCTCCGCTTCTCGGAGCACGACGCCTCCGACGTCATGACCCCGCGCCCGCGGGTCGCGGCGATCAAGCGCACCGAACCCGCCGAGGCGGTGCTCGAGCTCGCTCGCCAGACGGGCTTCAGCCGCTTCCCCGTCTACGACGAGGACCTCGACGACGTCGTGGGCATCGTGCACGTCAAGCAGGCCGTCGCCGTCCCTCGCGAGAAGCGCGAGCTCGTCCCCGCATCGGCGCTGCAGTCCGACGCACTCCGCGTTCCCGAGACCATCAAGCTCGACGCGCTCCTCGGCGAGCTCCGCGGCCGCGGCTACCAGATGGCCGTCGTCGTCGACGAGTACGGCGGCACGGCCGGCGTCGCGACGCTCGAGGACCTCGTCGAGGAACTCGTCGGCGAGGTCTCCGACGAGCACGACCGCACGCGCGCCGGCGTCGTTCGACGCGGCGAGTTCGTGAGCTTCCCCGGCATCCTGCGGCCCGACGAGCTGCTCGACCGCACCGGCATCCGCGTGCCCGAGGACGGCGCCTACGAGACGGTCGCCGGATACGTGATGGCGACGCTCGGCCGGCTCCCCGTCATCGGCGACGAGGTCGACGTCGAGGGCGGCACGTTCCGGGTGCAGCGACTCGACGGTCGTCGCATCGACCGGATCCAGTTCTCACCGGCGACAGTGCCGACCCAGGCGGATGAGGACGCGGCGCCCGCCGTTGCCGCCGCCGAGCCGAGGGAGGTCGGACGATGAGCGACTGGGCCGGACTCGCCTGGCTGTTCGTGCTGCTCGTCGGCAACGCCTTCTTCGTCGGTGCCGAGTTCGCGGTGATCTCCGCGCGGCGCTCGCAGATCGAGCCGCTCGCCGAGCAGGGCAGCCGCAGCGCGAAGACCGCCCTCTGGGCGATGGAGCACGCGACGCTCATGCTGGCGATGAGCCAGCTCGGCATCACGATCTGCTCGCTGCTGATCCTGACGGTGTCGGAGCCAGCGATCCACCACCTGCTCGAGGTCCCGCTCGAGCTCACCGGGTGGTCGCCCGAGGTGGTCTCGACGATCGCGTTCGTGATCGCGCTGCTGGTGGTCTCCTACCTCCACGTGGTGCTCGGCGAGATGGTGCCGAAGAACCTCTCCTTCTCACTGCCCGATCGTGCGGTCCTGCTCCTCGCGCCGCCGCTCGTGTTCACCGCGCGGGTCTTCCGGCCGGTGATCGTCGCGCTGAACGCCACGGCGAACGGCGTGCTCCGGCTCTTCGGCGTGCAGCCCAAGAACGAGGCCACCTCGACCTTCACGCTCGAGGAGGTGCAGACCATCGTCGTGCAGTCGCGTCGCGAGGGCGTGCTCGAGGATGCGAGCGGGACCCTCACCGCCGCGTTCGAGTTCACGACCAAGAAGGTGCGCGACGTCGCCGTGCCGATGGCCGAACTGGTCTGCCTGCCTGCGGCGGCCACGCCGAGCGACGTCGAGCGCGCGGTGGCGCGCCGCGGGTTCTCGCGGTACGTGCTCGCGGGTGGTGACGGCGAGCCCGTCGGCTACGTCCACCTGAAGGACGTGATCGACCTCGACGACGACGAGTTCGACGAGCCGATCCCCGCGAAGCGCGTCCGCAGGGTCGTCTCGATCTTCGACGGGACCGACCTCGAGGACGCGCTCGCCTCGATGCGCCGGCTCGGCACGCACCTGGCCCGGGCGTTCGACGACCAGGGGCGGACGACGGGCGTGGTGTTCCTCGAGGACATCATCGAGGAGCTCGTCGGCGAGGTGCAGGATGCCACCCGGAGGGGGTGACGCGGCGGCGTCGGACGGAGCGTAGACTCCGGGCACCACTCGAAAGATGAGGTGATCTCAATGTTCGAGAACTCCGTGACGATGGCGGTGCTCGCGGCTTCCGATATCGAACGGGCGCAGCGCTTCTGGCACGACGTGTTCGGCCTCGATCCGGTGCAGACCGACACGGGCGGCGGACTGCTCTACGCCATCGGCTCCGGCGCGGTCCTCGTCTACCCGTCGGACTATGCGGGCACCAACAAGGCGACCGCCTTCTCCATCATGACCGACGACCTCGACCGTGACATGGCCGCCCTGCGTGAGAAGGGCGTCGTCTTCCACGAGTACGACCTCCCCGAGATCAAGACGGTCGACGGTGTCATGGTGATGGGCGACGAGGCGGGGGGTGAGCGCGGAGCGTGGTTCGACGACAGCGAGGGCAACATCATCGCGCTCGCCGAGCCGGTCGGCATGTCGTTCGACGAGGTCCGGGCCATGTTCTCCCGGGCCTCCGCCTGAGCGATCGCGTCAGAACTCGCCGTCGTTGGCCTCGGGCCGCGCCCTGAGGTACTGCGGCGGCCAGATCGACGTGTCGGCGCCGAGCGCGTTGGCGGCACGCAGCGCCAGGTGCGGGTCGCGCATCATCGCCTTGCCGAACATCACGGCGTCGGCCGCGCCCGACGCCACGAGCTGCTCGGCCTGCTCCGGCGTCGTGATCCGGCCCACCGCCGATACCGACACCCCGGCGCGGCCTCGGACGAACTCCGCGTGCGCCGCCTGGTAGGCCGGCCCGACGGGGATGCGGACGTCGCGCACGAGGCCGCCGGTCGAGATGTCGAAGAAGTCGGCGCCGGCTTCCGCCGCCCAGCCGGCCACGGTCGAGGTCTGCTCCTCATCCCACCCGCCGGGTGCCCAGTCCGTCGCCGAGAACCGCACGAACAGCGGCATCCGCTCGCCGATCTCGTCGCGGACGGCGCGCACCAGCTCCAGGAGCAGGCGTGCGCGGCCCTCGAGGTCGCCGCCCCAGCGGTCCTCGCGCAGGTTCGAGAGCGGTGAGAGGAACTGGTGCACGAGGTAGCCGTGCGCGGCGTGGACCTCGACCACGTCGAAGCCCGCAGCGACGGCCCGGCGCGCGGCGGCGCGGAAGTCGTCGATCACGGCGAGGATGCCCGCCTCGTCGAGCGCCTCGGGCGCGCGGAGCCCGTCGAAGGCGAGCGCCGACGGCGCCACCGTCGTCCAGCCGCCCTCGTCGATCGGCTGCGAACCGCGGCGGTCGACGGTTTCCGGCCAGACCGAGGCCTTCCGGCCGGCGTGCGCGAGCTGGATGCCGGAGGCGGCGCCCTGCGACCGGATGAACCGCGTGATGCGAGCCCACGCCGCGGCCTGCTCGTCGTTCCACAGACCGGTGTCGTAGTCCGAGATCCGCCCCTCGGGGTTCACCGCGGTCGCCTCGGCGATGACGAGTCCGGCGCCGCCGGCGGCCATCGACCCGAGGTGCACCAGGTGCCAGTCGTGCGGCACGCCATCGCGCTCGGTCACCGAATACTGGCAGAGCGGCGGCACCCAGATGCGGTTGCGGATCTCGAGGTCGCGGATCGTGATCGGACGGAAGAGGGCGGGGGATCCGGGCACCGCTGCGTCGCGCTCGGCGTGGCTCACTCGGCGAGCTCCCGCAGCCACGACTCCAGGGCGGAGGCATCCGTGAACACGTGCCCGGCGCCGCCGACCGCGATCGCGCCGTCGACGTTCACGGGCTTGTTGTCGACGAACAGCAACTGGTCGGGGGTGATGCCGAGCTCGCGCATGACGTGCGCGAAGATCTCGGCCTCGGGCTTGACCATCCGGAGTTCGCCGCTGACGAACACCGCCTCGAACAGTGGCGCGAACGAGCCGTGCCGCAGCCAGCCGCCGAAGTCGGCGCCGGCGTTCGAGAGCAGGGCGAGGCGGGTGCCGCCGTCGCGGAGCGCGTGCAGGACGGCGAGCGTGGCCGGGTCCACGCTCAGCCATCCGCGATGGTCGATCGCCCAGAGCTCGTGTCGGTCGACCTCGGACCACTCGATGCCGAGGTCGTCGGCGACGCGGGCCCAGTAGTCGGAGATCGCGAGGGTGCCGCGGTCGAGCTCGTCTCGGTGCGCCCAGTAGGCGCGCCAGAACGCCTCCGCGCCCTCGTGCGCGATTCCGGCCCGCTCGACGAGCGCGGCGCGGTCGGCGTCGGAGGGGGAGCGGGAGATGACCTCGCCGTAGTCGAACACGACCACTCGGGGCGACAGGGCGATCGGCGCGGGAATGGTCGAGGGCATGCCACTCAACCTATCGTTGGGGGCATGGCAACCGGGACGTGGCGCGAATGGACCCTCGACGACGCATCCGACTGGCTGAGCGAGCCCGACGCGGACGACGACAAGTACCGGCGCGGCGTCCTCGGCGTGATCACCGGTTCGCCCGACTATCCCGGCGCCGCGGTGCTCGGCGTCGAGGCCGCGCACCGCACGGGCGTCGGCATGGTGCGCTTCACCGGCCCGCGGCCGGTCCGGCAGGCAGTGCTGGCCGCTCGCCCGGAGACCGTCGCCGTTCCCGGGCGCGTGCAGGCCTGGCTGCTCGGCTCGGGCATGGACTCGTCGAACCGCACGTTCCGCCTCGCCGGCGACCTGCAGCACGCCCTGGCGTCCGGCCTGCCGTCCGTGCTCGATGCGGGCGGACTCGATCTCGTGGGTTCGCACACCGGGCCGACCGTGATCACGCCGCACCACCGCGAACTCGCACGCCTGCTGCACGATCGCGACATCCCGTGCACCGTCGAGGAGATCGACGACGACCCCGCGGCCTGGGCCGAGCGCACCGCCCGGCAGCTCAGGGTCGCCGTCCTGCTGAAGGGCGCGGTCACGCACGTGTGCGACCCCGACGGAAGCCGGTTCACGGTGACGGAGTCGACGCACTGGCTCGCGAGCGCGGGAACGGGCGACGTGCTCGGCGGCATCATCGGTGCACTCGCGGCCACCCACCACGAGCGCCTGTCGCACGACGCCGCCGCGATCACGCACCTGGCCGCGACGGCCGCGGTCATCCATTCGGAAGCCGCGCGGCGCGCGAGCGACGCGTGGGACGGCGGGCCGGTGACGGCACTCGACGTGGCCCACGCGGTTCCCGGCGTCGTCGGCCGACTGCTCCAGCGCTGAGCCGGGTCCGCGAGGCGCGCGGCTAGGCTCGGATGCCATGGCGGAGTCCGGCACCGAGGTCGCGGGGCACCGGCCCGCAGCCCCGCGTCGCCGACGTCCGCGTCTCGGTGCGCGGGCCGCGCTCTGGATCGCGTTCGCCGCGGTGCACCTCGGGATCGCCCTGCTGAACCTGTACGCGCCGGGCTGGCCGCTCGGCGACGTCACCGCCGTGTACCGGGTCTGGGCCGAGACCGCGCAGCTCGGATTCATCCGCATGGGCATCGACACCCCCTGGGTGTACCCGATCCTCGCCTTCGCCCCCATGACGGCGGCGCTCGCGTTCGGATCCGCCTCGTACGGCGTGACCTGGCTCGGCATGGTGACGCTCCTCGACGCGATCGCCTTCTCGGTGCTCCTGGGCCGCGGAACGGTCTCCCGCCGTCGTCGGGCCGCGGCCTGGTGGTGGCTCGCCTTCCTCGCGCTGCTCGGCCCGATCGCGCTCGGGCGCATCGACGCCGTCACGGTGCCGTTCGCCCTCGTCGGCCTCCTCTGGGCGGCGGGGCGGCCGCGCGTGGCCGCCGTGCTCGTCACGATCGCGACGTGGATCAAGGTGTGGCCGGCCGCGCTCGTCGCGGCGATGCTCGTCGCGCTGCGGCGCCGGTTCGAGGTCTTCACGGTCGCCGCCGCGCTGTCGATCGCGATCGTCGGCGTGAGCCTGCTCGCCGGCTCGGGCGCGAACGCCTTCGGCTTCGTCGCCGAGCAGGCCGGGCGCGGCCTGCAGATCGAGGCCCCGCTCGCCGTGATCTGGCTCTGGTGGATCGTGGCGGGGACCGATGCGGCCACCATCGTCTACGATCGCGACATCCTGACCTTCCAGATCGAAGGTCCGGGGGCGGATGTCGCGGCCGCGCTGACCACGCCGCTCATGCTGATCGGACTCGCCGCCGTGCTCGGGGTCGGCGTGCTCGCCGCGCGGCGCGGCGCGCACGTCGCCGCACTGCTGCCGCCGCTCGCGCTCGCCTTCACCGTGGTGCTCATGATCGCCAACAAGGTGGGCTCTCCCCAGTTCGTCACGTGGCTGGCGGCCCCGGTCGTGCTGGGCCTCGTGCTCGGCGGCGCGCGCTTCACCACGCCCGCGGCGCTCGCGGCGGCGATCGCGGTGCTCACGCAGGTGATCTACCCGTACTGGTACGGCTGGCTGCTCATCGCCAATCCCGGGTTCGTGCTGCTGCTGACGGTGAAGGTCGTGCTCCTGTGCGTCCTGCTCGGGTGGTCGATGCGCGCGGTGTGGCAGGCTGGACGCGATCGGCGCCACCGAACGGCGTCGTGACCTCCGGCGCTTCGGCGCCGTCGACCCCGGGGAGGGACTCGCATGCTGGTGGCGTTCTCGGTCGCACCGAGTGGAACCGGACGCAACGACGGGTCGGTGCACGACGCCGTCGCCGCCGCGGTCCGGATCGTGCGCGAGTCGGGGCTTCCGAACCGCACGACGTCGATGTTCACCGAGATCGAGGGGGAGTGGGACGAGGTGATGCGGGTCGTGAAGGACGCGTGCGACGCGGTCGCGGGATACGGGTCGCGGGTCTCGCTGGTGCTGAAGGCCGACATCCGTCCCGGTTTCACGGGTGAGCTCGACGCGAAGGTCGATCGGCTCGAGGCCGCGATCGAGAACGACGGCTGAGCCGGCGGCCACCGCACCGGCGGAGCCGCGCTCTGCGCAGGCGGCGTCGCCCCCTGCATCGTCGCCCGCCGCATCAGTCGATTGTCGAATCGATTCGATTCATGCGATGATCGAACGGTGACCCCCGAGAACCACGGGCCGACGACGCCGTCGCCGGCCCGCATCCGCTTCGCGCTCGTCGCCCTCGCGATGGGCGGCTTCGGCATCGGCGCGACCGAGTTCGTCGCGATGGGCCTCCTGCCCGACATGGCCGCCGACCTGCTGCCCGGGCTGTCCGCCGAGTCGACGGATGCCGCGAACGCGGCCGCCGGCTGGATCATCTCCGCGTACGCGCTCGGCGTCGTCGTCGGCGCCCCGACGATCGCGGCCGCTGCCGCCCGCTGGCCGCGCAAGCGGCTCCTCCTCGCGCTCCTCGCCGCGTTCAGCCTCGGCACGGTGGCGTCGGCCCTGCTGCCCACGTTCGAACTCGTCGTCGCCGCCCGCTTCCTCGCGGCCCTTCCGCACGGCGCCTACTTCGGCATCGCGTCACTCGTCGCCGCGAGCCTCATGGGTCCCGGCAAGCGAGCCCGCGGCGTCGCGCTCGTGCTCTCCGGGCTCACCATCGCGAACGTCGTCGGTGTTCCCCTCATCACCTGGCTCGGCCAGCAGGCCGGGTGGCGCATCGCCTACCTGGCCGTCGCCGCCATCTTCGTCGCCACGTTCCTCGCCGTCGCCGTGGCGGTGCCGTGGCAGCCCGGCGACGCCGCCGCGACGATGAAGCGGGAGCTCCGCATCTTCACGCGCGTCCAGGCCTGGTTCGCGCTCGCGATCGGAGCCATCGGCTTCGGCGGGCTGTTCTCCGTCTACAGCTACGTCGCGCCCCTCGCGACCGAGGTGACCGGCCTGCCGACCGGCGCCGTGCCGTTCGTGCTCGTCGTCTTCGGCCTCGGCATGACGATCGGCAACCTCGTCGGCGGGCGGCTCGCCGACTGGAGCGTGCGACGCTCGATGCACCTGTTCTTCGCCGTCCTTGCCGGCGCGCTCGTCCTGCTCGCCCTCACGGCGGCGCATCCGCTCGGCCTCGGGGTCGGCGTGTTCCTCGTCGGCGCGTCCGCCGCGGCGCTGTCGCCGACGATCCAGGCCCGCCTCATGGACGTCGCGCGCGACAGCCAGTCGATCGCCGCCGCCCTGAACCACTCGGCGCTGAACGTCGGCAACAGCCTGGGAGCGATCCTCGGCGGCATGGTCATCGCCGCAGGGCTCGGCTACGTCGCCCCCGTCTGGGTCGGCCTCCTGCTCACCATCGCGGGCGGCGTGCTCGCGATCGGCACCTTCGCGCTCGACCGGGCGCGACGGCGCCGCGGCATCCCGCTGCCGTCGGTGACCGGCGCCTTCGGCGCGATCGGCGACTGACCCCGGGAGCCTACTCGGACTGGAGCAGGATGCCGTCGGCGATCGCGCGCTTCCGGAGCGCGACCTTCGTGCCGACGTCGTAGCCGGCGAGGCGGTACTTCTCTCTGATGCGCTTGAGGTAGCTCTTCGCGGTCTCCTCGGAGATGCCGAGCTGGAAGGCGACCGCCTTGACCGGCTGGCCCGCGCCGTAGAGCGCCATCACCCGCCGCTCCTGGGCGCTGAGACGCGGCGCCGCCCCATCGGTCTGCAGCGCGTCCTCGAGTTCCCGCGAGAGGTACTGCTCGCCGTTCCGGGCTGCGCGGATCGCCCCGACGATCGTCTCGACGGGCTCGGACTTCACGAGGTAGCCGAGGGCGCCGGCGCCGAGCGCCTCGCGGACGACCGCAGGCTCGGAGTACGTGCTCATCAGCATCGTGCGCACGCCCGCCGACTTCAGCGTCGAGAGCTTGATCGAGATCGGGATGTTGTCGCGCAGGTCGAGGTCGAGCAGCACCACGTCGACCGGGAACTCCGGATTCGCGAGCAGCTCGGACCACGACGGAACGGCGGCGACGAGGTCGACGTCGTCGGTCGCGCCCCGCAGCCATTCGGTCAGGGCGCCGAGCAGCATGCGGTGGTCGTCGACCACCGCGAGTCGGATGGGCGGCAGCACGGGTTCGGGCACGTCAGGCTCCCCTCGGGTTGACGGCGCTGGGCGGCGCCGGATTCCGGACCGTGGGGTCGATCCGGCACTCGAGCTCGATCCGGAACCCTTCCGGACCCTGAACGATCTCGTGTACTCCGACATTATCGAGTGCGTCCCATGCCGCCGCATCGACGCGACGCGCCGTGAGCCCGGAGACATCCAGTCCGATGGCGACGGCGGCCAGCTCGCCGGAGCCCTGTCCCTCGGGCGGATCGTCGACGTCGGGCGAGCCGATCTCGCTCTCGCGGCACCTGACGCGGACCTCCAGCGGCGGTTCGTTCGCCTTCCGTCGTCGTTGTCCGGCGACGAGCCAGAGTGCCAGGAGCAGCCCCTCGCGCTGCGTGGGCGACAGGAGGCCCGCGAGGCCCTGCGCATCGTCCACGCTGACGCGTCGACTCAGGTAGGCGGATTCCGTGACGGCGTGCCGCAGCCACGTGTCGGTGCGCCCCTCGATGAGGCGGATGCGGAGTCGGGCGGCGAGCGTGCCCGCCCGATCGGCGGCATCCGCCGGGAGGGGGATCGAGATGCGACCGGATCCGACGTCCTCCAGCAACGACTCGGCGTCGTAGTCGAGCTCCGCGAGCTCCTCCGACGCGCGCATCCCGACGGCGGAGCGCGGCGTCGCGACGGTCGACTGCACCAGTGAAAGGTCGAGTTCCCGGCCGACGAGCCGACGGAACCCGCGGACGCCGATCGCGACGAGCACCGTCGGGACGACCGCGGTCGCCGCGACCGCCAGTCCGGCGACGGTCCATGATCGGGCCGCCTCGACCTGGACGAGCGCGGCGACTGCGAGCACCCCGGCGATGACGGCCGACGCCGCCACCGGGGTCCGCGTCTCGCGGAGCGCCGCGACCGGCAGGAGCAATGCCGCGGCGGCCGGCGCGGCGGTTGGCGTGATGCCGAGGTGCAGGAGGCCGGCGGTCGCCGAGAGGTCCAACGCGACGGGCACGGCGAGCGCGGCGAGGAGGAGCACGTGGGTCCAGTCGGCCACGCGGGTGAGGCCCCGGGTCGCGACGACGGTCGCGACGGCGACGATGGCGAACGCGATCCACGCGGGGCCGGAGCCGGTTCCGGGCGGGAAGACGCCGATGAGCCCGACCGCATGGGCGAAGTGGGCGAGCACGACGACCCCGGCGGCCGCGGTGATGCCGATCGCGAGACGGCGCCCGCCGTGGGCGCTGCGGATGTCCTCGGCGGCGCGGGCCGAGCGGCTCGGGCGGTCGAACTGGATCTCGTGGGTCGTGTCGGGCGATGCCTCGTCCTCGTGGGTCCGGCGGAAGGGATTCACGGCTTCGGCACCTCCAGCATGACCGTCGTCCCCGACCCGGGCGAGCTGAAGACCCTCGCGCGACCCCCGACGGCATGGAGCCGGCCGACGACGGATTCGGCGAAGCCGAGGCGAGCCGGGTCGACCGCGGCGGGCTCGAATCCCGCGCCCTGGTCGGTCACCATCGCGCGTACCGTGTGCTCGTCGTCGGTCACGGTGACGTCCGCGACGTTCACGCCGGCGTGCCGGCGCACGTTCTCGAGGCATTCGCCCAACGCGCCGAGGAGGGCGTCGAGGGCGTCCTTCGGGAGCACGAGATGGTTGGCGCCGTGCCAGTTCACATCGAGCCCGAGTCGCGAGAAGCGCTGGCGGACGGACTCGAACGTGGCGCCGAGGCCGTCGTCGGATGACTCGGGGGAGAAGATTGCGCTCGAGCCGTTGTCGAGCGGCGCTCCGAGCCGCAGCTGCTTGAGCAGCCGCGCGTCGTCGCCGGCCTGCTGCCGCAGCGGACCGATCTCGACGCCGACTCCGGAATGGGCGAGGAGGCTGAGCGTGGCGAGGACGGTGTCGTGGAGCACACGGGCGTCCTGACGCTGCTGGGCCTCGGACTCGCTCGCGAGGCGCTCCGCCTCGTGCGCGCGACCCACTTCGTCGATCCGCTCGGCGGCGCGGTCGATCGCCCGGGCGAGCCATATCCCGACGATTCCGCACGCGATCCAGCCGGCGACCGTCGCGATGACGACGAGCCTGACGTCGGCGCCCGACGCCGCGGACGCGCCCAGCGCGACGAGGACCGACGCGGCGCTCGCCACGATCACCGCCGGCCCGGCCGGACGCACGACGAGCGGGATCGCGAGGGCTGCGGTCGAGAGCGCTCCGACGGCCGCCATCGCCGTCGCACCCGCCGGATCGAGCGTGGGATCGAGGCCGATGACGAGCAGGAGCACCGTCGCGGCGGCCATCGCTCCGATGGTCGCCGCCAGCGCCCCACGTGCGGTCGCGAGGCCGATGAGGATCGCCATCCCGACGACGAGCGCCGCCGCGAGCGCGAACCTCGACGGCCCGATCGCACCGGGAACCACGATGCACCCCAGCGCGACCGCGGCACCGGTGAGCCCGCCGACACGCGCGAGCCGACGCAGCAACCGGTCGCGCTCCTTGTCGATCCGCCGCATGCCACCCCCTCGCCTGGCCGGGCCGTCGCTCGTTCCGCGCGGCAGCGCTCTTCTCGAAGATAGCTCAGAACGCCCCCCGTATGCGGGACAGACGGCACGAAGCGGGCTTCGGAGTCCGGATCGGTCAGGCGGCGAGGAGTCGACGGAGCTCTGCGGCGACCGCGTCGTCCTCGATGAGGAACGCGTCGTGGCCGTAGTCGGATCGGAGGACCACCGGTTCGTCGCCGTGGATCGTGTTGCGGATGCCCGCGGCGATCTCGTGCTGCCCCTCGACCGAGAAGTAGCGGTCGCTGTCGATGCCGAGGACCAGCGCGGTCGCCTCGATGCGGTCGAGGGCCGCAGCGACGCCTCCGCGACCGCGTCCGATGTCGTGCGAGTTCATGGCCTCGGTGAGCGCGAGGTAGCTGTTCGCGTCGAACCGACGGGTGAACTTGTTGCCGTGGAAGTCGAGGTACGACTCGACCGCGAAGCGACCGCCGCCGCCGAGCGGATCGAGATCGGACTGCCAGCCGCGTTCGAAGCGATGGTTGAGCTCGACCGGGGTGCGGTAGTTCAGCATCGCCATGCGGCGGGCGAGCGCGAGACCGCGCGTTGGGCCCTCGCCGTCGGGGGCGTCGTAGTACGCCCCGCCCCGGAACGCCGGGTCGCTGCGGACGGCCTCGAGCTGCACCGAGTTCAGCGCGATCTGGTCGGCGGTCGTCGCGGCGGGCGCGGCGAGCACGGCGATGCGGTCGACCGACCCCGGGGCCATGAGCGCCCACTCGAGGACATGCATCGCGCCCATCGAGCCGCCGACGACGGCCGCGAACCGCTCGATGCCGAGGCTGCGGGCGAACGCCGCCTGCGCGGCGACCTGGTCGCGGATCGTGACGAACGGGAATCGCGCACCCCACTCCACGCCGTCGGGCGCGAGCGAGGCGGGACCCGTGGAGCCCTGGCATCCGCCCAGCACGTTCGGCGCGACCACGAACCACCGGTCGGTGTCGATCGCCCGGCCGGGACCGACGACGCCGGGCCACCATCCCGCGCTCGCATGGGCGGGGCCGGCGGGACCGATCACGTGACTGTCGCCCGTGAGCGCGTGCAGGACCAGGACCGCGTTGTCGCGCCCCGGAGTGAGGGAGCCCCACGTCTCGTACGCGATGCGGACGTCGGGAAGCGTCTGGCCCGACTCGAGCTCGAGCGCCCCGATCCTGGCGAACCGGCGGTCGCCGACCGGGTCGCCCTCGCGCCAGGCCCCCGTCGCGGGCGCACGCCCGGCGAGCTGGTGGGCGGCGCGAGCCTCGGGCACGACGCTCGCGGGCACCGTCTCCGAGGTCGTCTGCCAGTCCATGCTCCGATTCTCCCCGACCCGGTCGGCCGTCGCGGCACTGTTACGCCGTCCCCGACGACGACGGATGCCGCGCCCTCGCGGGACGCGGCATCCGTGTCGTGAGCTCGGGGCGCTAGACCCGGGCGGCCTCGCTCGCCCGGCGCGCGGCTGCCAGCCCCGCCTCGAGGTCGGCCTTCAGGTCGTCGACGTTCTCGATGCCCACCGAGAGGCGCACGAGGCCCGGCGTCACGCCGGTCGTCAACTGCTGCTCCGGCGTCAGCTGCGAGTGGGTCGTCGACGCCGGGTGGATGACGAGCGAGCGCACGTCGCCGATGTTCGCGAGGTGGCTGAACAGCGACAGGTTGTCGACGAGCGCGCGGCCGGCGTCGACGCCGCCCTTGAGCTCGAACGAGAGCACTGCGCCCACGCCCTTCGGGGCGTAGCGGTTCGCGGCGGCGTACCACGGGCTCGAGGGCAGGCCCGAGTAGTTCACGTGCGCGACGTCGGGGTGGCGGTCGAGCCACTCGGCGATCTCCTGCGCGTTCTGCGTGTGCCGCTCGACGCGGAGCGAGAGCGTCTCGATGCCCTGGATGAGCTGCCAGGCGCTCGCCGGAGCGATCGATGCGCCGAGATCGCGGAGCAGCTGCACGCGCGCCTTGATGATGAACGCGAGCGCGTCGCCCACCGCCGCCGTGTAGCTGGCGCCGTGGTACGACGGGTCGGGCTCGGTCAGGCCGGGGAACTTCTCGACGTTCTTCGACCACTCGAAGCGGCCGCCGTCGACGATGACGCCGCCGATGACCGTGCCGTGGCCGCCGAGGAACTTCGTCGCCGAGTGGATGACGATGTCGGCGCCGTGCTCGAACGGGCGGATGAGGTAGGGCGTCGCGATCGTGTTGTCGACGATCAGCGGGATGCCGGCCTCGTGCGCGATCTCCGAGACGAGCCCGATGTCGAGGATGTTGATCTTCGGGTTGCCGATCGTCTCGGCGAAGAAGAGCTTGGTGTTCGGGCGGACCGCGCGGCGCCACTCGTCGGCGTCGTCCTGGTTCTCTACGAAGGTCGTCTCGATGCCGAGCTTGGCGAGCGTGTACTTGAACAGGTTGTACGTTCCGCCGTAGATCGAGCTCGACGAGACGATGTGGTCGCCGGCCTGTGCGATGTTCAGCACCGCGAAGGTCTCGGCCGCCTGGCCCGAGGCCACGAGCAGGGCGCCGCTGCCGCCCTCGAGCGCGGCGAGGCGCTCCTCGACGACCGCCTGCGTGGGGTTCATGATGCGCGTGTAGATGTTGCCGAACTCGGCCAGCGCGAAGAGGTTCTGCGCGTGCTCGGCGGAGTCGAAGACGTAGGACGTGGTCTGGTAGATCGGCGTCGCGCGGGCCTTGGTCACCGGGTCGGGCGCAGCGCCCGAGTGGACCTGCTTGGTCTCGAATCGCCAGTCGGCGGCGTGGTCGGCCATGTGGGACTCCTTCACGAGATGGAGGTGCGGTCTCCGCCGCATCCGTCGCCCACGGTACGTCCGGCCCGTCGGGGGCTCAACGGTCGCCGCAACACGGCGTCATTCGCGTGCGCCCGACCCCGGCTCCGGGCGGGGCGGCGTGGGCGGTCCGGCGTCGGGCAGCGGCGGGAGCGCGTCGGGCGGGAGCACGATCGTCCCCGTGGCGGTCGACGGCTCGGGGCGGAACAGCCATCGCGCGCGAGGCTCGACGAGCGGGCGGAAGATGCGCCGCACGGGCTTCAGCGAGAGCACGACCGAGACGCCGATGCAGAACACGATCATCGCCGGCAGCACCCACCACGGCTGCTCGCCCTCGAGGATCGGCGTCTCCCTGAGTGGGAACAGCACGAACGAGTGCAGGAGGTAGATGTACATCGTGGCGCTGCCGAACGCCGTGAACGCCGTCGTCCGGCGCGGCATCAGCACGAGGAACGCCACCGCCAGGAGCATCGCGAGCAGGAGCAGGAAGAGTCGGATGGCGCCCGACCACGGCTCGTCGTAGCCGATGGCCTCGTACGACTCGTCGTACAGCATGAAGCGTCGGAGCCGCAGGTCGCGCCAGGTCTCGATCGCCATCGGCAGCACGACGAGCAGGACCGAGAAGAGCGCGATCGCGCCCGCGCGCCAGCGCCAGGTCGCGGCGGTCGACAGGTCGAGCCAGCGGTCGGTGATGCGCCACTGCCGGAGCTTCCACCCGAAGACGAAGAACGGGAACATGCCGAACGTGCGCGTGAGCGCGAGCGTGGAGTCGATCTCGACGGCGTAGCCGGCGCCGATCGAGATCGCGATCGCAATGAGGAGGGGGAATCGGAGCAGCACGAGGTATGGCAGGGCGATGCGCCAGATCGCGAGGGCGATGAGGAACCACAGCGTCCACGACGCCGTGGTGTAGTCGAGCACGAAATCGCCGCCGAGCGCGAACCGGATCACGGTCCAGATCGTCTCGAAGATGAAGTACGGGAAGACGATGTCGGTGAGGACCTGCCGCATCGCTCGTGCGTTCGGCGGTCCGGACTTGGCGAAGTAGCCGGAGACGGTCACGAAGACCGCGACGTGGAACGAGTAGATGAAGAGGTAGACGCTGTACGCCGCGTCGTCCTCGGCGATGAGGGGCAGGATGCCGTGGCCGATGACGACGAGCGTGATCGCGATCCATCTGGCGTTGTCCCACAGGGGCACGCGGCGCTTGCGATGCGGCGGCCGGTGGGCGCGGGGCGAGGCGGTCGGCTCCATCCGCCCATTCTCCCGCAGAGTCCGCATCCCGCTCGGAGCGACCGCCGACGGCAGGGCAGAATGTCGGCATGGACCAGTTGCGGGCAGTCGTCACGGGAGCGAGTTCGGGGATCGGGGCGGCGACCGTCCGCGGACTGGTCGCAGCCGGTTGGGCGGTCGTCGCGGTCGCGCGCCGGGCCGATCGGCTGGCCGACCTCGCCGCGGAGACCGGCGCGGAGCCGTACGTCGCCGACGTGACGAGCGACGCGGACGTCGCCGGGCTCGCCGACCACCTCGCCGCGACGGGCGGCGTGCACGCGCTGGTGAACAACGCCGGGGGCGCGAAGGGGCTGGCGTCCGTCGAGGATTCGGACCTCGGGGACTGGTCGTGGATGTTCGAGGTCAACGTGCTCGGACTCAAGCGCGTAACGAGCGCACTGCTGCCGCTGCTCCGGCGCGGGGCGACCGGGCGCGGTGTCGCCGACATCGTCAACGTCACCTCGATCGCCGGGCACACCGCGTACGTCGGCGGGGGCGGGTACAACGCCGCGAAGTTCGCCGCGCACGCGATCACGGAGGTGCTCCGGCTCGAGTTGAACGGCGAGCCGATCCGCGTCGTCGAGGTGGCGCCGGGGATGGTGCGGACCGACGAGTTCGCCCTCGTCCGCTTCGGCGGCGACCGTGCGCGCGCCGACGCCGTGTACGACGACGTGCCCGAGCCGCTCGTGGCCGAGGACATCGCGGCGGTCATCGTCGACGCGATCACCAAGCCGCGGCACGTCGACCTCGACCTGATCGTCGTCAAGCCCGTCGCCCAGGCGGCCCCCTACCGGCTGGCGAAGGGCGCACTCGCGGTCAGGGCGGAGTCGGGCGAATGACGCTTGGCCGCATCGAGCGACGCGACCGCTGGGTCGAGCGGACCGCCGGGGGACTCGGCGTGCTCGGATTCCTGTTCGTCCTGGCCTACACCGTCTCGGTGCTCGCACCCGCCTTCGCCCAGGACTGGAGGCAGGCGTTCACGACGATCTTCGTCATCACCTGGCTCGCGTTCCTGGCGGACTTCGTCACCCGGCTCGTGCTCACGCCGCGCGGCGCGCGCTGGAGGTACGTCTGGCAGCACCCGATCGAGTTCCTGTCGGTGATCGTCCCGGTGTTCCGCGCGCTGCGCGCGGTGACCCTCATCCGCCACCTGCCGGCGCTGCAGCGGCGCACCGCCGACGCCGTCCGCGCGAACTTCGTGATCACGGCGGTGGTCTACGCGGCCATGTACGTCTTCTTCCTCGCGCTCGCGACGCTGCAGGCCGAGCGGAACGCGCCCGGGGCCACCATCACGAACTTCGGCGACGCGCTCTGGTGGGCGATCGTCACCCTGACGACCGTCGGCTACGGCGACACGTATCCGGTGACGATGGTCGGACGCATCTGGGCCGTGTTCCTCATGATCGGCGGCATCGCGATCGTCGGCGTGGCGTCGGCGACCCTGATCTCCGTGCTCAACGAACGGCTGAGCGTCCTTCGGAGCGCGCAGGCCGGGGAGGGGCCCGTCCTCGCCGAGCACGAGGGCCTGCTGCAGCAGGTCGCGGACGACGAGGTCGCCGACGACGCGGCGGAGGATGCCGCGGCCGGCGACCCCGACCCGGAGGACGCGGCCGTCGACGGACCGGGTCCGCGCGGGACGGCGGACGGCCGGTAGCCTGACGGGATGACCTTCGATGCGAATGACGCCGGCGACGGCACCGGGGGCGTCCGGCGCGAGATCCTCACCTGGGACGAATTCGCCGATGCGTCGCGCGCCCTCGCCGGCGACGTGCTCGGCTCCGGGTTCCGGCCGGACGTCGTGATCGCGATCGCCCGCGGCGGGCTCCTGCTCGCCGGCGCGATCGCCTACGCGCTCGGGACGAAGTCGTGCGGCTCGATCAACGTGGAGTTCTACACGGGCGTCGACGAGCGGCTGCCGGAGCCCGTGCTGCATCCGCCGATGCTCGACGCGCCCGCGCTCGAGGGCCGGCGGGTCCTGCTGGTCGACGACGTGTCCGACTCCGGCCGCACGCTGCGGAAGGTCGTCGACCTGCTCTCCGACGCGGGAGCCGAGGTCCGCACGGCGACGCTGTACACGAAGTCGCACACCGTGCTCGCACCCGACTACGACTACCGCCGCACGGATGACTGGATCGTCTTCCCCTGGTCGGCGCTGCCGCCCGTCGAGGCCGTCGAGGCGGGCCGATGAGCGTGCACCTCGTCGGCGGCGGCGCGACCCTGGGCTCGGATGCCCCGCTGTACGCGCCGTTCGTCGCCGAGACGTTCCGGCGCGCGGCCGCAGCCGGCCGTGAACGACCGCGCATCGCCGTGATCTCACTGCACCCCGATGCGGAGGAGAAGGCCGCGGCGCTCGCGGAACTCCTGGTCCTCGCCGCGAGCGGCACCGAGATCGAGGCGCGGGTGACCGCGGCGCGCGGTGAGCCGATCGGGCTCACGGCGGTCGCCGAGGTCGACGGCGTCGCCGTGGGCGGTGGCGTCGTCGAGGAGGTCCGAGCCGGACTCGAGCCCGTGTTCGGCGAGCTGCGCCGACTGGTCGCCGACGGCGTGCCCTACCTGGGCGTCTCGGCCGGCGCGATGATCGCAGCAGAGGGCTCGTTGGGCAGCGGCTCGCGCATCGGCGGCGTGACCGTCGCGCCCGAGGACCCGGACGAGCCGGGCGTCGAGCTGGAGATCGAGGCCGGCCTCGGCCTCGTCGACGTGGCGATCGAGGTGCACGTCGCCCAGCGCGGCATGCTCTCCCGCCTGGTCGCCGCCGTCGAATCCGGCCTCGTCGCGGGCGGGCTCGGCATCGACGAGCGCACGGCGCTGATCGTGGGCGACGGCGGCCTGCGCGTGGAGGGCGAGGGCAGCGTCTGGCGCGTCCTCCCGGGCGACCAGGGAGTCCTCGTCTCCACGATCGGCGCCTGATGGGGCGATCGCTCCCCGAGCTCGCCGAGGCGGGTCTCATCGACGCGACGTGGGCCGAGGCACTCGCGCCGGTCGCGGGCGACATCGCGCACCTCGGCGACCTCCTGCGCGCAGAGGTCGCCGCCGGGCGCGGGTACCTCCCGGCGGGCGACGCGGTGCTCCGCGCCTTCCGCCAGCCGGTGCCGGACGTGCGCGTGCTGATCGTCGGCCAGGACCCGTACCCGACCCCGGGGCACCCGATCGGGCTGTCGTTCGCGGTCGAGCGGCACGTCCGGCCGCTCCCGCGCAGCCTCGGGAACATCTACCGGGAGCTCGCCGACGACCTCGGCATCCCGCCCGCCGCGCACGGCGACCTCGGTGCGTGGAGCACGCACGGCGTCATGTTGCTGAACCGCGTCCTCACCGTCCGGCCCGGCGAGCCGGCGTCCCATCGCGGCATGGGCTGGGAACGGGTCACCGACCACGCGATCCGGACGCTCGTCGCACGCGGGGGCCCGCTGGTGGCGATCCTCTGGGGTCGTGACGCGCAGTCGCTCGCGCCGCGGCTGGGCGAGGTCCCGCGAATCGAGTCGGCGCACCCGAGTCCGCTGTCGGCGAGCCGCGGGTTCTTCGGCTCGCGGCCGTTCAGCCGTGCGAACGAGCTGCTCGTCGCGCAGGGCGGCGAGCCGGTCGACTGGGCGATCCCGGCCTGACGCGCCGCCGCGTCATCCGTTCGCAATCTCGCACGCGTAGCATTGCGGGATGCTCGAGGAGGAATACCAGGCGCGCCGAATCCTGCCGCGGCACCTGCGCACGCCCGAGGAGGCCGAAGCACCGTTCTCCTTCGAGATCCGTCCGGCACGTCCGGCCGACCTGCCGGCGGTGCGCGAGATCTACAACTACTACGTCGCGAACTCGACGGTGACCTTCGACGAGGACGCGATGTCGCTGCGCGAGTGGAAGCAGAAGTACGCCTACCTGCACCGCCTCGGCATGCCCTTCCTCGTCGCCGAGTCGCCCACCGGGCAACTGCTGGGCTACGCGCTCGTGTCGCCGTGGAAGCAGAAGCGCGCCTACCGGTACACGGTGGAGAACTCGATCTACCTCGGTCCTGCGGCATCCGGGAAGGGGCTCGGGAGGGCGCTGCTCGGCGCACTCATCGACGCGTCGAAGGAGGCCGGGCTGAAGGAGATGATCGCCGTCATCGCCGACCAGGGCGCCGATGCGTCGATCCGGCTGCACGAGAAGTTCGGGTTCCACGAGATCGGGCGCATGGGCCGGGTCGGCTTCAAGTTCGACCGCTGGCTCGGCACCGTGCTCCTGCAGAAGACCCTCAAGTAGCGGATGCCTCGGGCGGCGTCACTGCAGCAGCAGCTCGACCCCGCCGTACAGGGCCGGCAGCGCACACGCGACGAACAGCCCGGCCGCGCCGAACAGCGCCGGGTGCGAGAGTCCGACCACCAGCCTGCGCAGCGCGGGGCGACCGGCGAGCATGCCCTCGGGGGCGCCGGCGGGCGGTGCCGCGCGCCAGCCGCGCACGCGTGCCACGAACCACGCGCAGCGGATCACGAACGCCGCCCAGAGCAGCCCGACCACGGCCGGGACGATGACGAGCATGATGTCGAGGCCCACGCCGACGATGTCGTCCTCGCGGCCCTCGGCGGCGAGCTGGATGACCGCCGAGATCGCGGCGCCGACGACCACGGAGAGTCCCCAGGCGACGACCCCGACGACGAGCGCGAGGTACCTGACGAGGAAGTGGCCGAACACCGACGACATCTCGTCGAAGCGGCGACGGGGCGTGGCATGCAGCACGGTCACGGTCGCGGCGAGCGACGGCGCGACGAGGAGCGTGAGCAGGGCTCCGAGCAGCCAGCCCGGCCAGCCGGCGGCGATTCCGGCCACCGTCGCGATGCCGAGCGCGGTGCTCCAGGCGGCGCCCCATGCGAGCGGATGCCGCGCCACGGCACCGACGATGCGCGCGTCCGCCACCCCCGCCACGGGCGCCACTCTACCCGGCTGCCGCCCCGCGGCCGCGGTGCGTAGGCTCGGGTGGTGGCCGACCTGCACGAGGACCTGCACGAGTACACCGCGCTGGAGCTCCACCAGCTCCTGCAGCGCGGCGAGGTGACGCCGCTCGAGGCGACCGAGCACTACCTCGCCCGGATCGAGCGCCTCGATCCCGAGGTCGGCGCGTTCGCGCTGGTGACGCCCGATGCGGCGCGCGAGCGGGCCGGGCTCGTGCAGCGCGACATCGCCCGCGCTGCGCCGCTCTGGGGCATGCCGCTCGCCGACAAGGACCTGCATCCGCGCGCGGGCGTGGTCACGGCGTTCGGCTCGCGTGCGTTCGCGGGCGACGTGCCCGACGAGTCCGACGACCTCGTCAGGGACGTCGACGATGCCGGGGCCGTGAGCCTCGGCAAGACCGCGACGCCGGAGTTCGGCCTGCCGTCGTACACCGAGCCGCTCGCGGGCCGGGCCGCTCGCAACCCGTGGGACCTCTCGCTCGGGGCGGGCGGCTCGAGCGGCGGCGCCGCGGCGGCGGTCGCCGCCGGGCTGCTGCCGTTCGCACCCGGAAGCGACGGCGGGGGATCGGTGCGCATCCCCGCCGCGTCGTGCGGGCTCGTCGGCGTGAAGCCGTCGCGCGGGCGAGTCCCGTCGGGGTCGGGCATCGACCGGCTCGCCGGCCTCGGCGTGGTGGGCCCGTTGGCGCGCACGGTCGCCGACGCGGCCCTGCTGCTCGACGGCCTCATCGCGCCGCGGGGCTACCCGGCGCGGCATCCGTTCGCGCTGCGGGCCCCGGGTTCCGACGGTCCGTACCTCGGTGCCGCGATCCGCGGCGAGGGCCGGTTCCAGGTGGGCGTGCTGCCCGACACGCCGTGGGACGACTTCACCGACATCGGCGTCGACGCCGAGTCGCGCGCGGCGCTCGAGCGTGCGATCGCGCTCCTGGACGGGATGGGCCACGGCGTCGAGGAGCTGCCGCCGTCGCCCGAGCCCGGGTATCCGGGGGCGTTCCGCACGATCTGGCAGGCGGGCGCAGCGGGGATCGCGGTGCCGTCCGAGGCGGAGGAGCTGCTCGAGCCGCTCACCCGGTGGCTCGTCGGACGCGGTCGGGAGCGGACCGCGGGCGAGCTCGCCGAGGCGCTGGGCTGGCTCACGGGCTTCGAACGCAGGACCATCGCCCGCTTCGCGGCCTACGACGCGGTGCTCACGCCGGCGCTCGCCATGACCCCGCGCCCGGTCGGCTGGTACGACGCCGACGACGCGGAGGAGAACTTCGCCCAGCAGGTGCGGTTCACGCCGTACACCTCGTTCGTGAACGTCGCGGGGCTTCCCGCGCTCACGCTGCCGGTGCACGACACCGACGCCGGACTGCCCGTCGGCGTGCAGCTCATCGGCCGGCCCGGCGGCGAGGCGACGCTCTTCGCGCTGGCGGCGCAGCTCGAGCGGGCGGCGCGGCGCGGTCGGCGTCGCCCGCCGGTGTGGTGACGGATGCCCCATCCGCGCGATTCACCGGACGTCGTCGAGCCGTGATCGAGCGCTGATCGTCTCGAGAGGGCCGGGTTCCCGCAGGGGGCTCGGCCCTCCGTCGTCGTCGACGAGCCGCCGTTCGGAGCCGTGTCGACCGGAGCCGTGCCGGACGGTCGAGGGTCCGCCGGGACCGAGCGACCGAGGGGCGACGCCGTCTCAGTCCGCTCGCGACCGGGTTCGCCGGCGGGGCAGGTACCCGCCCGCCTCGAGCCCGGCCTCGATCTCGAACCGGTTGGTCAGCGGGTTCCGCCCCGACATCCAGTACAGGATCGGGAAGAGCAGTCCGTACTTCCGCCACTGCTCCCGGTGGACGACCTCGTGGCCGAGCACGGTGTCGGAGTGGTTCCGGTCGGTCAGGTAGCAGCCGCCGACGCAGGAGCCGCCGCGCCCGAACGTCCAGCGCGGCATCCCGCTGAAGACGATGAGCCCGCGGCGCACCTCGATGCGCCCCCGGCTCCACAGGAAGCCCCACACGACGCCGACCGTGGTCGCCCACCAGTAGCCTGCGAGGCTGATGGGGGAGTCGGTGAGGCGCACGCGCACCATCCGACTCACGCCGACACCTCCGGGCGGCCGTCGGCCTCGAGCAGCCGCAGCCAGACCTCGCTCAGGGTCGGGAACGCCGGGACGGCGTGCCACAGCCGCCGGACGGGCACCTCGCCGACGATCGCGATCGTCGCCTGGTGCACGAGCTCCGCGACATCCTGCCCCACGAACGTCGCGCCGATCACGACATCTCGCTCGTCGTCGATCACCAGTCGCGCGCGGCCCTCGTAGTCGTCGGCGAGGATGCCCGCGCCGCTCACGCTGGAGAACGCGACCTCGGGCGTGCGCACCGTGATCCCGCGTGCGGCGGCCCGGGCCGCGGTGAGGCCCACCGAGCCGACCTCGGGGTCGGCGAAGACGACGCTCGGCACGGCGACGGAGTCGGCGGTCGCGGTGTGCACTCCGTATCGGCCCGCATCCACGGGTCGGTCGAGGGCGCGAGCCGCGATCACGTCGCCGGCCGCGCGGCCCTGGTACTTGCCCTGGTGCGTGAACGAGGCGCGCCCCGTCACGTCGCCGACGGCGTACAGCCACGGCGCGCGTGCGCCATCGGCGGGATCGTCGCCGTCGCCGACGCCGCGGTCGGGGGCGGATGCCTCATCTGGGCGGACCACGGCGAGCGTGTCGTCGACCCGGATCGGCGACCCGGGCTCGAGGCCGACCGTCTCGACGCCGATCCCCGTCGACCGCGGGCGGCGGCCGGTCGCGACGAGGACCTCGTCGGCCGTGACCGTCCCGCCGTCGTCGAGTTCGATCACGACGGCACCCGACCCGTCCCGGCTCACCCGCGTCGGGCTCGCGCCCGGTCGGATCTCGACGCCGAGCGCACGCAGGCCGTCGGCGACGGCCTCGCCGGCGAAGGGCTCCATGCCGCCGAGGAGTCCGTGGCGCACGATCATCGTGGTCCGCGAGCCGAATCCCGCGTAGAGGGTCGCCATCTCCACCGCGACGACGCCGCCGCCGATGATCGCGAGGCGGTCGGGCACGCTCCTCGCCCCGGTCGCGTCCCGGCTGATCCACGGCCGCGCGTCCGCGAGACCGGGCACGTCGGGGACCACCGGCTCCGACCCGGTGCACACGGCGACCGCATGGCGTGCGAAGAGCACCTCGTCGGCGCCGCCGTCGGGCGGCGTGACGACGACCCGGCGCTCGCCGTCGAGTCGTCCGTGCCCGCGGACGAGGACGGCTCCGACGCTCTCCAGCCATGAGACCGCGTTGCGGTCGTCCCAGTCCGACACCCAGTAGTCGCGGCGAGCGAGCGCCTCGGCGACGTCGACGTCGCCCGTGACCGCGCCGGACGCACCGCGGACCCGACGCGCCGCCCGGAGCGCCGCACCGCTGCGGAGCAGCGTCTTCGACGGCACGCACGCCCAGTACGAGCATTCGCCGCCGACGAGCTCGTGCTCGACGACGGCCACCTCGAGGCCCGCGGCGCGGGCCCGATCCACGACGTTCTCTCCGACCGGCCCCGCACCGAGGACGACGAGGTCGAACTCCCTGGCCATGCGCGCTCCCTCCTCGGGCCGGAGGACGCGCCGACCGGCCACCACGCCAGCCTAGGGAGCGGACGCCGTGGAGGCGAGGATCAGGGGCGACCGTTCAGGATGCGCCGGACGAGAGGGCCCCGATCAGTCGGAGGATCGTGGGCAGGTCGTCGAGGGCCGTCTCGGCGGAGGACGGCGCGAAGCCCGCGATCGACGCTCCCGCGAGCGGGATCCGGGCGACGACGGTCCGCACCAGCGCGACCAGCTCGTCAGGGTCGGCGCCGAACGGCAGAGGATACGACAGCCCGGCGAGCGCAGACGGATCAAGCACGTCGAGGTCGACGTGGACGTACACCCGCGAGGCGCCGGTGGCGACGATCGCGTCGACGACCGCCTCGGGCTCGCCGAACCGGTCGACGCCGACGATCGCGATCCCGTGCTCGTCGATGAACTCCTGCTCACCGGGGTCGAGCGCCCGCACGCCGCCGAGTACGAGCCGTGTCGGCGCGATCCGCTCGTCCTCCGCGAGCGCGAGCCCGTCGGCGCCCTCGCCCGTGATGGCCCGCAGCACCATGCCGTTGAACGCGCCCGAGGGGCTCGTCTCCGGGGAGTTGAGGTCGGGGTGGGCGTCCAGCCAGAGGACCGAGAGCGATCCGGGGTCACCGGCGGTCGCGGTCGCGACGGACGCCAGTGCGATGCCGCAGTCGCCCCCGATCGCGATCGGCGTGCGCCCGAGCCCCTGCATCGCCTCGCGCATGCGGTCGCCGACCCGGCGCAGGGCGCTGTAGCGGTGCACCCCCGTGCCGAGCGCGTCTCCGGCCTCGACGGGCACGTCGACCACGACGGTCGCGGCTGAGGGCAGGTCTCCGCTGATGGCGTGCGCACCGTCGGCGTGGCTCATCGCGCGCGCGGAGACGGAGCCCTGCCATTCGGGGACGACGACGAAGGCGGCCGGCATGGTTCCCAGTATGTGCCTCGCGGCATCCCCGCGCGAGCGCCCTGCCAGTCGACGAACAGCCGCCGGCGCCTCGTCACGTGGCGGACGCCGTCAGTCCTGGTCGGGAAACCGCACGAGGCCGGCCTGGACGGCGATGCCGACGGAGGCCACGGCCATGAAGCCGAGCCCGAGGAGCGAGGCGACGGTGGTCGAGGCGACGACCGCGATGGCGCTGAGGCCGAGCAGCGCGAGCGTCGCCCACCACACCCACCGCTTGCGGGTGAGCCCGGTCGCGAGGGCTGCCGCGACGAGCAGGGCGAGCCGCCCCCAGAGGTCGAGCGGGGTGAGGACCGGCGACGTGGACGTCGACAGGAGCGCGCCGACCACGAGCAGGAGGGCCCAGGTCGCGAACAGGCGCCGGCTGAACGGACGGAACGGGACGGGGCGGCGTAACCCGCCCGCCGGATGCTCCACGACGATGCGCCCGGTGCGATCCGCGCCCGCGCCCGCGCCCGTGCCGGTCCGCGCCTCCGAGAGCAACCGGTACGCGCGCGCCACCTCGATGAAGCGTGCGCTCGCATCGCGCAGGTCGGACTCGGGCGCTCCGACGTAGCGGTCGGGGTGCAACTCGCGAGCCAGGCGGCGGTACGCCCGGTCGAGCTCCGCCTGCCCGGCGTCGGGCTCGACGCCGAGCACGCGCGCCGCCTCGTCGGGGGTCATGCTCGGCACCTCCCTCGTGAGCGGAGAACGGACGCGTGCCCTGACGCCGGCGCCGGTCGTGTCTCGGATGCCGCGGGGCCGCCGTCCGTGCGGCGGCGCCCCGCGGCATCCGCCCCGGTCAGGAGCCGGAGATCTGGCCCTGGGCGCCGCCGGTCTTCAGCGCGGCGAGCCGCGCCTCGACCTCGGTCAACTCGCCGAGGTCTTCGAGCTCGTTGAACTGCGCGTCGATGCTCGAGGCGGCGAGCTCGGCCTGGCCGCGCGCCTTCGCCTCCTCGCGGCGCACCTTGTCCTCGAAGCGGCCGAGCTCGCTCGTCGGGTCGAGGATGTCGATCGACTTCACGGCTTCGTGCACCTGCTGCTGCGCCGCGGCCGTCTTCGACCGGGCGATGAGCTCGCTGCGCTTGTTCTTCAGTTCGACGAGCTTCTGCTTCATGCCGTTGAGCCCGGCCTTGAGCTTCTCCACGACCTCGGTCTGGGCGGCGATCTGCGGCTCGGCCGCGCGCGCCTCGTTCTCGGACGAGATCTGGCGGCTCAGGGCGACCTTGGCGAGGTTGTCGAACTTGTCGGCACCCGCCGTGTCGCCCGCGGTGCGGAGTTCGTCGGCCTTCCGGCTCGCGGCGAGCGCCTTGTCGCCCCACTCGCGCGCGGCGTTCACGTCCTCGCGGTGGTCGTCCTCGAGCAACCGCAGGTTGCCGATCGTCTCGGCGATCGCGGCCTCGGCGTCGGCGATCGAGTTCGTGAAGTCGCGGACCATCTGGTCGAGCATGACCTCGGGGTCCTCGGCCTGGTCGATGAGGGCGTTGACGTTGGCTCGCAGGAGCTGCGAGATTCGCCCGAAGATGGACTGCTTGGTCATCGGTGTGTCCTTCCGTGTGGTGATCGAACGGGGTCGTACTGGTCGAAGCGGCGCGTCAGAAGCGGCCCCCGCTCCCGCGCCTCGAGCGCGTCGCGGATCCGCCGAAGCTGCCGGGAGCGCGTCGGCCGCCGCCGAGCCCACCGAGCCCGCCGGAGACGCCGCCTCCGCCGAATCCGCCGCCGCGGCGCCCGCCGCCGAGCATCGAGTCGATGAGGATGCCCCCGAGGACCGCCCCGAAGACGTCGCCGCCGCTCCCGCCGCGCCCCGACGGGACTCCGGCTCCGTACCCGGCGCCGAAGCCGCCGACGTCCTGCTGCGCGAGCGACATCGCCTGGCCGGCGAGTCCCTCGGCGCGCTGCGCCGCGGCGAGTGCCCGGGCCGCATCGGTCGCCGCGAGCGACTGCGCCTCGACCACGAGCCGCCCCGCCTCGGCGAGACGCGTGCGTGCCTCGGCGCCGATCGCGCCGCGACGTGCGACCAGGTAGTCCTCTGCGGCCTGCACGCGCGACCGCGCGGCGAGGAGGGTGCGATCGAGCTCTGCGCGTGCGCGCTGCGCCTGCACCGCTGCGTCGCGCGCGCCCTGGATCGCGGCGTCGATCTCGCGGTTCACGGCGTCGAGGCGTGCTGCGAGCTCGACCGGCGAGCGCCCGGGGCGGCCGAGGTCGGCGCGCAGTGCGCTCGCCTCGGCTTCGACGCGGTCGGCGAGCCCGGCGAGGTCGGCCTCGGGCATTCCGCGGGCCGTCCGGACGTCGGCGTCGAGGTCGTCGACCCCCGCGGCGACGGCACGGTCGCCGTCGCCGAGGTCGGCCGCCAGGCGCTCGACCGCGGCGGTGAGGAGCCGGGCCTGGTCGGCGGCCTCCTCCGCAGCGCGGATGTCCACGGCGGCGGCGCCGTTCTCGCCGCGCGCGATCGCCGAGGAGGCCTCGGCGGCCGAGTCGCGGGCGAACGCGATGCGCGTGCGCGCCTGCTCGGGATTGTCGACCGCAGCGGCGAGCGCCGCAGGCGCGTACTGGGCAGCCAGGGCCTGCAGCCGCGCGGAGGCGGGACCGATCGCGGATTCGGCATCGCGGATCGCGTCCTCCACGCGCCGGAGCGCGGCGGGTGCGTTCTGCTCGAGCGCACGCAGGGCGTCGAAGCGCTCGGCCTGCGCGTCGAGCAGCGCCTCCGCCTCCCCGGTCAGGCGGAGGATGCCCGTGTACCACTCGCGCTGCTGCGGCTCGGTGTCGGGCTCGTGGTCGTCGAGTCGCTGCTGGAGGCCGAAGGCCTCGCGCACCTTCGACGTCGCCGTGGCGAGCGCGGTGCGGAAGTCGGCGACCGCCTCCTCGCCGAACGAGGCGACCGCGAAGCCGAGCTCCTCCTCGCTGGTCTTCAGGGCGTCATCGGCGGCGATCAGCGCGCCGCCGGCCTGCCGATGCAGTTCCCCGACCGGAATCGCGGGTGGCCCCTGCGCCGGTGCTGCGCCGCGCCGCGCGCGCCTCCGGGCGAGCACGATCGCCAGCACGATCGCCGCCGCCACGACGAGGACGAGTAGCAGGATCCACAGCCAGCCGAGTCCGCCGCCCTGCGCGCCACCTCCGCCGATCGCCTCCGCGGCGGCGAGGGCGGCGGCCGCCCAGTCGCCGTCGCGCAGGTGCGGCTCGACGACCTGCACCGCGATGCGATCGACCTCGTCGGCCGAGAGCGAGGCGTCCTCGGCGGCGGACAACTGGTACGCCCGCCCGTCGATCGCGACGGCGAGCAGGTAGTCCTCGCTGCCCATGTTGTTGTCGTTGGCGGTCTCGGTCGCCCAGGACCCCGCGTCGGCGGGATCGTCGAACTCGCTGACGTACGCCACGAACAGCTGGCGACCGGTCTCGTCGGCCGCTTCCCGGATCGCCGCCTCGACCTCCGCCGCCTCGTCGGCCGTCAGCGCACCGACCGTGTCGACGATCGGGCTCGCGCCGAACTCGACGGGCTGCTCGGCGTTCGCGACCGCGGGGATCTGGAGCAGCGTCGATGCGATCAGGACGGCGAACGCGATCGAACCCCTCCGAACCGACCGCATGCGACAGTGCCCTTCCCCTCGGAGCCGATGTGTGGAGTCTATTGGGGCGCTCCGACGAGCGTCCACGACTCCGAGCGGACGCTCAGCAGCCCGGCGATCACGGGCGACGCAGCACGGCAGGGGAGGCTGCGCGCCCGGAAACGGAACGAGCCCGGACCCTCAGCTGGCTGAGTGGACCGGGCTCTTCACGACGTGCCCCCGGAGGGATTCGAACCCCCGACCTACGGTACCGGAAACCGGCGCTCTATCCCCTGAGCTACGGAGGCGCACAGCAGGAAACACTACCACCTGCGCGGTTCCCCGGCGCACGTCCGGGGACCCGTCGATACTCAGCCCGCGACGTTCGCGAGGACGTCGGCGACGAGGCCCTGTGCGTCGCCGGGCTCGAACAGCGCGGCCGACTCGATCACGATCCAGTACCCGTTCGAGAACACCTGCGCCTGGCCGACCTCGCCGGACTGGCGGAAGAATCCCTCGACGTCGGGCGGAGTGCCGTACGTCGGCACCGGGTTCGAATGCATCGCGGCGTCGCCGACCTGCAGCTCGTACGCGTGCTCGGGGAGCGTGGCCACTCCCACTTCGATGACCTCCCCGCTCGTCTGGTTGCTCCAGCCGCATGCGGTGCCGGACGCGGCGACCACGTCCCGGACCGTCTCGGAGGAGGGGGAGAAGTCGGGCGCGGTCCCGTAGTTCGGGTTGAACTCGTAGACCTGGTCGGGAGTGAGCATGGCGTCGCAGGCGATGTCGAAGGGGATCGGCTCCTCCGTCGGCTCGGGCTCGGCGCTCGGGTCGGACGGCGCGGTCGCCGCAGCGGAGCCCGTCGCCGCGGGCGGCTCGCTCGTCTCGGAGGGCGACGCGCCGGGGTCGGTGCAGGCCGACAGGAGGAGTGCCAGCGCGGACGCCCCGGCGAACGCGAGCGTGACCGGGCGGAGGCGGAGGCGGGAGTCGTTCGGGCGCGGCATGCGGGAAACGATAGCAACGGCGCCCGGTAGGATCTTCGAGTGACTCCCGCCGACCTCTCGCGTGCCCTGTACGACCTCGTCATCGCCCTGGTCGCGCGACGACGCGAGGCCGGTGCCGAGGTCGAGTTGCGCCTCTCGCCGGATGCGGTCACGCTCGAGCGTCCGAAGCTGCGCGAGCACGGCGACTGGGCGTCGAGCATCGCCCTGCGCATCGCCAAGCCGCTCGGCGCGAGCCCCCGGGAGATCGCGACCGAGCTCGCTGCGGGCCTCGCCGAGGTCGACGGCGTCGCGAGCGCCGAGGTCGCCGGCCCGGGCTTCATCAACATCCGGCTGGATGCCGCGGCCGCGGGCGCGCTCGCGAAGGTCATCGTCGACGCGGGCACGGCGTACGGACGCGGCGACTCGCTCGCCGGCCGGGTGGTCAACCTCGAGTTCGTCTCGGCGAACCCGACCGGGCCGCTTCATATCGGCCACACGCGGTGGGCCGCGCTCGGCGACTCGATCGGGCGCGTGCTCCGTGCTGCGGGCGCGCAGGTCGCGAACGAGTACTACATCAACGACGCGGGCAACCAGATGGACAACTTCGGGGCCTCGGTCATCGCGGCCGCGAAGGGCGAGCCGACGCCCGAGAACGGCTACCCGGGGCAGTACATCGCCGACCTCGCCGCGCGCGTGCTCGAGCGCGAGCCGCACCTGCTCGAACTCGACGACGAGGTCGCGCTGCACACCGCGCGCGAGATCGCGTACGAGCTGCAGCTCGGCGAGATCCGCGCCTCGCTCGAGCGCTTCAACGTCCACTTCGACGTCTGGACGAGCGAGCGCGCCCTGCACGCGAAGGACGACGACGGCGTCTCGGCGATCGATGCCGCGGTCGAGCGCCTGCGGGCCCAGGGCCACGTGTTCGACGAGGACGGCGCGGTCTGGGTCCGCACGACCGACTTCGGCGACGACAAGGACCGCGTCATCCGCCGCGCCAACGGCGTCTACACCTACTTCGCCGCGGATGCCGCCTACTACCTCGACAAGGGCGACCGCGGGTTCGAGCACAAGGTCTACCTCCTCGGCGCCGACCACCACGGCTACGTGCACCGCCTGAAGGCGCTCGCGGGCGCCGCGGGCGACGACCCCGAGCGCGACATCGAGGTGCTCATCGGACAGCTCGTCTCGATCAACGGCGCGAAGCTCTCCAAGCGCGCAGGCAACATCATCGAGCTCGACGACCTGCAGGCCTGGCTCGGCACCGACGCCCTCCGCTACACGCTCGCCCGCTACCCGGCCGACTCGCCGCTCGCGATCGACCCCGAGCAGCTGCGTCGTCGCACGAACGACAACCCCGTCTTCTACGTGCAGTACGCCCACGCCCGCACCTCGGCCGTGGCGCGCAACGCCCACGCCTCCGGCGTGGACCGCTCCGCGTTCGCGCCGGAACTGCTCGAGCACGAGACGGAGTCGGCGCTGCTGGGCGCCCTGCAGGAGTTCCCCCGCATCGTGGCGCAGGCCGCCGAGCTGCGCGAGCCGCACCGCATCGCGCGCTACATCGAGGAGCTCGCGGGCCTGTACCACCGCTGGTACGACAACTGCCGCGTGCTTCCGCTCGGCGACGAGCCGATCGGCGACCTGCACCGCACGCGCCTCTGGCTGAACGACGCGACGGGCCAGGTCATCCGCAACGGCCTCGACCTGCTCGGCGTGTCGGCGCCGGAGCGCATGTAGCCTCGCCCGCATGACCTCGCGCGATGCCGAGACCGTGCCCGTCCGACCGCTGGGCGGGGCGGATCCCGCGCCGCGCCGTTCCCGCCGCGGTGCGCGCGCCGTGATCGGCGTGCTGGTGCTCGTCGCGGTGGTCGCCGCGCTGCTGGTCCTGGTCGAGACCGTCGGCCGCGCCATCGCCGAGCGGAACGTCGCCGACTCGATCGAGCAGTCGCTGCCCGAGGGCGTCGAGGGCGAGGTCGAGGTCGACATCCGCGGGTTCTCCGCGCTGTGGCAGGCGATGACCGGCCGGATGGACGAGATGGTCGCCACCGCGCCCGACCTCGTCGTGAACGGCGTCCCGGTCGACGTGACCGTCACCGCGTACGGCGTCCCGCTCGCCGAGGGCGGCACGCTCGAGCGGGGGGAGGTCGAGGCGTCGATCGACGGCGACGCCGTCGACGAGATCGCCGCGTCGCAGGGGATCACCGGTGGTCTGACGCTCGGCGAGGGCACGGTGGCCTACGAGGACGAGACCACCTTCCTCGGCATCCCGATCGGCTTCTCGATCACGGCCGAGCCCGAGGCGGCGGGCGACCGCGTGCTGCTCCGACCCGTCGCGGCCGACATCAGCGCCGGCGGCGGGAGCTTCGACGCATCGGGCCTCGTCGACCGCATCCTCGGCGGCGACCCGGTCCCGATCTGCGTCGCCGATCGCCTGCCCGAGGGTGTCCAGGTCTCCGGCATCGACGTCGAGCCCGACCTCGTGACCGTGCGCCTCGAGGCGAGCGGGCTCCCGCTCGCCGAGGAGACCCTCGCGACCACCGGCACCTGCGGCTGACGTCCGTCCCCGCGACGCCGGCACGCCGTCGCGACGACGGCGACGCCCGGTGTCGTCGCCGATTCGGCCACCGCGCCGGGCGTCGGTAGACTCGCCGGTACGCCGCCCCACAAGGGCGGTCCGCACCGAGGCTTCAGGAACCGATCCGGGTTCGCTCGCCGTCCGAGCGATCCGTCGTTCCATCGTCCGTGAGGGTTCCCCGTGTCTTCCAGCGCATCCGTCCCCGCGCTGCGCGGCGCGCCCGCGGATCCGAACGCCCTCGACCCGAAGGTGTGGCCCGAGGGCGCGCATCGCGACGAGGCCGGTCGACTGGTCGTCGGCGGCATCGACGCCGAGGCCCTCGCCGAACGCTTCGGCACCCCGCTCTACGTGGTCGACGAGGGGGTCGCGCGCTCGCGCGCCGCGCGCACGCGCGCCGCGTTCGAACGGGCCGCGGCATCCGTCGGCACCTCGGTGACGGTCTACTACGCCGGCAAGGCGTTCCTCTCGGGCGCGGTCGTTCGCTGGATGACCGACGAGGGGCTCGCGATCGACGTCGCGACCGGTGGCGAGCTCGCGGTCGCGCTGGCCGCCGGCGCCGACCCCGCCCGCATCGGCTTCCACGGCAACAACAAGTCCGCGCGCGAGATCGAGCGCGCCGTCGCCGCAGGCGTCGGCACGATCATCATCGACAGCGAGGTCGAGGTGCTCCGGGTGGCGGATGCCGCCTCCCGCGCCGGCCGCGTGCAGCGCGTGCGCCTCAGGGTCAACTCCGGCGTGCACGCGTCGACGCACGAGTTCCTCGCGACCGCGCACGAGGACCAGAAGTTCGGGATCGCACTGCCGGACGCCGGGCGCATCGTCGCCGACATCCGCTCCCACGCCTCGCTCGACTTCGTCGGCCTGCACTGCCACATCGGCTCGCAGATCTTCGACGACGGGGGCTTCGCCGAGTCGGCCGAGCGGCTGCTCGCCGTCCACGCCGAGCTGTCGGCGGTCGCGCCGGTCCCCGAGCTGAACCTCGGCGGCGGCTTCGGCATCGCCTACACCGAGGCCGACGAGCCCGCCCCGATCGAGCAGATCGCCGACGGCATCGCGCGCGCGGTCGCCCGGGCGTGCGAGCGGTTCGGCGTGCCGGTGCCCCGACTCGCGTTCGAGCCGGGCCGCTCGATCATCGGCCCGGCGGGCATCACGCTCTACACGGTCGGCACGGTGAAGCCCGTGCCCACCGACGAGGGATGGCGCCACTACGTCTCGGTCGACGGCGGCATGAGCGACAACATCCGCACCGCGATGTACGGCGCCGACTACACGGTGCGCCTCGCGTCGCGCGTCTCCGCCGATCCGGCCTCGCTCGTGCGTGTGGTCGGCAAGCACTGCGAGTCCGGCGACGTCGTCGTCGACCACGACTGGCTGCCGCACGACGTCGCCCCGGGCGACCTCGTCGCGGTCGCCGCGACCGGCGCGTACTGCTGGTCGCTCGCGTCGAACTACAACCACGTGCCACGACCGCCGGTCGTGGCCGTCTCCGGCGGCATCGCACGCGTGATCGTGCGCGGCGAGACCGAGGAGGATCTCCTCGCTCGCGACGCCGGACTCTCCGACCACGACGATGACGCACACGGAGTCACCGCATGATCGAATACCGTTCCATCCGCGTGGCGCTGCTCGGCGCCGGCTCGGTCGGCTCCCAGGTCGCCCGACTCCTGCTCGAGCAGGGCGACGAGCTGGCCAATCGCATCGGTGCGAGGATCGAGCTCGTCGGCATCGCCGTCCGCGACGTCGATGCGCCGCGCGACGCCGCGCTGCCGCGGGAGCTCCTGACGACCGACGCCGAGTCGCTGATCCTGGGCGCCGACATCGTGATCGAGCTCATGGGCGGGCTCGAGCCCGCCCGGACGCTCATCCTCAAGGCGATCTCCTCGGGGGCCGACGTCGTGTCGGGAAACAAGGCGCTCCTGGCCACCCACGGTCCCGAGCTCTTCGCCGCGGCCGAGCAGGTCGGCGCGCAGCTGTCCTACGAGGCGGCGGTCGGCGGCGCCATCCCGATCATCCGGCCGCTGCGCGACAGCCTCGCCGGCGATCGCATCGACCGGATCCTCGGCATCGTCAACGGCACGACGAACTTCATCCTCGACCGCATGGACACGACGGGCGCCTCGCTCGAGGATGCGCTCGCGACGGCCACCGAGCTCGGCTACGCCGAGGCCGACCCGACGGCCGACATCGGCGGCTACGACGCCGCGCAGAAGGCCGCGATCCTCGCGAGCCTCGCCTTCCACACGAGCGTGCCGGTCGACCGGGTGCACCGGGAGGGCATCACGGGCGTCACCGCGGCCCAGGTCGAGTCGGCCAAGCGCGCCGGCTACGTCGTGAAGCTCCTCGCGATCTGCGAGCGCCTCGCCGACCCCGAGACGGGGGAGGAGGGCGTGTCCGCGCGCGTCTACCCGGCGATGGTGCACCGGAGCCATCCGCTCGCCGCCGTGCACGGGGCGAACAACGCCGTCTTCGTCGAGGCAGCCGCCGCCGGTCCGCTCATGTTCTACGGCGCGGGCGCCGGCGGCGTGCAGACGGCCTCGGCCGTGCTGGGAGACCTGGTGGCGATCGCGCGCCGCCACGTGCTCGGCGGACCGGGCACCGCGGAGTCGACCCACGCCGAGCTGCCCGTGCTCGAGATCGGCCGAATCACCACCCGCTACGCGATCACGCTCGAGGCGGCCGACCAGCCGGGCGTGCTCGCGACGATCGCCCACGTGTTCGCCGACCACGGCGTCTCCGTCGGCGAGCTCGAGCAGACCATCAACGACGAGAACGGCCGGGCTACGCTGGTGATCGGCACCCACGAGGCGCGCGAGTCCGCGCTCGCCGAGACGGTGCGGGCACTCGCCGACAGCCCCGTCGTGACCTCGGTCGCATCCGTCATCCGAGTCGAAGGAGCAGAGTGAACCACCAGGCAACGAAGGCGCCGTCGCGTCAGTGGCGCGGCGTCATCCGGGAGTACGCCGACCGCCTCGACGTGACCGACGCCACCCCGATCGTGACCCTCGGCGAGGGCGGCACGCCGCTCCTGCCCGCACCCGCGCTCTCGCGCCGCACCGGCGCCGACGTCTGGGTCAAGTTCGAGGGCATGAACCCGACCGGATCGTTCAAGGACCGCGGCATGACGATGGCCGTGACGAAGGCGGTCGAGCGCGGCGCCGAGGTCGTGATCTGCGCCTCGACCGGCAATACGTCTGCCTCGGCCGCGGCCTACGCCACGCACGCGGGCATCAAGGCCGCGGTGCTCGTGCCCGAGGGCAAGATCGCGATGGGCAAGCTCAGCCAGGCGATCGCGCACGACGCGCAGCTCATCCAGATCCAGGGCAACTTCGACGACTGCCTCGACATCGCACGCGACCTCGCCGAGAACTACCCGGTGCACCTCGTCAACTCGGTCAACAACGACCGCATCGAGGGGCAGAAGACGGCCGCGTTCGAGGTCGTCGAGGTGCTGGGCGATGCGCCCGACCTGCACTTCATTCCGGTCGGCAACGCAGGCAACTACACCGCCTACACGCGCGGCTACCGCGAGGACATCGAGGCGGGCAACGCCACGAAGCTGCCGCGCATGTTCGGGTTCCAGGCCGCCGGGTCGGCGCCGCTCGTGCTCGGCGAGCCGGTGCGCAATCCCGAGACCATCGCGAGCGCCATCCGCATCGGCAACCCCGCCTCGTGGCACCTCGCGCTCGAGGCGCGCGCTCTCACCGACGGGTACTTCGGCGCGATCGAGGACGACAAGATCCTCGAGGCCCAGCGGATCCTCTCGGCCGAGGTCGGCATCTTCGTCGAGCCGGCGTCCGCGATCAGCGTCGCCGGCCTGCTCGAGCGGGCCGCGGCGGGTGAGGTGCCGGCCGGTGCGAAGGTCGTGCTGACCGTCACCGGGCACGGACTCAAGGACCCGCAGTGGGCGCTGCGCCGGCCCGACGGCTCCGAGGTCGCACCGACGGTCGTCCCCGCGGACGTGGCGCACGTCGCCGAGGTGCTGGGGCTCGGCGCATGAGCGCCGCCGCCTCGGCGGAGGCGACGCCCGCGTCGGCCGGCACCCTCCTCGGGCGGAGGGTCCACGTCAAGGTGCCCGCGACGTCGGCGAACCTCGGACCGGGGTTCGACACGCTCGGCCTCGCGCTGGCGCGCTACGACGAGCTCGAGGTCGAGGTCGTCGGGTCCGGACTCGAGATCGAGGTGCACGGCGTCGGCGAGGGCGAGGTGCCGCTCGACGAGACGCACCTCGTCGTGCGTGCGATGGCGCACACCTTCGCGCGATACGGGCGCGAACTCCCTCCGATCAGGCTCGTCGCGCACAACTCCATCCCGCACGGTCGCGGCCTTGGATCCTCGGGTGCGGCCATCGTGGCGGGCGTGATGGCCGCGAAGGGCCTCCTGGAGCCCGAGGTCGAGATCTCGCCCGACGGGCTGCTCGAGCTCGCGACCGAGCTCGAGGGCCACCCCGACAACGTCGCGCCCGCGCTCTTCGGCGGTCTGACGATCGCATGGGTCACGCCCGATGGGCCTCGCCACAAGAAGCTCATGGTGCACCGCGGCGTGTCGCCGCTCGTGCTCGTGCCCGAGCACGAGATGTCGACCGCCCTCGCGCGCAGCCTCCAGCCGCAGTCGGTGCCCCACGAGGACGCGGTGTTCAACGTCTCGCGCTCGGCGCTGCTCGTGGCGGCGCTGATCCAGAGTCCCGAGCTGCTGCTCGCCGCCACCGAGGACAAGCTCCACCAGCGCTATCGCGCCGAGGCGATGCCGGAGACCGATCGGCTCATCCGGCGCCTGCGCGAGGCGGGGCACCCCGCGGTCGTCTCGGGGGCCGGGCCGTCGATCCTGGTGCTGGCCAGCGACCCGAGCGAGCGAGCGGATGCCGCGCGCCTCGTGGAGGAGACGGCCGACACCGCCTGGCAGGCCCTCCCGCTCGCGGTCGACTTCCTCGGCGCGACGGTGACTCCGGCCGACGACGACTGACCTGCGACCCGGCCCGAACGCCGTCGGGACGCACCGTCGACGGCGTGGCGCGTGGTCCGACCGCCGAGCGCCGGGTGCTAGACTGGAGCCCGCACCCGGCAGTCGCTGCACCACTCGCGTCCCCGCCGTTCGGTGCGATTCCCGGCATCCCATGCTTTCGCCATCGCGCAGATCTGCGCCTCGTGCGCACGTCTGCGACGTGCCGCGACCAGCTCTCCTCGGCCAACCCCAAACGCCTGGCCAGGGGAAAGGAAAAATCCCAGTGACCAACGGAACCGACCACGCCGAGCGCGTGGACGCCGCTCGCCTGTCGACCATGAAGGTCGCCGAGCTCCAGGAGCTCGCGTCATCGCTCGGCATCGCCGGCGCGTCGAAGCGCCGAAAAGGAGAACTCGTGGAGTTGATCTCCGCCCACACCGACGGCGTCGCGGCCGTCGCGGCCGACGACGTCGTCGAGCCCGTCGCCGCGCCCGCCGAGGCCGAAGCTCCCGTCGACGCGCCCGCGCCGGCCGACGACGCGCCCGCCGCCGCCGAGGCGCCCGAGGTGCAGGCCGCCGAGGCGCAGGCCGCCGAGGCGCCCGCGGCCGAGCCGGTCCGTCGTGGCCGCCAGCCGCGTCGCGCCACGAGCGCCACGGCCGCTGCGGCCCACGCGAACGCCGGAGCGACCGGCGTCGAGCTCGTGCCCTCCGACGCGCAGGCCGACGAGAAGCCCGCAGCCGGTTCGTCCGACGACGAGGCCCGCGAGGCCGCGCGTGCCGCCGTTCGCGAGCAGCTCGCCGCGGCGACGGCCGGGGGCCGGAAGGGCGAGGCCGGCGAGGGCCAGGCCGAGGACCAGTCCGAGGGCGACGGCAAGGCCGACCAGCCCGCGCAGGAACAGCGGCAGGGCCGGAGCCGCAACCGGGGTCGCCGCGGCGGCGCCGACCGCGGCGAGGGCCAGAAGGCCGACCAGCCGCAGGGCGGACGCCATGCCGACGAGCAGGCCGACGGCGACAAGGGCCGTCAGGCCGACTCCGACAAGGGTCGTCAGGGCGGCGAGGCCGAGAAGGCCAAGCAGGACCAGCAGGGCGGTCGCGGCCAGCAGGGCCAGCAGGGCCGCGGCGACCAGCAGCAGGCCGACGGTGAAGGCGGCGGCCGGCGCAACCGGTACCGCGACCGAAAGCGCCGTGGCCAGGGCCAGGGCGACGAGATCGAGCCCGAGATCCTCGACGACGACGTGCTGATCCCGATCGCCGGCATCCTCGACGTGCTCGACAACTACGCGTTCGTCCGCACGACGGGCTACCTGCCCGGTCCGAGCGACGTGTACGTCTCGCTCGGCCAGGTGAAGAAGTACCACCTGCGCAAGGGCGACGCGGTCGTCGGCTCGATCAAGCAGCCCCGCGAGGGCGAGGGCAGCAGCCGCCAGAAGTACAACGCGCTCGTGAAGATCGACTCGATCAACGGGCAGACGGCCGACGAGGCCGCCGCACGCGTCGACTTCCAGAAGCTCACCCCGCTCTACCCGCAGGACCGCCTGCGTCTCGAGACCGAGCCGACCAAGCTGACCCAGCGCATCATCGACCTCGTCGCGCCGATCGGCAAGGGCCAGCGCGGCCTGATCGTCGCGCCGCCCAAGGCCGGCAAGACGATCGTGCTGCAGCAGATCGCGAACGCGATCGCCATCAACAACCCCGAGGTCCACCTCATGGTCGTGCTCGTCGACGAGCGTCCCGAAGAGGTCACCGACATGCAGCGCACGGTCAAGGGCGAGGTCATCGCCTCGACCTTCGACCGGCCGGCGGAGGACCACACGACCGTCGCCGAGCTCGCGATCGAGCGTGCGAAGCGACTCGTCGAGCTCGGTCACGACGTGGTCGTGCTCCTCGACTCGATCACGCGCCTCGGCCGCGCCTACAACCTCGCCGCACCCGCTTCGGGCCGGGTGCTGTCGGGCGGCGTGGACGCCTCGGCGCTGTACCCGCCGAAGCGGTTCTTCGGTGCGGCGCGCAACATCGAGAACGGCGGCTCGCTGACCATCCTCGCCACCGCGCTCGTCGAGACCGGATCGAAGATGGACGAGGTGATCTTCGAGGAGTTCAAGGGCACCGGCAACTCCGAGCTGCGACTCTCGCGCCACCTCGCCGACAAGCGGATCTTCCCCGCCGTCGACGTGAACGCGTCGTCGACGCGTCGCGAGGAGATGCTGCTCTCGCCCGACGAGGTGAAGATCACGTGGAAGCTCCGTCGCGCCCTCGCCGGCCTCGAGCCGCAGCAGGCCCTGGAGGCCGTGCTCGGACGCCTTCGCGAGACGCAGTCGAACACCGAGTTCCTCCTGCTCATGCAGAAGTCGGCTCCGGTGGGCGGCAACGGCAACGGGCACGGGCACGAGTCCGACCACCGCTGATCGATGTTCGAGTCCGTCCAGGCACTGATCGCCGAGCACGCGTCGCTCCAGGAGGAACTGGCCGATCCGGCGCTGCACGCCGATGCGGCGCGAGCGAAGCGCGTGAACCGGCGCTACGCCGAGCTCAGCCGCATCGTCGCCGCGCACGACGGATGGCGGCAGGCGCAGGAGGACCTCGAGGCGGCGCGTGAGCTCGCCAAGGAGGACGAGGCGTTCGCCGAGGAGGTGCCCGGGCTCGAGGAGCACCTCGCGGAGTCCCAGGAGAAGCTCCGGCGCCTGCTGATCCCGCGCGACCCCGACGACGGCCGCGACGTGATCATGGAGATCAAGGGCGGCGAGGGCGGCGCCGAGAGCGCCCTCTTCGCGGCCGACCTGCTGCGCATGTACATCCAGTACGCACAGTCCAAGGGGTGGAAGACCGAGCTCCTGGAGCGCGACGAGTCCGATCTCGGCGGCTACAAGAACGTGCAGGTCGCGATCAAGTCGAACGCCTCCGATCCGTCGCAGGGCGTCTGGGCGCACCTGAAGTACGAGGGCGGCGTGCACCGAGTTCAGCGGGTGCCCGTGACCGAGACGCAGGGCCGCATCCACACCTCGACGACCGGCGTGCTCGTCTTCCCCGAGGTGGATGAGCCTGAAGAGGTCGAGATCAACCAGAACGACCTCAAGATCGACGTCTACCGGTCGTCCGGGCCCGGCGGCCAGTCGGTGAACACGACCGACTCCGCCGTGCGGATCACGCACGTGCCGACCGGCATCGTCGTGGCCATGCAGAACGAGAAGTCGCAGCTGCAGAACCGCGAGGCCGCGATGCGCGTGCTGCGTGCGCGCCTGCTCGCACGCCAGCAGGAGGAGCTCGCGGCGGCCGCATCCGATGCGCGCAAGTCGCAGATCCGGTCGATGGACCGCTCCGAGCGCATCCGGACGTACAACTTCCCCGAGAACCGCATCGCCGACCACCGGACGGGCTACAAGGCGTACAACCTCGACCAGGTCATGAACGGCGCACTCGAGCCGATCATCGACTCGGCGATCCACGCCGACGAGGAGGCACGGCTCGCCGACCTCGGCGACCAGTGACCGAGCTCTCCATCCGGCCCTTCGCCGACGGCGACTGGCCAGCGGTGCTCGCGATCATCGACGAGGTCGTCGGCGAGGGCGAGACGTACGCCTATCCGACGCCGCTCTCGGCCGACGAGGCCCGTGCGCTCTGGATCGAGACGCCGCCCGGGCTCACGGTGGTGGCCGAACGCGAGGGTCGGATCGTCGGCACCGCGAAGATGGGACCGAACCGCCCCGGGCACGGCGACCACATCGGTACCGCGTCGTTCATGGTCGCGGGCGAAGCGCGCGGCGAGGGCGTCGGACGCCGACTCGCCGAGTGGGTCGTCGACTGGCACCGACGCGAGGGCTTCGAGGGCATCCAGTTCAACGCGGTCGTCGCGTCGAACGAGGCCGCGGTCGCCCTGTGGCGCTCGGTCGGGTTCGAGGTCATCGGCACGGTCCCCGGCGTGTTCCGTTCGCCGCGACACGGCCGCGTCGGGCTGCACGTCATGTTCCTGCCGCTCTGAGCGGGTTCCTGCCGCTCTGAGCGGGTTCCTGCCGCCGTGAGCGGCGACGACGAGTGGCCGATGCCGCGGCATCCGCCTCGTCCGCCTCAGATGTGGAAGTCGACGTGCCAGTCGTGCATGCCGCGCGCCGCATCCGCGGTGGCGGGCGACAAGGGCTTGGCGACCGCCGGGATGCCGACGAGCAGCGAGTGCGGGGGAGCGCTCCTCGTCACGACGGCGTTCGCACCGATGGCGCTTCCGGCGCCGATCTCGATGTCGCCGAGGACCTTCGCCCCGGCGCCGACCGTCACCCCGTCGCCCAGCGTCGGGTGGCGCTTGGACCCGCGGGGCGCACCGCGCGGTGCCTTCCCGCCGAGCGTGACGCCGTGGTAGAGCATGACGTCGTCGCCGACGACCGCGGTCTCGCCGATCACCACGCCCATGCCGTGGTCGATGAAGAACCGCCGCCCGATCGTCGCGCCCGGATGGATCTCGATGCCGGTGAGGAAGCGCACGAGCTGCGACACCACGCGGGCGGGCAGCCGGAGCAGCGGCACCCGCCACAAGCGGTGCGCGAGCCGGTGCGCCCAGATCGCGTGCAGGCCCGAATAGGCCAGGACGATCTCGATGCGGCTGCGGGCGGCGGGGTCGTGGGATCGTGCCGTCGCGATGTCTTCCCTGAGGCGGCCGAGGATTCCCACTCGTCAAGTCAACCAGATCGCCCGGGGCGACTAGTCGATCAGGTCCTCGTAGAGCACCGTCGACAGGTATCGCTCGCCGTAGCTGGCGACGATCACGACGATGGTCTTGCCGGCGTTCTCGGGCCGCTGGGCGAGCTTGGTGGCCGCGTGGACGGTGGCGCCCGAGGAGATTCCGCCGAGGATGCCCTCCTCGACGCCGAGGCGGCGTGCGGTCGCGACGGCCTGGTCGATGTTCACGTCGATGATCTCGTCGTAGACGTCGCGATCGAGGATGGCGGGCACGAAGTTCGCGCCGATGCCCTGGATCTTGTGGGGGCCGGGCTGGCCGCCGTTCAGGATCGGCGACTCGAGCGGCTCGACGCCGACGATCTGCACCTCGGGCTTGCGCTCCTTCAGTATCTGGCCCACGCCCGAGAGCGTGCCGCCCGTGCCGATGCCCGACACGAAGATGTCGACGCCGCCGTCGGTGTCGTTCCACACCTCCTCGGCCGTGGTGCGGCGGTGGATGTCGACGTTCGCCTGGTTCTCGAACTGGCGGGCGAGCACGGCACCGGGGGTCTCGGCGGCGATCTGCTCGGCGCGCGCGACCGCGCCCTTCATGCCCTCCGAGCCCGGCGTGAGCACGAGTTCGGCGCCGTAGGCGCGGAGCAGCGCGCGGCGCTCCTTCGACATCGTCTCGGGCATGGCGATGACGACCCGGTAGCCGCGCGCGGCGCCGATCATCGCCAGCGCGATGCCGGTGTTGCCGCTCGTGCCCTCGACGATGGTGCCGCCGGGCTGCAGCTCGCCCGACGCCTCCGCGGCGTCGACGATGCCGATGCCGAGGCGGTCCTTGACGCTGGCCGAGGGGTTGTAGAACTCGAGCTTCGCGAGCACGGTGGCGCCCGCGCCATCCGTCACGCGGTTCAGCTTCACGAGCGGGGTGCGCCCGAAGACGTCGGTGATGTTCTCGTAGACCTGGGCCATGATCTCGTTCCCTCTCGTGACGGCGGCGTCCTGCTGCCGGCACCAGCATACGGAGGGCGGCAGCACGCCGGGAGTGGGTTACATTCCATTGCGTGAATGCGACGCCCGACGAGCCGGAATCCCGCCCCCTCCGCGAGGTGCGCGACGAGACGGTGCGCACCCTTCGAGCGGCCGGCATCGCCGACGCCGAGGTCGACGCCGACCTGCTGATCGGGCATGTGCTCGGGCTCTCCCGCGGCGGAGTGCACGCGCGCCTCGTGATCGGCGACCGGCTGTCGACGACGGATGCCGCCGCGCTCGCCCGGCTCGTCGAGCGCCGCGCCCGGCGCGAGCCGTTGCAGCACCTAACCGGGCGCGCCGCGTTCCGATCGCTCGAGCTCGCCGTCGGACCAGGTGTGTTCGTCCCGCGCCCGGAGACGGAGCTGCTCGCGCAACTCGCCATCGATGCGCTGCGGGCCGCGGCCGGACCCGAGCCGATCGGCCTCGACCTGGGCTCGGGAAGCGGCGCGATCGCGCTCTCGATGGCCACGGAGGTGCCGCACGCGCGGGTCTGGGCCGTCGAGAACTCGCCCGAGGCGTTCCCGTGGACGAGGCGCAACGTCGACGAGGTCGCGGCCCCCAACCTCGAGTTGGTGTTCGGCGACCTCTCCGAGGCGCTCCCCGAACTCGACGGTCGCGCGGCCGTGGTCGCGTCGAACCCGCCGTACATCCCCGACGATGCGATCCCGCGCGACCCGGAGGTGCGCCTGCACGACCCGGAGCGCGCCCTGTACGGCGGGCCGGACGGGCTCGAGGTCGTGCGCGTGCTCTCGCGGCGCGCACGCGAACTGCTGCACCCCGGCGGCGCGCTGCTCATCGAGCACGGCGAGACGCAGGCGGCCGACATCGCCGCGATCCTCGAGGCCGACGGATGGCACGCCATCGCGCACCACCGGGACCTCACCGGGCGCGACCGGGTGACGACCGCGCGTCGCTGAGCCCGGGGCATCCGACGCGCCCAGCCTCGAGCGGTCCGTCACGTCTAGAATCGAGCGGTCATGACACTCATCCACGACTGCTCGGTCGAGTCCGAGCTCCTCGCCGGCATGCGCCTGGCCCGTCGCGCCATCGGCAGCGGCGAGCTCGTCGTCATCCCCACCGACACCGTCTACGGCGTCGCCGCCGATGCGTTCAGCGCGGCCGCCGTCCAGCGCCTGCTCGATGCGAAGGGGCGGGAGCGCACGTCGCCGCCGCCCGTCCTCGTGCCCGGCATCCCGACCCTCGACGCCCTCGCCGCAGAGGTGCCCGATGCCGTGCGCTCCCTCGTGGCCGAGTTCTGGCCGGGCGGGCTGACCGTGATCCTCCGAGCGCAGCCGTCGTTGCACTGGGACCTCGGCGAGACGCGGGGCACGGTCGCCCTGCGCATGCCCGACCACCGCATCGCACTCGAGCTGCTCTCCGAAACCGGTCCCCTGGCGGTGTCGTCCGCGAACCTGTCCGGCATGCCGTCGGCGACGACCGCGGGCGAGGCCGCCGACATGCTCGGCGATCGCGTCTCCGTCTACCTCGACGGCGGCGCCGCGGGCGTCGCGTACGAGGCGATCGGCGATCGGCCCGGCGACACGTCGTCCACCATCGTCGATGCGACCGGGCTCGCCGCCGACGGAACGGGCGTGCTGCGCATCGTGCGCGCCGGCGTGATCTCGCGTGAGCGGATCGCGGAGGTCGTGGGGGAGGAGCTGCTCGCGCCGGTCGGCGGGGCGGCTCCCGCCGGCGCGGACGCCGAAGCGGACGCCGGCGTCGGCTCCGAGGCATCCGTCGACGCCGAGCCGGCCGCGGTCGACGCCGAGCCGGCCGACGTCGACTCCGAGCCGGCCGACGTGGTCGCCGGGACGGAGGCCGCCGTCGACGCCGAGCCGACGCCCGTCGACCGGACGGATCCCGCCGCGTCATGACCCTGTTCGTGCTGCTCGCGCTCGTCACGGCGATCGTGACGTTCGCCGGCTCGCTCGTGGTCTGGAAGCTGAGCCTGAAGTACCGGCTCTACCCGAAGATCCGCGAGCGCGACGTGCACACCCGACCGACCCCGCGGCTCGGCGGCATCGCGATGTTCCTCGGAATCCTCGTCGGCTTCGCCGCGGCGGCCTGGATCTCCTCGCTCGGCATCGCGCGCTTCGCGAACCTGCAGATCGTGTTCCAGGACCCGTTCCAGGTGCTCGCGATCCTGCTCGCGGCCGGGCTCATCGTGGCGATCGGAGTGGCCGACGACATCTGGGACCTCGACTGGCTCACGAAGCTCGCCGGCCAGTTCATCGCGGCCGGCCTGATCGCCTGGCAGGGCGTGTCGATCGTCTCGCTCCCGATCGGCGGGCCCGACGGGGGCATCACCGTGGGCTCCTCGTGGATGAGCGCGACGGTGACCGTCTTCACGATCGTGCTCGTGATGAACGCCATCAACTTCATCGACGGGCTCGACGGCCTGGTGGCGGGGGTCGCCCTCATCTCGAGCGGCGTGTTCTTCCTGTACTCCTACCTGCTCGTGCAGCAGACCTCGCCCACGAACTACTTCAACCTCGCGTCGCTGCTCGCCGTCGTCGTCGTGGGGGCCTGCGCCGGCTTCCTTCCCCTGAACTGGCACCGCGCGAAGCTCTTCATGGGCGATGCCGGGGCGCTCCTCGTCGGCCTGCTCATGGCGACCTCCGCGATCGCGGTGACCGGCCAGGTCGACCCGTCGCAGCTCGGCACCGACGAACTGTTCCCGGCGTTCATCCCGATCATCATCCCGTTCGCCGTGCTGCTCATCCCGCTGCTCGACTTCGGGCTCGCGGTCGTGCGTCGCCTGCGGGCCGGCAAGTCGCCCTTCGCGGCCGACCGCAAGCACCTCCACCATCGCCTGCTCGACATGGGCCACTCGCACCTGCACGCGGTGCTCATCTTCTACGGCTGGACCGCGGTCGCCTCGTTCGGCTGCCTCCTCGCGTTCGTCCTGCCCGTCTACTTCGGCATCGACTCCGGCTCGGCCTTCCTCTTCATCGGCATCGGGTTCGTCGTGCTCGCCGCATTCACGCTGGCACCACTCGGCCGGCGCAAGCGCCAGACCGTCGCGGCCGAGGCCGATGCCGACGGCACGCCATCCGCACCCGGCCTCGACGAACTCGCCGCCCCCTCGTCCGGGGCCGACCCGAATCCCGCAACCGTCCCCGACCGCCCGACCCCGGGCGAGCACCCCACAGGAGCCCGATGAGCACCGAACCTCGCGACCCCGCCGACCGCACGCCGACCTCGAATCCGGTACTGCGCCGCGCCCTCGTCTGGGGCGCGGGCATCGCCGCCGGCATCGCCGTGGTGGGCGGCATCCTCGGTTTCGCCTTCGCCGGCACCGACGGGCTCGTGAGCGCCCTGCTCGGCACGCTCCTCGCCGTGGTCTTCATGGGGATCACCGGGGCGAGCATCCTGCTCGCCAACCGCTTCGCCGGATCCGACCTCTTCGTCGGCGCCTTCTTCGGCATCGTGCTCGGCGGATGGCTCGTGAAGTTCATCGTGTTCATCGTGCTGGTGGTGCTGCTGCGGGGGGTCGACTGGCTCGACCCTGTCGTGCTCTTCCTGTCGATCGTCGCGGGCGTGATCGGTTCGCTCGTGGTCGACGTGCTCGTCGTCGCCCGCTCGCGACTGCCCTACGCGAGCGACGCGCAGCTCCCGCCACCCCCGACCGACGACTGAACGACCGACGCCGCCCGAAGGGGCGGCGTCGTCGTTTGCAGGGCTCGCCTCGGCGCCCCGCCGGGTCGTATCGCGAGTCCGGCGGGGTCTCGTCTCCGCTTCGGGCGTGGGCCGGCGCCGGCGCCGCAGCGAGTCATCATCCGCGCCCGTCCGCGCCGTGGCATGCGCCGAACGGCATGCTGCCCGGTCGGCGGCCAGTTCTACAGCGTGTGGCGATTCGGCGGAGCGCCGAAGTCTTGCTACAGTAGGGGCGATCCCCCACGGTTCCGCCCTGCTCAGGCATGGGCACCGGACCGTTTCCATGTTCGTCGACGCGAGAGCTCCGCTCCACGCCCCGAAACAGGAGATAGCGCTGCTAGCTAACGCTGTGAACCTGCTGGTTCCGATTTCAACCGATGATGGTGAATTCCACGGGCCGTCGATCGAGGAGTTCTTCCCCGGCGCCCTCCTGTTCGAGGGCACCCCCTTCGAGATCAACCGCATCATGCTGGTGCGCTTCGTCGCGGTCGCCGCGCTGCTCCTGGTCTTCTGGCTCGGCACGCGCAGCATGCGCGTCGTCCCCGGTCGATTCCAGAGCATCGTCGAGATGGGCCTGGACTTCATCCGCGTGAACGTCGCCGACGACCTGCTCGGCAAGAAGGACGGCAAGCGGTTCCTGCCGATCCTCACCTCGATGTTCTTCCTGATCCTGTTCATGAACCTCACGGGCATCATCCCGGGACTGAACATCGCCGGTACCTCCGTCATCGGCGTCCCGCTCGTGCTCGCGATCGTGTCGTACGTCACGTTCATCTACGCGGGCATCAAGCAGAGCCCCAAGAACTTCTTCAAGAACTCGCTCTTCCCCTCGGGCGTGCCGTGGCCGGTGTACATCATCGTCACGCCGATCGAGCTCATCTCGACGTTCGTCATCCGCCCCGTCACCCTGACGCTGCGACTCATGATGAACATGATCGTCGGCCACCTGCTGCTCGTGCTGTTCTTCGCGGCGACGCAGTTCTTCATCTTCAACCTCGGCGGCTGGTACACCCTGCTCGGCGTCGGCACGCTCGCCTTCGGCTTCGTGTTCACGCTGTTCGAGATCCTCGTCGCCGTACTGCAGGCCTACGTCTTCACGCTCCTCACCGCGGTCTACATCCAGCTCGCGGTGGCGGAGGAGCACTGAGCCAGGGCGCCCGCCCGAAGCAACCCCAAGAAAGGAAACCCAACGTGGACGCAACCACCGTTCTCGCTGCCATCGATGGAAACATCGCGACCGTCGGATACGGCCTCGCCGCCATCGGCCCGGCCATCGGCGTGGGCATCGTCGTCGGCAAGACCATCGAGGGCGTGGCTCGCCAGCCCGAGCTCGCCGGCCGCCTCCAGGTCCTGATGTGGATCGGTATCGCCTTCACCGAGGCGCTCGCCTTCATCGGTATCGCGACCTACTTCATCTTCGTCTGATCGTCCCGTCCCAACTGAGGAGGCCAACGTGCTTCACGCAGTGCTGAGAGCTGCAACCGAGGGCGAGACTCACAACCCGGTGCTGCCCGCGACCTACGACATCGTCTGGTCGGCGGTCTGCTTCGCCATCATCCTCGTCTTCTTCTGGCTGTACGCGCTTCCGCGCATGCAGAAGCTGCTCGACGAGCGCGCCGAGGCGATCGAGGGCAACATCGCGAAGGCCGACGAGGCCCAGCGCAAGGCCGAGGCCGCCCTCGAGGAGTACACCGCCCAGCTCGCCGACGCGCGCGCCGAGGCGGGCAAGATCCGCGAGACGGCCCGCGAGGACGGCAAGAAGATCGTCGCCGAGGCCAAGGAGCAGGCGTCGACCGAGGCCGCCCGCATCAACGCGAGCGCCCAGGCGCAGATCGAGGCCGAGCGCCAGTCGGCGCTCGTGTCGCTCCGCTCCGAGGTGGGCACCATCGCGATCGACCTCGCCTCGGGGGTCGTCGGGGAGTCGCTCTCCGACGACGCCAAGGCCAAGGCCGTGGTCGACCGCTTCCTCGCCGACCTCGAGGCGTCCGAGCAGGCCGCCGCAGGGGGGAAGAAGTAACCCATGGGCAGCGCAACGAGAGTGGCCCTGGCCGGCACGCGAGCAGAGCTCGCGGCGCTCGGCCGGGCCGACCTCCCGGTGGCCGGCGACCTCCTCGCAGCGACCCGGGTGATCGCGGTCACGCCGCAGTTGCGGACCGCGCTCACCGACAACGAGGCCGACGCCGCGCAGAAGACCGAGCTCGTGCAGCGCGTCTTCGGCGGTCGGATCTCCGCGACCGCGGCGTCGCTCCTCGTGAGCGCGGCGTCGCAGCGGTGGTCCTCGCAGGCCGACTTCCTCGACGGGCTCGAGGAGATCGGCTTCCGAGTCGCCGCGGATGCAGCGGGTGACGCGGAGGTCGACGGCGAGCTGTACGCGTTCCAGCGCACGGTCTCGTCCGACGCCGAGCTCGAGCTGGCCCTCGGGTCCAAGCTGGGCTCGTCCGAGGCGAAGGTCGCACTCGTCGAGCGGTTGCTCGGCACGAAGGCCGCGCCGGCGACGACGCTCATCGTCCGCCACCTCGTGCAGTCGCCCCGCGGTCGTCGCATCGGCGAGATGCTGCGCGGCGCGGCATCCGTCGTCGCCGACCAGCGCGGATTCGACGTCGCCACCGTGACGTCGGCCGCCCCCTTGACCGACGACCAGATCGCCCGCCTCGAGCGTACGCTCGGGGCCCAGGCCGGCCGCCGCATCCGCTTCGACGCCATCGTCGACCCCGAGGTCCTCGGCGGTGTGCGGGTGCAGATCGGCGACGACGTCATCGACGGCAGCGTCGCCACCCGCCTCAACGACCTGAGGCAGAAGCTTGCCGGCTGACGCCGGACGACAACGACCGGCGTCCTGCGCCGCGACACACCAGTAGCTGTACAAGCGGTACAGAAAAGGGCCTGGCCCTTCAGAAAAGGAAATGGCAATGGCAGAACTCTCCATCAGCCCCGACGAGATCCGTTCGGCTCTCTCGGAGTTCGCCCGCGACTACGAGCCGGGCGCGGCGCAGAAGACCGAGGTCGGGTACGTCACCGACGCGGCTGACGGCATCGCCCACGTCGAGGGCCTGCCCTCGGTCATGGCGAACGAGCTCGTCAAGTTCGCGGACGGCACGCTCGGCCTCGCCCTCAACCTCGACGAGGACGAGATCGGTGTCGTCGTGCTCGGCGAGTTCACCGGCATCGAGGAGGGCATGGAGGTGACCCGCACGGGCGAGGTCCTCTCCGTGCCCGTGGGCGAGGGATACCTCGGCCGCGTCGTCGACCCGCTCGGCAACCCGATCGACGGCCTCGGCGAGGTCGCCACCGAGGGTCGTCGTGCGCTCGAGCTCCAGGCGCCGGGCGTCATGCAGCGCAAGTCGGTGCACGAGCCGCTGCAGACCGGCATCAAGGCGATCGACGCGATGATCCCCGTCGGTCGCGGCCAGCGCCAGCTGATCATCGGCGACCGCCAGACCGGCAAGACCGCGATCGCGATCGACACGATCATCAACCAGAAGGCGAACTGGGAGTCGGGCGACCCGACCAAGCAGGTCCGCTGCATCTACGTCGCGATCGGCCAGAAGGGTTCGACCATCGCCTCGGTCAAGGGCGCCCTGGAGGACGCGGGCGCGATGGAGTACACCACCATCGTCGCCGCTCCGGCCTCGGACCCCGCGGGCTTCAAGTACCTCGCCCCCTACACCGGCTCGGCGATCGGCCAGCACTGGATGTACGACGGCAAGCACGTCCTGATCATCTTCGACGACCTGTCGAAGCAGGCCGAGGCCTACCGCGCCGTGTCGCTGCTCCTCCGCCGCCCGCCGGGCCGCGAGGCGTACCCCGGTGACGTCTTCTACCTGCACTCGCGGCTGCTCGAGCGTTGCGCGAAGCTCTCGGACGAGCTCGGTGCGGGTTCGATGACCGGCCTGCCGATCATCGAGACCAAGGCGAACGACGTCTCGGCGTACATCCCGACCAACGTGATCTCGATCACCGACGGCCAGATCTTCCTCCAGTCCGACCTGTTCAACTCGAACCAGCGTCCGGCGGTCGACGTCGGCATCTCGGTGTCCCGAGTCGGCGGCGACGCGCAGGTCAAGTCGATCAAGAAGGTCTCGGGCACGCTGAAGCTCGAGCTCGCGCAGTACCGCTCGCTCGAGGCGTTCGCGATGTTCGCCTCCGACCTCGACGCGGCCAGCCGCCGCCAGCTCGAGCGGGGCGCTCGCCTGACCGAGCTCCTCAAGCAGCCGCAGTACTCGCCGTACCCCGTCGAGGAGCAGGTCGTCTCGATCTGGGCCGGCACCAACGGCAAGCTCGACGAGGTCCCGGTCGAGGACATCCTGCGCTTCGAGCGCGAGTTCATCGACTATCTCGGGCGCAACACGTCGGTGCTCTCGGACCTCCGCGAGACCAACGTGCTCTCCGATGAGACGGTCGACACCCTCGAGTCCGAGGTCGACAAGTTCAAGCTCGAGTTCCAGACCGGCGAGGGCAAGCCGCTCGCCTCGGTCGGCAGCGAGAAGTTCGAGGCGATCGACGAGGAAGAGGTCGGCCAGGAGAAGATCGTCAAGGGTCGTCGCTAGTCGATGCCGCCGTCCCTGAGGCTCTCGGGGGCGTGGCCGCACCGGCCGAACCGAGAGCCTCAGGAACAGGAAGCCAGGACACAGGAGAAACATGGGAGCGCAGCTTCGGGTCTACCGCCAGAAGATCAAGTCGGCGCAGACGACCAAGAAGATCACGCGAGCGATGGAGCTCATCTCCGCCTCGCGGATCCAGAAGGCGCAGGCGCGCGTCGCCGCGTCGACGCCGTACTCCGACGCGATCACGCGCGCGGTCTCGGCGGTGGCCAGCTACTCGAACGTCTCGCACGTGCTCACGACCGAGCCGGAGCGGGTCGACCGCGCGGCGATCGTGATCTTCACGTCCGACCGCGGCCTCGCGGGCGCGTTCAACTCGCAGGTCCTGCGCGAGTCGGAGGAGCTCGCCGAGCTGCTCCGCAGCCAGGGCAAGGAGGTCGTGTACTTCCTGATCGGCCGCAAGTCCGTCGGGTACTTCTCGTTCCGACGCCGCGACTACGAGCGCAGCTGGATCGGCGGCACCGACAACCCCGAGTTCGATACCGCCAAGGAGGTCGCGGACGCCGTCCTCGAGGCGTTCCTCCGCGACAGCGCCGACGGCGGCGTCGACGAGATCCACATCGTCTACAACCGGTTCGTCAGCCGCATCACACAGGTTCCGGTCGTCACGCGACTGCTGCCGCTCGAGGTCGTCGAGGCCGAGGAGGAGGCCGCGCCGTCGGGCAAGGCCGAGGTCTTCCCGCTCTACGAGTTCGAGCCCGACGCCGAGACGGTCCTCGACGGACTGCTCCCGGTGTACATCGAGAGCCGCATCTTCAACGCCATGCTGCAGTCGGCCGCCGCGAAGCACGCGGCCACGCAGAAGGCGATGAAGTCGGCCACCGACAACGCCGACAAGCTGATCACGGATTACACGCGACTGGCCAACGAGGCGCGCCAGTCCGAGATCACGCAGCAGATCGCAGAAATCGTGGGTGGAGCGGACGCGCTCTCCTCCTCCAAGTAGCCAAGATTCATCCAGAAGGAAGAGAACATGACTGACACCGCAACCGCGCCAGTCCAGGACACGACGGGCGCCGTCGGCCGCATCGCACGCGTGACCGGCCCCGTCGTCGACATCGAGTTCCCGCACGACTCGATCCCCGAGATCTACAACGCCCTGAAGACCACGATCACGATCGCTGACCAGACGTCGGAGCTGACGCTCGAGGTCGCCCAGCACCTCGGCGACGACGTCGTCCGCGCGATCGCACTGAAGCCGACCGACGGCCTCGTGCGCGGCCAGGAGGTGCACGACACCGGCGCTCCGATCTCGGTGCCCGTCGGCGACGTGACCAAGGGCAAGGTCTTCAACGTCATCGGCGATGTGCTGAACGGCGAGCCCGGCGAGACGATCGAGATCACCGAGCGCTGGCCGATCCACCGCAAGCCCCCGACCTTCGACCAGCTGGAGTCCAAGACCCAGCTCTTCGAGACCGGCATCAAGGTCATCGACCTCCTCACGCCGTACGTGCAGGGTGGCAAGATCGGCCTCTTCGGCGGTGCGGGCGTCGGCAAGACGGTCCTCATCCAGGAGATGATCCAGCGCGTCGCCCAGGACCACGGTGGCGTGTCGGTGTTCGCGGGCGTCGGCGAGCGCACCCGTGAGGGCAACGACCTCATCCACGAGATGGAGGAGGCGGGCGTCTTCGACAAGACCGCGCTCGTCTTCGGCCAGATGGACGAGCCCCCGGGGACGCGTCTGCGCGTCGCCCTCTCGGCGCTCACGATGGCCGAATACTTCCGCGACGTCCAGAAGCAGGACGTGCTCCTCTTCATCGACAACATCTTCCGCTTCACCCAGGCGGGTTCCGAGGTGTCGACGCTGCTCGGCCGCATGCCCTCCGCGGTGGGCTACCAGCCGAACCTCGCCGATGAGATGGGCATCCTGCAGGAGCGCATCACCTCGACGCGCGGCCACTCGATCACCTCGCTGCAGGCGATCTACGTGCCCGCGGACGACTACACCGACCCGGCCCCGGCGACCACGTTCGCGCACCTCGACGCCACGACGGAGCTCTCGCGTGAGATCGCGTCGAAGGGCCTCTACCCGGCCGTCGACCCGCTGACCTCGACGTCGCGCATCCTCGACCCGCGCTACCTGGGCGAGGACCACTACCGCGTGGCGACCACCGTCAAGCAGATCCTCCAGAAGAACAAGGAACTGCAGGAGATCATCGCGATCCTCGGTGTCGACGAGCTCTCCGAGGAAGACAAGATCACGGTGTCGCGTGCGCGCCGCATCCAGCAGTTCCTCTCGCAGAACACCTACATGGCGAAGAAGTTCACGGGTGTCGAGGGATCGACGGTTCCGCTGAAGGACACCATCGAGTCGTTCGACGCCATCGCCAAGGGCGAGTTCGACCACGTCGCCGAGCAGGCGTTCTTCAACGTCGGCCCGATCTCCGACGTCGAGGAGAAGTGGGCGCAGATCCAGAAGGAGAACGGCTGATCATGGCCGCCCTCAACGTGAGCGTCGTCGCGGCCGACCAGGAAGTCTGGTCGGGCGAGGCGGCCATGGTGGTGGCGCGCACCGTCGAAGGCGAGATCGGCATCCTGCCGGGTCACGAGCCGATGCTCGCGATCCTCGCCGGCGGCGAGGTTCGGGTCACCCTGCCCGGCGGTGAGAAGATCACCGCGAACGCAGAGGACGGGTTCCTCTCGGTGCAGTCCGACGCCGTGCAGGTCGTCGCGTCGCGCGCTGCCCTCGCCTGAAGGAGCACGGATGCAGGGGGAGCAGCCGTTCGACCGCCAGTTCGGTGACCTCAGCGTCACCCAGCTCATCGTCATGGCCGGGCTGCCGGGCGCGGGCAAGTCGACGATCGGCGAGATCGTCGGCGCCCGGCTCGGCGCCACGGTCGTGTCGGTGGACCCCATCGAGTCCGCGATCCTGCGCGCCGGGATCGATGCGGACCAGCCGACGGGCCTCGCCGCGTACCTGGTCGCCGAGCAGATCGCGGAGAAGGAGCTCGATTCGGGTCGCACCGTGATCGTCGACGCCGTGAATGCGGCCGAGTCGGCGCGCCTGCAGTGGCGCGACCTCGCCGAGCGAGCCGAGGTTCGCCTCCGCGTCATCGAGGTGGTGTGCTCAGATGCCTCGATCCACAAGGAGCGTCTCGAGAAGCGCGAGCGCAACCTCCCGCACCTCGATGAGACAACGTGGCGCGCGGTGGAACAGAGCCTCGACGGGTACGCTCCCTGGACGGGGCCGAGCTCGGCCCTGCCTCGCGTCACGATCGACAGCGTCGATCCGCTCGGCGTGAACGTCGAGGCCGCCCTGGCCTTCATCGCCGCGTAGTGCTGGTCCTGCTTCCGCCGTCCGAGACCAAGCGCGACGGGGGTGGCGATGACGGGCTGTCGCTCGATGCGCTCTCGTTCGCCTCACTCACCGGGCCACGCCGCGAGGCGATCCGCGCGACATCCGAACTCGCTGCGGATGCCGACGCGATGATGCGCGCGTTGAAGCTCGGGCCGCGGCAGGCCGCCGAGGTCGACCGCAACCGGCGTCTCACGAGCTCGGCGACGATGCCGGCGATCGATCGGTACACGGGCGTGCTCTACGACGCCCTGGATGCGCCGAGCCTGGACCTCTCGGCTCGAGCGTTCGCTGCGCGGCACGTGGCGGTGCACTCGGCACTGCTCGGCCTGGTCGGGGCCGGCGACCCGATCCCCGCCTACCGGCTCTCCCACGATTCCCGCCTTCCCGGGCTCCGGCTGAAGTCGCTGTGGCGTGAGGTGATCCGGGAAGAGCTCGTTCGCCGCGAGGGACTGATCGTCGATCTCCGCTCGGAGGGGTATGCGGATCTGGGCCCTGCACCCGTGCGGTCGGACTCGGTCTTCCTCCGCGTGGTATCGATCGACGGATCCGGCCGCCGGCGCGCGCTGAACCATTTCAACAAGCGGGCGAAAGGGTTGTTCACACGAGCGCTGCTGGAGACCCGACCGTCGCTCGAGTCCGCCGAGGACCTCATCGCATGGTCCACCAGAGCTGGTTTCCGACTCGAACCCGGGGTCGAGCGTCCGTCGTCGCCGATGGAGCTGGAACTCGTCGTCTGACCCCGGTTCCCGCGATCAGCCGCGCGCAGCGGCGGTCGGCGTGCTCGAGCGACCGGAACCGAACTCCGCGCCCGTGCGGGACCGATGGCATCCGGCGAGGTGATCGTCGACCATCCCCATCGCCTGCATGAGCGCGTACATGGTCGTCGGCCCGACGAACCGGAAGCCGAGCGCGCGCAGTCGCCTGCTGAGCGCGGTCGACTCCGCGGTCGTCGCCGGGACGTCGGTGAAGCTCACCGGGGGCGCGGATCGTGGCGCCGGAGCGAAGCTCCACAGCAGCTCGCCGAGCGAGCTCTCGAGTGCGAGCGTCGCCTTGGCGTTGGAGATGGTGGCCTCGATCTTGCCGCGGTGGCGAATGATGCGCGCATCTCCGAGCAGCCGCTCGACGTCGTCGTCGGTCATCTCGGCCACGCGCTCGGGCTCGAAGCCGTGGAACGCCTCCCGGAACGCCGGGCGGCGGCGCAGGATCGTGATCCAGGACAGGCCGGCCTGGAAGCCCTCGAGGCAGAGCTTCTCGAACAGTACGTTCGAATCGTGCTGAGGCGTGCCCCACTCCTCGTCGTGGTAGCGCCGGTACTCGGGGTCGGTCGCCCCCCATGCGCACCGAGCGAGGCCGTCCTCGCCGACCACCACGTCAGGACGGGTCGGCGAACTCACGCCGCGAAGCCGATCTGCTCGTGTCCGAGCAGCCAGAGCTTGGTCGGGATCCCGTTGCCGCCGGAGTAACCGGTGATGCGGCCGTCTGAGGCGAGCACGCGATGGCAACCGATGATGATGGGCATCGGGTTCGCGCCGACGGCGCCCCCGATCGCGCGGGCGGAGCCGGGCTTGCCGACAGCCGCTGCGATGGCGCCGTACGAGGTCGCCTCACCCCAGCCGAGCCGTTGGAGTTCGGCCCACACGGCGCGCTGGAACGGCGTCCCGTCGAGGCGGACGGGGAGGTCGAAGCTCGAACGCCGCCCGTCGAAGTACTGCGCGAGCTGGTCGCGCGCGGAATCGAGGAGGGGGGAGCTTCGCTCGGGGAGGTCGTCGTGCGGGAGCACGCCGTCGCGCTCGATGGTCAGGGATGTGAGCGAATCGTCGTCGGCCTGGAGCTCGATCCGCCCGATGGGGCTGGGGATCCGGATGAGGTACGGGGAGGTCATGGTTCGAGGATAGGCGCGGCATCCGTCATCGACTGGCGGGAATCGGACACCGCGCGCCGTCGCCGCGGAGCGCTGGCTGTGGAGGACGACTCGGCCGCGATCCCGGGCGGCCCGTCCTCCACAACCGGTGGGACTGCCGGCGACCGTCCAGGATGCGGGCGCGAGCCTCCGAGCCTCGCTCGTCCGAGGAGCATGCCCGTATGACGACCATCATCCGTGCCGGTGCGGCGCACGACTTCCTCGCCCTCGTCCCCGTCCTCGCCGGCTACCGCCCCGCTCGCTCGCTCGTCTGCGTCGCGTTCGAGGGCAACCGCACCACCGCCCTGCTTCGACACGACCTGCCCGACGACGACCGTGCCGACGCCCTGGCGACAGCGCTCCTCGGCACTCTGTGCCGCATCCCGCGGGTCGATGCGATCGTGCCCGTCGCCTACGGCGACCAGCCGTTCGTCCGGGGCGACGCCATGCCGAACCGGCGTATCCTCGAGTGCCTCGTCCGTCGAGCCGAGGATGCCGGATTCCTCGTGCGCGATGCGCTGACGGTGGCACCGAACGGCTGGGGCTCGATCTTCGACGACGATCTCCCCGAGGAGGGGATGCCGCTCCGCCTCATCGAGGAGAGTGAGGCCGTGTCCGAGGGCCCGGCCGAGGTGGCCGAATTGGCCGCAGCCGTCGTCGAATCCGCCGGAGATCTCGTCCGCATCGCCGAGCCGGATGACGCGCTGGCGGGCCCGATCCGGGTGATCCTCGAGAAGCTGCCGGCACAGGACGGTCGCGGCGGCGCCGACGACGACGCCGTCATCGACCTCGTCGAGCGGGCGCTCGGAGAGGCGGTCGATCCGCTCGTCCTCGTGGAGCGGGTCGCCGCCGGACGGGGCGACCGGAGTCCGGAGGAGCTCGCCTGGCTGCTCGCCCTGGCGGACCAGCCGCCGATCAGGGACGCGATGATGCTCCAGGCGGCGTTCGGACCGGTCGTCGGCGAACTCGCGCTCGACTCGGCCGAGGACGACTGCGTTCGCCGGAACAGGGATCGCGGACTCGGCGCACCCGGCGATCGGGTCTCGGCGCGGAGTCCCTCGCCGAACGAACACGAGACCGTCGACGAGTTCCTGTCGCGGCTCATGCTCGGGCGCTCGACGATCCGACCCGATGTCGCCCGAGTTCGGGCGACGCTCGAGGTGCTCGGCACCGCAATCGGGAACGCGCCGACCGGCCGCCGCACGGGTGCGCTGTGCGTGGCGGGGTGGCTCGCCTGGACGCTCGGGCGTGGATCCGCCGCTGGTGCGCTGATGGACCTCGCCCTCGGCGAGACGCCCGAGCACACGATGGCCGAACTCCTGCACCGTTTCCTCGCCCTCGGCGAGCTCCCGGAGTGGGCGTTCTCCGACCCGCTTCCGGGCGCGTCACCAGCCGCGGATCACGCCGCGTAGGGGGTTCGGCCTGATGATGAGGTCGGTTCGCGCCGAAGCGCCCGGATCCGTCGGGATCCGGGCGCTTCGGGGTCGCGCTGCAGAGTCAGACCCGGGCGGGAACGAGCAGGTGCTCGCCGCCGTGCCGGTGACCGGTGAACCGCGCGGCGCGCTCGGATGCCTCGGTGAGGACCCCCCGCAGGATCTGCTCGATCTCCTGGAACTCCGGAACGCCGATCGTCAGCGGCGGAGCGAGCTGGATGACGGGGTCCCCACGGTCGTCCGCGCGGCAGTAGAGCCCGGCGTCGAACAGCGCCTTCGACAGGAAGCCGCGCAGCAGGTCCTCCGACTCCTCGTCGTTGAACGTCTCACGGGTCTCGCGATCCTTGACCAGCTCGATGCCGAAGAAGTAGCCGTCGCCTCGGACGTCGCCGACGATCGGGATGTCGCGCAGCTTCTCGAGCTCGGCGCGGAAGAGCGGCGAGTTCTCGCGGACCCGCTCGTTGAGCCCCTCCTCCTCGAAGATGTCGAGGTTCTCGAGCGCGACGGCGGCCGAGACCGGGTGCCCGCCGAACGTGTAGCCGTGGTAGAACGACGTGTCGCCGGTCTTGAACGGCTCGTAGATCTTCTCCGACACGATCGTCGCGCCGATCGGCGAGTACCCCGAGGTCATCCCCTTCGCGCAGGTGATCATGTCGGGCACGTAGCCGTAGGCGTCGCAGGCGAACATGTGCCCGATGCGACCGAATGCGCAGATGACCTCGTCCGAGACGAGCAGGACGTCGTACTGGTCGCAGATCTCGCGCACCCGCTGGAAGTAGCCGGGAGGGGGCGGGAAGCAGCCGCCCGAGTTCTGAACCGGCTCGAGGAAGACGGCGGCGACCGTCTCCGGGCCTTCGAACAGGATCATCTCCTCGATGCGGTTCGCCGCCCACTGGCCGAACGCCTCGAGGTCGTCGGAGGGCGCCCCGACATCGGCGGCGCGGTAGAAGTTCGTGTTCGGCACGCGGAAGCCACCGGGGGTGAGCGGCTCGAACATCTGCTTCATGGCCGGGATGCCGGTGATCGCGAGTGCACCCTGCGGCGTGCCGTGGTAGGCGACCGCGCGCGAGATGACCTTGTGCTTGGTGGGCTGCCCCTTGAGCTTCCAGTAGTACTTCGCGAGCTTGAACGCGGTCTCGACGGCCTCGCCGCCACCGGTGGAGAAGAACACGCGGTTGAGGTCGCCCGGCGCGTAGCCGGCGAGCCGGTCGGCGAGCTCGATCGCGGCCGGGTGCGCGTAGGACCAGATCGGGAAGAAGGCCAGCTCCTCCGCCTGCTTCGCGGCGACCTCGGCGAGCCGGCGGCGACCGTGTCCGGCGTTCACGACGAAGAGGCCCGAGAGGCCGTCGAAGTACTTGCGCCCCTGGGCGTCGAAGACGTGGTGCCCCTCGCCACGCGTGATGATGGGCACGCCGTGCTGCTCCATCGTCGACTGGCGCGAGAAATGCATCCAGAGATGGTCCTTCGCCTTCTGCTGCAGCGCAGCGTCGTCGAAGCCGGCCGTGCCGAGGCGCGCAGCCGTGTCGGGGGTGCTCATCGGGATCTCCTTCCGGGCGGCCCCGCCTCAGCGGGTGCCCCAGTTGTAGAACTGCTTCTGCAGCTTCAGGTAGACGAACGTCTCCGTGGTCTGGACGCCGTCGAGCGTACGGATGCGGGAGTTGAGCAGCGTGATGAGCTGCTCGTCGTCCTCGCAGACGACCTCGGCCAGGAGGTCGAAACTGCCCGCGGTGAGCACGACGTAGTCGATCTCGGGGATGGCCGCGAGCTCCTCTGCGAGCGCGCGGGTGTCGCCGGTCACGCGTATGCCGATCATGGCCTGCCGCGTGAAGCCCAGCTGCATCGGGTCCGTGACCGCGACGATCTGCATGACGCCGGCCTCGGTGAGCCGCTGCACGCGCTGGCGCACCGCGGCTTCGCTGAGGCCGACGGCCTTGCCGATGTCGGCGTAGGAGCGCCGACCGTCTGCTTGGAGTTGCTCGATGATCGCCTTGGAGACGTCGTCGAGCTGCACCGGCTTCTGGCTCGTCGGGCGGTTCCCGTTCGTCATGCGTCCGATCATGACAGTGACATCCGTGAATCACAAGCGATTCCGTCGATTTCAGGGCGATTCTCCACGGATTCCATCGTTTGGCCTCTTCCGTTCGTCGCACTCGTGTGCGAGCATGGTCGGCACCTGCGCCCGGATCCAACCGGTGCGCCCGTGCGCCGCCACGTGGTCGGCCACCCGAGACCGACGGAGGATTCCCGTGACCGAGCTCCTGCGCAACTTCATCGGCGGCGCGTACGTCGACGCGCGCGGCGACGAGACCCTCGACCTCGTCGATCCCGCGACCGAGGAGGTGTACGCGAGCGCTCCGGTCTCGACCGGCGACGACATCGACGCCGCGTACGAGGCCGCCTCGACCGCGTTCGAAGCCTGGGGTGAGACGACTCCGGCCGAGCGGCAGCTGGCGCTCTTCCGCATCGCCGACGCGCTGGAGGAACGGGCCGAGGAATTCGCCGACCTCGAGTCGCAGGACACGGGGAAGCCTCGAGCGAGCCTCGTGGACGACGAGATCCTGCAGTCGGTCGACCAGCTGCGCTTCTTCGCGGGCGCGGCACGGAACCTCGAGGGGCGCGCGGCGGGCGAGTACCTGGCGGACCACACCTCGTACGTGCGTCGTGAGCCGATCGGCGTCATCGGCCAGGTCGCGCCGTGGAACTACCCGCTGAACATGGCGGTGTGGAAGATCGCACCGGCGATCGCCGCGGGCAACACCGTCGTGCTGAAGCCGTCCGACACGACCCCGCTCGCGACGCTGAAGCTCGCCGAGGTCGCCGCCGAGTTCCTGCCCGCGGGCGTCCTCAACGTCGTGACCGGCGACCGCGCGACCGGCGCGGCGCTGCTCCAGCACCCGGCGCCCGAGATGGTCGCCATCACCGGATCGGTTCGCGCGGGCATGGAGGTCGCGCGCGCCGCGGCATCCGATCTCAAGCGGGTCCACCTCGAACTCGGCGGAAAGGCCCCTGCGGTCGTGTTCGACGACGTCGACCTCGCGGCCGCCGCCGAGGGGATCGTCTCGGCCGCGTACTTCAACGCAGGCCAGGACTGCACGGCGGCGACGCGGGTGCTCGTGCACGAGTCGGTGCACGACGAGCTGGTCGCGGCTCTCGTCGAGCGCATCCGCACGAGCGCCCGCACGGGAGGTCCGCGCGAGGACGGCGTGTTCTACGGCCCGCTCAACAACCCGACCCAACTCGCCAACGTGTCGGGCTTCATCGACCGGCTCCCCGACCACGCCGACCTCGCCGTGGGCGGCCGGCGTCAGGGCGACCGGGGCTACTTCTGGGAGGCCACCGTCGTCACCGGCCTGCGTCAGGACGACGAGGCCGTCCAGCGCGAGATCTTCGGCCCGGTGCTCACCGTCCAGCCGTTCCGCGAGGAGCGCGACGCGCTCGCGATGGCCAACGGCGTCGACTACGCGCTCGCGGCATCGGTGTGGACCCGCGACCACGGGCGGGCCATGCGCTTCGCCAAGCACCTCGACTTCGGATGCGTCTGGATCAACACCCACATCCCGTTCGTCTCGGACATGCCGCACGGCGGCTTCAAGCACTCCGGCTACGGCAAGGACCTGTCGCAGTACGGCTTCGAGGACTACACGCGGCTGAAGCACGTCATGAGCTTCATCGGCTGAACCAGCCGCGCGGTGCCAGACTGGACCCCATGGTCGATGGTGCGGTGCGCCGCCGGGACGAGTCCGGTTCCCCGGAATGGGACGTCGTCGTGGGGTCGCGTTTCATCGCGGCCGTCGCGGCACCGGCCCCGGACCGGGTCCTCGCCCGACTCGCGGAGGTCGCCGGCGAGGCGTCGCTCGCACTCGAGCAGCTGGTCGCACGGATTCCACTGGGCGAAGGCCGGGTCGAGCACTTCGCGCTGGTCTGGTGGCCGGAATCCGGTGACCCGCTCACCGCGGTCGTCCGCGGAGCGGCCGTGATCGACCTCGCCTCGCCGGGCGGGGCGCGCCGACTGGACTCCCGGGGCATCACCCCGTGGCACCTCGCGGAGTTCACGGCCGTCACGCGGCTCCGCATCGCCGGCGAGGATTCGCCGCTCGACGAGGTGCGGCAGGCCGGCCTCCGCGGATCGGCCGTGCCGGCTGATCGGGCGGCATTCCGGGCGTCGGCGGTGGAGTGGTCGTGGCGCGACGTCCCGGTCCGCCCCGACTCGCCGGCCGGCGACCCCGAGGTCGACACCCGGCTCGCCCGACCGTGGCGCGGAGTCCGCGAGCGGCGGCCACCCACGTCCGGGGTCCCGACGGCGCCCATGCCGGTCGTCGACGACGACACCGTCCGCTTCGTCCGCGGGAACGCGGCCGACGCCGACACCGTCCTCACGAGTGCGGCGCGAGCCCGCCTCGCCGAGATGCGCCGAGACGACGCGAAGGCGGATGCCGCGGCATCCGCCTCGCCACAGGGCGCCGGCCACGGCAAGTCGACCCTTCGCTACCGGATCGTGGGCGGCGAGGCGGGCGAGGTGTCCGTCCCGGTGCTGATCGGCCGGAGCCCCAGCGCCCCCCGCGTGGCGACCGGCGACGTCGTGCTCGTGCGCGTCGACTCGCCGGCCGGGGTCGTCTCCGCGACGCACCTCGAACTGCGCATGGAGGGCGGGCGACTCGTCGCCGCGGACCTCCGGTCGACGAACGGCACCGTCGTCCGGACGGCGGCGGGGCAGCGCCGCCTCCGGTCCGGCGAGTCGCTCGTGGTCACGCCGGGCACGAGCCTGCAGCTCGGAGGGGATACGATCGTCGAGATCCTCCCGGCGCTCGGGAGCGTCGACGCATGACCTCGATCGGACACTGGGGGACCGGGTGACGCAGATCGGCAACGGCAACAGCCGTCACACGGTTGTGCTGCCCGACGGCACCGAGGTGACGCTCGCCTGGGCGGCCGCCACCGACACCGGACTCCGACGCGCCGTGAACGAGGACAGCTTCGTGGCGCAGGCGCCGCTCTTCGCCGTCGCGGACGGCATGGGCGGCCACGCCGCGGGCGACTTCGCCAGCGCCGCCGTCGTCACCCGACTCGCCGAGCACGGCGGCAAGGCGTCCATCGGCACGGCCGACATCGACGGCGCCCTGAAGCTCGCCGTGCGCGACATGGGGCGTGGCGCCGGGGTCACCGATGAGGGGAGTGGGACGACGGTGACCGGGGTGGCCCTCGGCGTGATCGGCGAGGAGCCCGCCTGGATCGTCTTCAACATCGGCGACTCGCGCGTGTACCGCCTCGTGGGCGGCGCGCTCGAGCAGCTCACCGTCGACCACTCGATCGTGCAGGAACTGGTCGATGCGGGCCAGATCACGCGCGAGGAGGCCGACACCCATCCGCACTCGAACGTGATCACGCGCGCGGTCGGGTTCCACGAGGCGCCGATCCCCGACTACCGGGCCATCCCGCTCGAGGAGGGCATGCGCATCCTCGTCTGCTCCGACGGGCTGACGAAGGAGTTGACGCCCTACGGCATACGTCACTTCCTGATCTCCGGCCGTTCACCGGAGCAGGCCGTGCGACAGCTCGTCGAGGCCGCCGTGGGCAACGGCGGCCGGGACAACGTCACGGTCGTCGTGGTCGACGTGCTCCGGGTGCAACGTCCGTCCACAACGGGCGACCAGGACTGATCCCGTCCGACCCGCCCGACCCTAGAATTGGGGCGATGCCCGCGGTGCCGGTCGCCCGGGCCGCATCGCACCTGAGGCTGGCGGGAGGATCGTGTCGAGGCGACTGCCGTCAACGCCGCCCAACCTGCCCGGGTTCTCGTTCATCCGGGTGCTCGGGTCGGGCGGGTTCGCCGACGTGTTCCTGTACGAGCAGAACATGCCGCGCCGCCTCGTCGCGGTGAAGGTCCTGCTCACCGAGGTCGTCAACGACGAAGTGCGCCAGATGTTCCAGGCCGAGGCGAACCTGATGGCGCAGCTGTCGAGCCATCCGTCGATCCTCACCGTGTACCAGGCGAGCGTCGCCGCCGACGGCCGGCCCTACCTCGTCATGGAGTACTGCTCCGCGACGCTCGGGCAGCGCTACCGGGCCGTCCAGCTCCCGCTCGCGGAGGTGCTCTCGATCGGCGTCCGGATCGCGAGCGCGGTCGAGACGGCGCACCGGCAGGGCGTGCTGCACCGCGACATCAAGCCGTCGAACATCCTGACCACCGCCTACGGGCATCCCGTGCTCTCCGACTTCGGCATCGCCGCGACGCTCGGCCAGGCCGAGGCGAGCGATGCGATCGGGCTGTCCGTGCCGTGGTCGGCCCCGGAGGTCCTCCTCGACGAGGTCGCGGGGACGGTCGCGAGCGAAGTCTGGTCGCTCGGCGCGACCGTGTACTCGCTCCTCGCCGGTCGCAGTCCGTTCGAGGTCCCCGGCGGCGACAACGGCACGGTCGCCCTCGTCGGTCGGATCGAGAAGGCGAAGGTGCCGCCCACCGGCCGACCCGACGTTCCGCGCAGCCTCGAGGCGGTGCTCGCCCGTGCGATGTCCAGGCGGCCGGCCGACCGCCAGGGGAGCGCCCTCGAGTTCATCCGAGACCTGCAGGCGGTCGAGGAGGAGCTCGCCCTCCCGCAGACGCAGCTCGAGGTCGCGATGGACGACTGGGCGCTCGCGACCGCCATCGACCTCGACGAGCGCACGCGCATCGGGGCCGGCACGAGCGTGGCCGCGTCGTCGGGGCGTTCGCGGCGACGCCGGTCCGGGGCGTCCCGCGCGGCGCCGCGCAGCCTCGACCCGCACTCGCAGGGGTCGCTCTCCGGGCGCGGGCGCAGCTCGCCGCCGTCGACCGGGCGACTCATCCTGGGCGTCGCGATCGCCGCCGCGGTCTTCGTCGGGCTCGTCGTCGCCGGACTCCTCACGGTGGCGGGGAGCGCGAGCGACATCCCGGTCGTCGCCGACGTGCGAGCCGGCACCGACGGCGGCACGGTGCAGTTCACCTGGGACGACCCGGGCCTGCGCCAGGGCGACGCCTACATCGTCACCGTGCAGGGGCGGTCCTCCGCACCGCAGCGCGCGGCGGAGTACGCCGTCACCATCGATGAACCGGGCACCGTCTGCGCCACGGTCACCGTCTGGCGCGACGGCAGGACCGGGGAGCCGAGCGCCGAGCGCTGCGCCGAGGTCGACGAGGTGCCGCGATGAACCTGCGGGCCGCGTGGGCACGACGGCGTTCCGCGATCGTGACCGGCGCGTCGGTCACGGCCGTCGTCGCCCTCGTGGCGGGGATCGCGGTGGCATCCGGCGGCTACACGGCCCAGCGCGTCGACCTCGGGGATGCCTCCGTGTGGGTGGCCAACGACGGACTGCAGACCGTCGGACGAGCGAACACCGCCGTGCACGAGCTGAACGCCGTCGTCGACACCGGGGGGACGCGCTCCGAGGTCGTCCAGAGCGGTGCCACGGTCCTCGTCCTCGACCGCGATCGCGCCAGCGTCGGCATCGTCGACCCGACCACGTCGACCGTGACGGCGACCGTCGCGGTTCCCGGTGACGCCGAGCTCGCGCTGGCCGGCGACCGGGTCGTCGTCACCGCGGGCGGCGACCTCTGGGTCTGGCCGGTCGACGAGTTCGCCACCTTCGCAGCCGAGGCCGACCCCGCGCTGTCGTTCGGAGCAGGCTCGACCATCTCGGTCGACGAATCGGGACGCATCCTCGCCTACACGCCGACCACCGGCGTCGTCTCGCGCGTGTCGGCGGCAGACCCCGACCGGACCCAGGCCACCTGGCAGCTCGGACCGCTCGACGACGACGTCGTGACCCAGATCACCTCGGTGGCGGGCAGGTGGGCGATCCTCGACGAGGATGCGTCGGTCGTGACGTTCGAGGGCGGGGCGACGACCTCCCTCGAAGGGCTCGCGGGTCCCGGCGACGAACCGGTCCTCCAGCGGCCCGCGACGGCGGGCGGCGGGGTGCTCGTGTCGACGCGCGAGCGGTTGCTCGAGCTCCCGTTCGACGGCTCCGAACCCGTCGAGCTCGCCGACGGACACGCCGGGGAGCCCGCGCCGCCGTTCGTCCACGGGGGCTGCCGCCACGCGGCGTGGGGCGACGGCACGGCGTGGCGCGAGTGCGACGGCGGCGTCGGCGCCTCGGTGGACCTGCGCGGGGCCGACGGGGCCCTGTCGCCGGACTTCCGGGCCAACGGCGAGACCGTCGTGCTGAACGACCGGCGATCGGGCGCGACCTGGGCGGCATCCGGCGACTACGGCCTGATCGACAACTGGGACGACCTCCTCGCGATCGAACGTGACGACGAGACGGTCGAGCAGAACGATCCGGACGCGACGCCGACGATCGAGAAGGCCCAGGTGGCTCCGGTCGCCCTCGACGACGAGTTCGGCGCCCGCCCCGGGCGGGCCACGCTGCTTCCCGTCCTCCTGAACGACTACGACGCCAACGGCGACGTCCTGGTGGTCTCGGCCGTCGACGGCGAGTTGCCCGACGGTGCCCGGCTCGACCTCGTCGCCGATCGACAGCAGGTGCAGGTGACGCTCGACGATTCGGCCCAGGGCGCGTTCGAGTTCGGCTACACGATCGACGACGGCCGCGGTGGTACGGCTCGGGCCCTCGTCAGCATCACGGTGCGGCCTCCGGAGGAGAACGAGGCGCCCCGCCAGGTGCGCGAGAGCCGGGCGATCGTCGAGCAGGGCGGACGGGTCACGACGGCGGTGCTCGGGGAGTGGGTCGATCCGGACGGCGATCCGATCTTCCTCCGCCGCGCGAGCGTGGACGCGCCGGACCGCGTCTCCTCGACCGCCGACGGCGTCGTGGTGTTCGACGAGGCCGGCGAGGGGGCGTCGCGGACCGTCTCGCTCGCCGTCTCGGATGGACGGGACGAGGGAGTCGGCGCCCTGGTCGTGGCCGTGCGCGCGCCCGGCGAAGCGCCGCTGATCGCCGAGTCGTTCGTGGCGCTCGCCACCGCCGGCGAGGAGATCGAGCTCGAACCGCTCCGCCACGTCCGCGGCGGCACGGGGATGCCCCACCTCACCGCCGTCCCGGCGAAGCCGGAGGCCGTGATCACCCCCGACTTCGATGCCGGGACCTTCCGGTTCCGGACCGAGGACGTGCGCACGCACTACCTGGAGTACACCGTCACCGACGAGGGACGCACCGCCACCGGGCTCGTCCGCGTCGAGGTCTCGGCGCCCCCGGAACGCGACACGACCCCGGTCACGGTGCCCCACACGGCGTTCCTCCGGCTCGAGCAGCCCATGGAGGTCGACGTCCTCGCCTCGGACATCGACCCCACCGGCGGCCTGCTCATCATCACCGGGCTCGCCGACACGATCGACCCCGCGCTCCGGGTCGAGATCGTGGAGCATCGGGTCCTGCGGGTCACGCTCATGCAGCCGCTCGCGACCGGCTCCACCACGTTCGGGTACCGCGTGAGCAATGGCCTCGGCGACGCGACCGGATCGGTCACGGTCGTCGAGGTGCCGAACCCCGAGCAGTTCCAGCCCCCCGTCGCGGTCGCCGACACCGCGTCGGCGCGGACCGGCGACGTCGTCGACATCCCGGTGCTCGACAACGACGAGCATCCCGACGGCGACCGGTTGACGCTCTCGCCCGAGCTCGTCGAGCAGCCCGAGGCCGGGCTCCTGTTCACCTCCGGATCGCGCCTGCGCTACCACGCCCCGGACCGACCCGGCGAATTCGAGGCGGTCTACCGGGTCGAGGGACCCGACGGGCAGTTCGGGACCGCCTCGGTCCGGATCACGGTCCGCGACGCCGACATCGAGAGCAATTCGCCGCCCGTCCCGCGCACCGCGACGGCGCGGGTCCTCGCCGGCGGTACGGTGCGGATCCCGATCGCACTCGGAGGCATCGATCCGGACGGCGATTCCGTGCAGCTGATCGGCCAGGAGTCCAACCCGGAACGCGGCACCGTCGTCGACCGCGGAACGGACTGGCTCGAGTACCGCGCCGGAGACTACTCCGCCGGAACCGATACGTTCGCGTACACCGTCGTCGACGCCCTGGGCGCGCGGGCGACCGGCACCGTGCGGGTCGGCGTCGCGCCCGGCCTGGAGGGTGCGCGGCATCCGGTGGCGATCGAGGACGAGGTGACCGTGCGACCGGGACGCACCGTCGCCGTCCGCGTCCTGGAGAACGACACCGACCCCGACGGATCGGCGCTGCGGCTCACCGGCGTCGAGGCGAACACCCCGGGAGCGGCCGTCGAGCAGGTCGACGACATGGTCGTCGTCGACGTCCCGAGCGGGCCGGGCCTGTACGGCGCGATCTACACCGTCGAGAACGAGCGACAGGCGAGCGCGTCGAGCTACGTGCGCATCACCGCCGACCCCGACGCGCCGCTGAGCCGGCCGGAGGCGGCCGACGTCGCCCTGAGCCTCACCGACGTGCTCGACGAGGAGGAGGTCGACGTCGACGTGCTTGACGAGGTCTTCATCGCCGACGCCGACGCCGCCGACGCGGATGTCGCGCTGGTCCCCGGGTACTCCGACGGGGCGCGCGTGTCCGGCGGCACCGTGCAGATCGCGGTCCAGGACCGGCGTCGCATCGTGCCGTTCTCCGTCGCGCACCCCGACGATCCCGACCTGCGCGCCTACGCGTTCATCTGGGTGCCGGGGCGGGACGACGCGCTGCCGCAGCTGCGCACCGACGCGCCGCCGGTCGAGGTGACGAGCGGCGAGGAGGTCGTCCTCGACCTCGAGGACTACGTCGTCGCCGCGTCCGGCCGGCCGGTCAGGCTCACCGACGCCGCGACCGTTCGTGCGTCCCACTCCGATGACAGCGAGCTCGCCGTCGACGCCGACACCGTCCGGTTCCGGAGCGAGCCCGGATACTTCGGTCCGGCGTCCATCTCCTTCACGGTCACGGACGGCGACTCGGCGGACGACCCCGAGGGGCGCACCGGAACCATCGTCATCCCGATCGAGGTGACGCCGCGGGCCGGCCAGCCGCCCGCGTTCGAGGGGGGCGTCATCGACTTCGAACCCGGACAGGAGAAGGCGATCGACCTCGAACGCCTCACGAGCCTCCCGGGAGGCGACGATGCCGACCTCGAGTTCCGCCTCATCGGGGACCTTCCCGACGGGTTCGGGGCTGCGCTGGACGGCCAGGAACTCCGGGTCCGCGCGTCGGAGTCGACGCTGCAGGGCACCCGCACCTCGATCACGGTCGGCGTCTCGGCCGACGGGGTGGAGGGCACGCCCGGTCGGATCGAACTTCGCGTCGTTCCGTCCACCCGGCCGCTCGCGCGACCTGCTCCGGATGTCGCGGTCGCCCCGCGCGGACTGACGACCGCGGTCGACGTGCTGGACAACGACGCTGCCGGCAACCCGTTCCCCGGCACGCCGCTGCGGGTCATCCGGGTTCGGGGGCTCGGGGCCGAGAACCTGCCGGCGGGACTGACCGTCGTGCCCGACGCGGACCGCTCGCGCCTGTCGGTCACGGTCTCGCCCGGAGCCGAGCCGGTCAACACCACGTTGGAGTACCAGGTCGCCGACGCCACGAACGACTCGAGCCGATACGCATGGGGCACGGTGACCATCTCCGTGCAGGACCGTCCCGACCCCGTCACCGATGCGCGACTGACCGGATTCCGCGACGGCGAGCTCGACCTCTCGTTCGGCGCCGGCGCGTCGAACAACTCGCCGATCGAGGCCTACCGGATCAGCCTGTCGGACCCCGGTGGAGGGGACGAGCTCGCCGCCTCGGAGTGCGGGGCGACCACCTGCACGGTGCCCACGCCCGGCAACGGGCCCGGCGCCGCGGTCGTCGTGCGCATCCAGGCGCGCAACGCGATCGGGCTCGGCGAGGCGGTGCAGCTCCCGACCCCCGTCTGGTCCGACGTCATCCCGCCCGCAGCGTCCGGACTCCGAGCGGTGCCGCTCGACGGCCGGCTGCGAGTCGAGTGGGTTCCCGTCGCGGCCGGTGCGGGAAGTCCCGTCAGCACCTACGTCGTGTGGATCGCCGGTTCCCCCGTCGAGCTCGACGCCGATCGCGCCTGCACGGCGTCCGTCTGCTCGGTCGAGTCGCAGGGGCTGGCCAACGGCGGCTCGGTGGGCATCACGGTGAGTGCGCGGAACGGCGCGCTGCCCGCGCTCGCCGCGTGGACGGAGGCGAGCACGACCGGGACGCCCTTCGGTGCCCCGATCGCCGGCGGGATCTCGGTCGATGCCGATTCCGCGGCGGGGACGGTCGTCGTGTCCTGGCCGCCCTTCGACGGGAACGGCGACGGCATCGGCGGGTACTTCGTGCAGCGCCTGGTCGAGGGGGAGACGGCGGTCCCAGGGGGCGCACAGGCCTGCTCGGTCACGACCCCCGCGCCCGGCACGGTGGTCGCCCCCACCGTGGGCGGCAGCGTGGCCGAGATGGTGCGGGTCGGTCCCGGCGCGTCGAGCGTCCGGTTCAGCGGCACCAACGTCGAGTCGGCGCGATACGGCTTCGTCGTCTGGGGCTGGAACCGTGCCGGATGCGTGTCGACCGACGTGACCACCACCGTGGTGCGCCCGGCGCCGGGCGCGATCCAGGACGTCAACAGCGCGATGGACTGGTCCAACGCGGAGACGTGGGACCGGTACATCGACAGCGTCGACGGCGGCACGAAGCGACTCCAGATCGTCGCGATCGACGGCGCGGGCGCCCGCGTCGGCTCGCCCAAGGACTTCTCGGGCACCGGCTGGTTGCGCCAGCTGCTCAACCGGCCGTTCGGGCAGACGGCGCGCTTCCAGGTGCGCAGTTGCACGGTCTGGGGCACGTGCGGACCATGGTCGGGCACGTTCCCGGGCGATGAGTCGCCGACCCTCACCTTCGCGCTCCCGGGTCGGTCGTACGATGAGGCCACCTCGACCTGGTCGTGGACGGCGGCGCCGGCGAACAACGGCCTCCCGGCCGCCTTCCGGTGCGGGGCCGATGGCGACCGGGTCGGGCGCACGGCCCAGAGCGCGACCTCCTGCCAGGTGGCCGGGGCGAAGCCGGGCGACACCGTCTGGTTGGATGTTGAGGTCGCGGGCGTCACCGCGAGGTTCGAGTCCCGATGAGTCCCACGAGGAGCACCGCATGACCATGACCCCCGAGGACGCCACACGGTTCGCGTCGAACCTCGACGAGCTCGTGGGAGCGGTCGAGGAGATCCTGCTCGGCAAGAACCGGGTCATCCGGCTCGCGTTCACCGCACTGCTGAGCGAGGGCCACCTCCTGCTCGAGGACGTCCCGGGCACGGGCAAGACGTCACTCGCGCGCGCGATGGCGCAATCGGTCGCGGGATCGAGCAACCGGGTCCAGTTCACGCCCGACCTGCTGCCCGGCGACATCACCGGCGTCTCGGTCTACGACCAGCGTTCTGGGGTCTTCGAGTTCCACCCGGGTCCGGTGTTCGCGAACATCGTCCTGGCCGACGAGATCAACCGGGCGAGCCCGAAGACGCAGTCGGCGCTCCTCGAGGTGATGGAGGAGGGACAGGTCACCGTGGACGGCCAGACCCACGCCGTCGGCCGCCCGTTCATGGTCATCGCGACCCAGAATCCCGTCGAGCAGGCCGGCACGTACCGACTTCCCGAGGCGCAGCTCGACCGATTCCTGATGCGGACCTCGATCGGGTATCCCGATCACGCGTCGACCATCCGGATCCTGGAGGGCACGGACCAGCGCGCACACGATCACCGCGTGCAGCCGCGTCTCGACGCCGAACAGGTCGTCGAGATGGCGGCCCTCGCACGCACGGTCTACGTGGACCCCACCATCAACGACTACGTGTCCCGATTGGTCGACGCGACGCGCACCGCCACCGAGGTCCGACTCGGGGTGAGCGTCCGCGGGGCGCTCTCCCTCGTGCGCGCCGCGAAGACCCACGCCGCCGGTCGCGGCCGCCACTACGTCGTGCCCGACGACGTGAAGGCGCTCGCCGAGCCGGTCCTCGCGCATCGACTGATCCTCGATCCCGAGGCCGAGTTCGACGGCGTGACGGCATCGAACCTGATCGCCCAGGTGCTCATCGAGACGCCGCCACCCTCAGCGAGGCAGGCGGGGTGACCTTCCAGACCCGCACGTCCATCCCCGAGGAGGCCGCCAAGCAGGGCCTGCTCGCGGTGACGATCGCGCGCGCGGTCGTCGCGATCCGACGGGCGACCTCCGTGGTCCAGCGGTGGACCCGCCCGGATCGGAGCGTCGTGACGCCCCTCGGGTGGGGTGCGGTCGCGGCATCCGTCGTCGCCCTGGTCCTCGGCTACGGGTTCGGATGGCTCGAACTCGCGATCGTCGGATGGGGTGCGGTCGTGGTGATCGCGCTCGCCTCCCTCTGGCTCGCAGGTCGCGGCGCCGGCGCGATCGAGCTCGCGCTCCCGGTGCCGCGCGTCGCGGTCGGCGAGTCCGCCGAGGCTCACCTCGTCGCGCGGAATCCCGGGCGCCGTCGCTTCTCGGGGGCGCGGATCGAGGTCCCGGTCGGTCGGCGGGTCGTCTCGCGATTCGTGCCCGCGCTGCCCCGGGGCGGCACCTTCGACGAACGCGTGTCGATCCCGACGGAACGCCGCGGCGTCGTCGCGGTCGGTCCGGTCCGCACGGTGCGCGCGGACCCGATCGGGCTGATGCGACGGGAGATCGTGTGGTCGGAGGTGCGGATGCTCCACGTGCACCCCCGCACGATCGCCGTGTCGGCGCTCAGCACCGGCTTCCTGCGCGACCTCGAGGGCTCGCCCACGCGCGACCTCACGGCGAGCGACATCGCGTTCCATGCGCTGCGCGAGTACCAGCCAGGTGACGACCGGCGGTACATCCACTGGCGCAGCTCGGCGAAGACCGGCACCTTCATGGTGCGCCAGTTCGAGGAGACCCGGCGGAGCCGCCTGATGGTGCTCCTCGACCTCGCGGCGGACGGGTACGAGGACGAGGAGGACTTCGAGCTCGCCGTCAGCGTCGCCGCATCCATCGGTGCACGAGCCATCCGGGATGCCCGCAGTCTCGCGTTCGTGGTCTCAGGGCGGGAGCGGGTGCGTCGCGAGTCGGTCACCCGACGCGGCACCGCCGCGGCGTCGCACGCGAACGGCGACGCTGGGACGAGACGGCGGCAGCCGGCGATCGGGGAACTGCCCACCGCGTCCCGCGACCGGCTGCTCGACGCGCTGTGCCTCGTCGAGCCCGACGACCGTGCGTCGAGCCTGGGCGACATGGCGCGCGCGGCTGCGGAGTCGATCTCGGGTGTGTCGCTCGCGTTCGTCGTCACCGGCGGGGCACGCGCGGTGGGCGACCTGCGTCAGGCGGCATCGCGCCTCCCGCTCGGCATCGAGACCGTGGCGGTTCGCTGCTCGGCCGAGGGGGAGGCCAGCGCACGATCCGTCGGCGGCCTGTCGGTCTACGGGATCGGGTACCTCGAGGACCTCACGGCGATGCTCGCGAGGACGGCATCGGTCGCATGAGCGCGATCGCCGGTGCACGCCGCGAGCGCTCCTCGCGAGGTCGGGTGCGCCTCCGCATCGCGGGGTCGAGCCTCGGCTCGGCGATCGTCAGCACGTCGATGATCATCGCCCTGGTGGCCGCCGCCATGCTCCCCTGGTGGCCGATCTACGAGAGCCCGGCGTTCGTCCACGCGTCGGGCATTGCGATCCTCACCGGGGCGGCGATCGGCTTCGCCGGCGCGGCGTGGTCGTGGCCGTCGTGGGCGGTCGTATCCGCCATCGGGGGCGCCTACCTCGTGCTCGGGGTGCCCGTGGCCGTACCGACGAGCGCCTATGCCGAGGTTCTGCCGACCGCGGAGGGGCTCGTGGAGCTCGTCGCCGCGATGGCGCTGTCGTGGAAGCAGCTGGTGACGATCTCCGTTCCGGTCGGGTCGTACCAGTCGTTGCTCGTCCCGCCGTTCCTCCTCGGGATCGTCGCGACGGCGACGGCCGTGACGATCGCCCTGCGCACGTCGAGACCGGCCGTGGCGCTGCTCCCGCCCGCGGTCCTGCTCGTCGCCGGGATCGTGCTCGGCGTGGTGCACGACGAGGCCGCGTTCGAGGCGGGCGTCGCCTTCCTCATCGCCGCGCTCGCCTGGCTCGTGCGCGTCGGCATCGCGGAGCGCCGGAGGGCCGTGGTCGAGCGCTCGGCGGAGTCGACGCTGGCCGACGTGCGGCGGATCATCGGCGCGACCGTCGTCGCGGCGGTCGCGCTCGTCGGAGCGACCGCGGCGACGTTCGCGCTCCCGCCAGGGCCGCGTGACGTGGTGAGGGCGGAGCTGCGCCCGCCGTTCGAGCCGAACGATCACGAGAGCCCGCTCGCCGCGTTCAGAGCGGCCTTCGCTCCCGAGGTCGCCGACGTCGAGATGCTCCGGGTCGAGGGGCTCCCGGATGGCGCGGGCCTGCGGATCGCGACGCTCGACACCTACGACGGCATCGTCTACTCGGTCGGTGGCAGCGACCGCTCGGGCGCATCGGGCCAGTTCTCGCGGTTGCCGTATCGACTCGACCAGTCGGCGACGCCGGGCGAGTCGGTTCGTCTCGAGGTCGCGGTCCTCGCCTATGACGACGTCTGGGTGCCGGGCGTGGGCCAACTCGAGCGCATCGCGTTCTCCGGCCCGCGCGCGAGCACCCTCGAGGACGAGTTCGCGTACAACGACGTGACCGGCACCGCGGGCGTGCGCTCGGGCCTGCGGAGCGAGGACGGGTACACGGCGGACTCGATCGCCTGGATCGAGCCGGTCGACCTCGCCGGGCTCCGCCCGGGCGGCGCGGTCCTGCCCGAGTCGCCTGATCCGCCGGATGCGCTCGTTCGGCTCCTCGAGCGGTGGACGCGATCCTCTGACGAACCGGGTGTGCGACTCGCGGCAGTCGTCGAGGGATTCCACCGCGAGGGCTACGTCAGTCACGGCGTCGGAGAGGACGAGGTCCCCAGCCGGTCCGGCCATGCCCTCGATCGGATCTCCGAGCTCGCGACCGCCAAGCCGATGGTCGGGGATGGAGAACAGTACGCCGTCGCGGCGGCGATGCTCGCCCGGGCGATCGGCTTCCCGGCGCGCGTGGTCGTCGGGTACCTGCCGGCCGTCGATGACGGCGCGGACGCCGGGAGCGGCGCCGTCGTCTTCCGAAGCGCCGACCTGCGGGCGTGGATCGAGGTGCAGACGGAGGACGGCGCGTGGATCGCGATCGATCCCAATCCGGAGGTCCGACCGATCCCGGAGCGGCAGCCCGACGAGCCGACCGTCGTCTCGCGCCCGCAGTCCGCGCTTCCGCCGCCGGAGGACCCGACGCCAGTCGACGACCTCGCGGCCGAGCCGGATTCCGGTTCGGAGGATCCGGACCGGGGCAACGCCTGGCTCGACGCGGCCCTCGCCGTGCTCCGCATCGCGGGTCTGGTGCTCGCCGCATTCGCCCTCCTCGCCAGCCCCTTCCTTGCGGTGATCGCCGCGAAGACCCGCCGCCGTCGCCTGCGGCGCGGAGCGTCGACCCCCGCCGAGCGGATCGAGGGCGGCTGGGAGGAATTCGCCGACCAGGCGACCGACTACGGCTACCCGATGGCTCAGACCGCGACCCGCGCCGAGCAGGCGGCGGTCGTCGGCGGCCTGGGGCCGGCGGTGCTCGCCGCCGTCGTCGACCGGGCGGTCTACGGACCCGACGGACCGGGCGACGGCGACGACGAGCGTGTCTGGGCGGCCGTGGAAGAGCTGCAGCGCCGCATGGACGAGCCGCGATCCTGGCTCGAACGCGCGAAGGCGCGCGTCTCGCTCGGTTCGCTCGGCGGCTACGCTGGCTCGCGGAGGGGGGCCGGAACGTGACCTGTCGGATCTGCGGCGCGGCGCTTCCCGACGGCGCCATGTTCTGCGGCGAGTGCGGGAGCTCGACGTCTGCGACGCCCGAGTCGAGGCGCCCCCAGGACCCCCGGCCCGGGGACACGTTCGTCATCCACCGGTCGGAGTCCGGAGTGCTCAGCGTGTCGCTGGGCGAGACCGGCGACGCCGAGCCGGTGGAGGCCGCCGACACGACCGAGGCCGAGGCCGAGGCGGGCGAGCGACCCGAGGTCCCGCCGACGGCGCGATCCGGCGCATCGGCGGATTCGCCCCCCGCGCGGGAGACTGCACCCGAGCCATCCGCCCGGTACGTGCTCACCTTCACCACCGGCGAGGTCGTGACCGTCGGCGGGAGTGGGCTGGTCGGACGGAGGCCCCTCGCCGAGCCGGGGGAGACGTTCGACCACCTCGTCCAGATCGTGGACCGAGGGCTGTCGGTCTCGAAGACCCACCTCGAGTTCGGGGAGCACGAGGGCGAGCTCTGGGTCGCCGATCGATTCTCCGCGAACGGCACGGTCGTGCGCCGCCCTGGAGAGGGGGGAGTCCGGTGCGAGCCCGGCCGCCGGGTGCTGGTGCCCAGGGGAAGCCGGGTCGAGATCGGCGAGCAGGCCTTCGTGGTCGCCTGAGTTCGGCGCGGCCCGTCCTCCACGGCGGACTGATCGCGAGCATCGGCCGCACCGCCGGCACCGACCGCTCGGATGAGGGGCGCTCGCGTGCTCTGCTCGAGGGATGACGGATGCCCCCGTGCCGAGCCTCGACGCGCTGCCGACGCTCCACCTTCCGCCGCTCCCGCCGGAGCCGCCACGTGCCTCGTTCCCGTGGATCGCATCCGCCGCACCGGTCGCGGGCGCCGTGGCCATCTGGGCGATCACCGGATCGATGGCCTCGCTCGCGTTCGCCGCGCTCGGCCCGATCGTGGCGGTTGCCGCCATGCTCGACGCACGGCGGTCCGCGCGTCGGACGCGTCATGCCCGGTCCATCTCCCGCGGCGAGGCCCTGGCGCGCCTCCGGGCGGAGGTCGCACGGCGCCATGAGTTCGAGCGGGTGGCGGCGTGGCGAGCGACGCCCGCCGCCCGATCGCTGCCGGAACGCGGTGCTCCGGCCTGGGGTTCGCGGCCGCCCGAGGTGGTGGCGATCGGGTCGGGGCCGGTTGCGAGCCGGGTGTCGATCGACGGGGCGACGGTCGACGAACCCGACGCCCTCGGCCTGGTGGCCGAGGCGGCCGTGCTCGCCGATGCGCCGGTGTGCGTCAGGCTCGTCGATGGCGTCGGCTTCGTCGGGGTGCCGTCGCTCGCGCGTGCGGCGGCGCGCGCCGCGATCCTGCAGGTGGCCGAGGCGACGGGGCCTGTGGAGTGCCGCATCGTCGGCCCGAGGGCGGCGTGGGACTGGCTCGCCCGGCTGCCGCATCGGGCGTCCGGACCGGGGACGGCCGTGGTCCGCATCGTGGATGCGGATGCGGATGCCGATGCCGGGGCTGTCGATCGCGCCCGGCGTGGTGACGCGATCGAACGCCCGATCGCCGACGTCGGCATGATCGCCGTCGCGCCCGTGGCCGCGGCCCTCCCGCCCGGCGTGCGGACGGTGGTCGAGGTGACCTCACCGCGACACGCACTCGTCCGGGCCATCGGAGCCGCCCCACGTGCGATGGTGCCTGAACTGATGTCCGATGCCGAGGCGAGGAGCGCCGCGGACCGGCTCGCGCGGATCGCGGTGCGCACGGGGGCGGCACCGGACCCGGCGGAGTTGCCGCGCACCGCGGACCTTGCCGCACTGCTGGCGCACGCAGAACCGGCGGAGGATCGGTCGAGCCTCGCGGCGACGGTGGGCATCGCTGCGAACGGGCCGCTCGCGATCGACCTCGTCGACGGTCCGCACGCGCTCGTCGCGGGCACGTCGGGCAGCGGCAAGAGCGAACTGCTCGTCGCATGGCTGACGGCGATGTCCGCACGGTACGGCCCGGACCGCGTGGCGTTCCTGCTGGTCGACTTCAAGGGCGGTGCGGCGTTCGAGCCGGTGCGCGGGCTCCCGCACGTGACCGGACTCGTCACCGATCTCGACGAACGCGAGGCGGCGCGCGCGGTGGAGAGCCTGCGAGCCGAGCTCCGGCACCGCGAGCGCGTGCTCGCTGCGTCGGGTGTCCGGAGCATCGCGGACCTGCCCCGCGAGGTGACGCTCCCGCGACTGGTGGTCGTCGTCGACGAGTTCCAGGCGATGATCGAGCGCTTCGGCGAGCTCGGGGCCGTCGTGGCGGATGTCGCGGCCCGCGGCCGCTCGCTCGGCGTGCACCTCGTGCTCGCCGCGCAACGCCCGAACGGCATCGTGCGGGAGCAGGTCAGCGCGAACTGCGGCATCAGGGTGTCGCTGCGCGTGCTCGAACGGGCCGACAGCATCGCGGTGCTCGGCATCGATCGCGCTGCGCACCTCGACGCCGCACGACCGGGTCGCGGGCTGGTCGCCACCGGGGACGGCCGCGTGGTCGAGTTCCAGTCGGCGCTCGCCGAGCCGGAGTCGATCGCCCTGGTCGCCGCCAGGCATGCGCACGCGTCGCCGCCGCGCCGGCCCTGGCTCGATCCGCTGCCGACGCGCATCGGGCTCGACGAGGTCGGCGCGGTGGTCGGGGCCGGCGCGCTCGATTCGTCGACGGAGCAGCCCGCGGAGTCGCGTCGGCTGCTCCTGGGCGTGGTCGATGAACCCGACGCGCAGCGCCGGAGCGTGGTGTCGTGGACACCGGAGGTCGACGGCCCGCTCGTCGTGCTCGGTGCGCCGGGCTCGGGTCGGACCGAACTCCTCGACGCGCTCGCAATGCAGGTCTCGCGTCGCCACGGCGCCGACGCGGTGCTGCGCCTGGAGGGTGCGCGCAGCGCGGTGTGGGATGCGCTCGCTGCGCTCCGGGACGCGGCCGGGGCGTCGCCGGAGGTCGGCGAGCCGGTCCCACGCCTCGTCGTGGTCGACGACGTCGACCTGCGGTTCGCGGGATGGCCCGACGAGCACCGCCTCGCCGCGCTCGCGACGGTGGCCGACCTCATGCGGGCGGTCCGGGCCGGAGGGCCCGCGATCGTCCTCTCGGCGGGACGCACGGGCGCACTCGGCACGGGCTTCCGCGACGCAGCGCCCGTCGATGTCCTTCTGAGGCACCCGAGTCGCGCTGATCTCGTCCACGCCGGCGGAGAGGGTCGCCTGCATCGGGCGGACGCACCTCCCGGGGCGGGGCAGTGGTTCGGACGCGCCGCCCAGTTCCTGCACGCCGAGCGCACCTCGGCCGCGTCGTCGCGGATCGACGCCGCACCACTGCGACTCGACCCGGCCCGCCACGTCGCGCTCGCCTCCGCTCGGCCGGGCGCGGACGCGGACGCGCTCGATCGGATCGTCCCGGGCGACCGGGTCATCCGCCTGGCCGACGGTCCTGATGCGGCACGGCGCGCGAGGCAGGAACTCGATGGCGGCGGCGTCGGCGACTCGCGCGTGATCATCGTCGGCGACGCCGACGCCTGGGCGGCCGAGTGGAGCCTCGTGGCTGCGGCGCGCGCACGGGCGGACCTCGTGGTCCACGGGGGCGGGCCGGAACTGCGCACACTGGCCCGCGAAGCGGGCCTCCCGCCCCTGCTCGACGCCGATCGCGACCAGTGCTGGCGCGTCCGAGCCGACCGGACGATGGAACGCGCGGCATGGCCGCCGGAATACGACGGATTCCGTCAGTCAGAACCGGAATCAAGTACTGATTCCGTGCGTGATGTTCGCAGAAATTAACGATTCGGACATCATCTGCTGCTTTCCGCCACGCAGTGTGTCAGTATCTTCGCACCCCTGCACGCGCATGCATGTCGATTGGAGACCTCGTGAGCAGCCGTCCCCTTCCCCAGGACCCCGTCGTCCGCGCCCTCGTCGCGCAAGCCCGTCAGGCGCAGCTGTCGCGTCGCGGGCTCCTCGCCGGTGCGGGAGCCGGCGCCTCCGCGCTCGCCCTCGCCGCCTGCTCGACCGGCGGCGGCCAGGCCAAGCCCACCGCGGCGGCCGACACGTCCGACACGGACAAGACCCTGAACTGGGCGAACTGGGCCGCATACATCGACGAGGACGACGATGGCAACTACCCCACGCTCGTGGCCTTCGAGGAGGAGACCGGCATCTCGGTCAACTACGAGGTCGCGGTCGACGACAACAACACCTACTACGGCAAGGTCAAGGACCAGCTCGCGCTCGGCCAGGACATCGGCGCCGACACCGTGTGCCTCACCGACTGGATGGTGTCGCGCTGGATCCGCCTCGGGTACACGCAGGAGCTCGACCGCGCCAACATCCCGAACATCGCGAACCTCGCTCCCGCACTCGCGAACCCGAGCTTCGACGAGGGGCGGAAGTTCTCCCTCCCGTGGCAGGGCGGGTTCGCCGGCATCTGCTGGAACACCGAGAAGGTCCCCGGCGGGCTCGAGACCGTCGAGGACCTGTGGAACTCGGAGCTGAAGGGCCGCGTCGGCGTGCTCTCCGAGATGCGCGACACGATGGGTCTCATCATGCTCCAGAACGGCGTGGACATCTCGAGCCCCGACTGGGGCGACGCGGAGTTCGATGCGGCCATCGAGATCCTCGACGAGCAGGTGGCCAACGGCCAGATCCGCAACATCAAGGGCAACTCCTACCTCGAGGACCTGAAGAGTGAGGACACCCTCGCGGCGATCTGCTGGTCGGGCGACATCACGGTCCTGAACGCGGAGGCCGGCGACAAGTGGCAGTTCGCGATCCCCACCGCCGGCGGCACGCTGTGGAACGACAACTTCCTGATCCCCATCGGCTCGCCGCGCAAGACGAATGCCGAGACCCTGATCAACTACTACTACGAGCCCGAGGTCGCGGCCGAGGTCGCCGCGTGGGTGAACTACATCACCCCCGTCGTCGGTGCCCAGGAGGCCGCCGTCGCGATCGACCCCGAGCTCGCCGAGAACCAGCTCATCTTCCCCGACGAGGAGACGCTCTCGAACGCGTTCATCTTCCGAGCGCTCTCCGGCGCCGAGGAGCAGAAGTACCAGACGCAGTTCCAGCAGATCCTCCTGGGTTCGTGATGTCGATCCGAGAGTTCGCCGAGAGCGGCGCAGACCTCGAGCTGGTCGGCATCCAGAAGCGGTTCCCGGGCTTCACGGCGATCGAGGAACTCGACCTCACCATCCCGGCCGGGTCGTTCTTCGCCCTGCTCGGCCCGTCGGGTTGCGGGAAGACGACCACACTGCGACTGGTCGCAGGACTGGAGGAGCCGACCGCGGGACGAATCGTGATCGGCGGGAAGGACGTCACGGACACGAAGGCGCATCAGCGCCCCGTGAACACGGTGTTCCAGAGCTACGCGCTCTTCCCGCACATGTCGATCATCGACAACGTCGCGTTCGGGTTGAAGCGTCGCCGTATCGGCGACGCCGAGGCGAAGGCGCACGAGGCGCTGAGGCTCGTCGAGCTCGACCACCTCGCCCAGCGTCGCCCCGCGCAGCTGTCGGGCGGGCAGCAGCAGCGAGTCGCACTCGCTCGTGCGATCGTGAACCGGCCGGCACTGCTCCTGCTCGACGAGCCGCTCGGTGCCCTCGACCTGAAGCTGCGTCGCCAGATGCAGCTCGAGTTGAAGACCATCCAGGAGGAGGTCGGCCTGACCTTCCTGCACGTCACGCACGACCAGGAGGAGGCCATGACGATGGCCGACACGGTCGCCGTCATGAACAAGGGCGCGATCGAGCAGATGGGGGCACCCGAAGAGCTCTACGAGTTGCCGCGCACGACATTCGTCGCGAACTTCCTCGGCAAGTCGAACCTGTTCACGGGTGACGTGGTCGGCACGACCGACACGGCGATGACGGTCGACGCCGGCGGGCACCGCCTCACGGTACCGACGGCCCGATCGCAGCGTCACCAGGGGCTCGTCACGGTGGGCGTCCGCCCCGAGAAGGTCACGCTGCATGCGGAGCAGCCCGAGGAGGTCGCCGGTCGCAACCTGCTCGGTCCCGGCCGCGTCATCGACGTCTCGTTCGCCGGCGTGAGCACCGAGTACATCGTCGCCGTCCCGGGCGTCAGCACGATCTCGGTGTTCGCGCAGAACATGACGTTCGGGCCGGTCGCCCACGAGGGCTCCGAGGTCTGGTTGAGCTGGGACGTCGAGCACGGGTTCGGGCTCGCCGACGAGCCCGACGAGTCGTCGCGCTTCCCCGCCGACGCCGATACGCAGTCCATCGCGGTGCAGCGCCGGGAAGCGCTCATCACGGAGCTCGAGGGCAACTGAGCCATGGCCTTCGCAGCATTCGCGACGACGGAGGCGCAGCCCCAGGCGACGCGGAGGAAGAGCCCCATCGCGCTCTTCCTCCTCCTGCCCGGCATCCTCTACCTCGTCCTGTTCTTCCTGACGCCCCTCATCTCGCTGATCCTGACCTCGCTGCAGGCCCCGAGCGAGTTCGGCGACATCGGCGTGTACGACTACGCGTTCAACTGGCAGAACTACGTCACCGTGATCCAGGACTACTGGCCGCACATCCTCCGATCGTTCGGCTACGCCCTGCTCGCGACCGTGTTCGCGCTCCTGTTCAGCTACCCGATCGCGTACTTCATCGGCGTCAAGGCGCGTCGACGGCCGCTGCTGCAGAGCCTGCTCCTGGTGCTCGTGATCGCCCCGTTCTTCATCAGCTTCCTGCTGCGCACCCTCGCGTGGAAGCAGATCCTCTCGGACGAGTCGATCATCATCACCTCGCTCAAGGCCCTGTCGCTGATCGCGCCGGACGCCTACTTCGCCGGGACCCCGTTCGCGGTCGTGTTCGGCCTGACGTACAACTTCATCCCGTTCATGACGCTGCCGCTCTACACGACGCTCGAGCGCCTCGACACGCGCTACCTCGAGGCCGGCAGCGACCTGTACGCGAACGCCTTCACGGTGTTCCGCAAGGTCACCATCCCCCTGTCGATGCCCGGCATCGTCGCGGGCACGCTGCTCACGTTCATCCCTGCGGCCGGTGACTACGTGAACGCGAGCCGCGACTTCCTCGGAGGTCCGGATACGCAGATGATGGGCAACGTGATCGAGGCGAACTTCCTCGTGCTGCTGAACTACCCGGCGGCCGCGGCGCTCTCGATCATTCTCATGGCGGCGATCCTCCTGCTCGTCGGCATCTACGTGAAGCGATCCGGAACGGAGGACCTGCTGTGAGCGGCGAAGTCCAGGCGGCGGCCGTCCTCGGCGGCCTCACCGAGAGCGAGGAGCTCGAGGATCGGCGCGGGCCCCAGCAGCCGCGTCGACGCAGGGTCGGGCTCGGCGATTGGCTCCTGCCCATCTACGTGACGCTGGCGTTCATCTTCCTGCTGATCCCGATCGCCTACACCTTCGTGTTCTCGTTCAACGACTCGTTGAAGTCGAACATCGCCTGGCGCGGGTTCACCTTCGACAAGTGGCTGAACGTCTGCAACGTCGAGGGCGGCGCGGTGTGCGAGGCGTTCGGCAACAGCATCCTCATCGGCCTCGTGTCCACGGTGGTCGCGACGACGCTCGGCACGATGATCGCGATCGCGCTGGTCCGCTACCGCTTCCGGGCCCGGTCGGCGATCAGCCTCCTGCTGTTCCTGCCGATGGCGACGCCCGAGGTGGTCCTCGGCGCCGGCCTCGCGGCGCAGTTCCTCGCCGTCGGCGTGCCGAAGGACATGCTGACGATCATCCTCGCGCACACGATGTTCTGCATCAGCTTCGTCGTGGTCACGGTCAAGGCCCGTGTGGCGAGCCTCGACCCGGCGCTCGAGGAGGCCGGACGAGACCTGTACGGCTCGCCTCGCGAGGTGTTCTGGCGGATCACGTTCCCGTTGCTGACACCGGGCATCGTGGCCGCTGCACTGTTGTCGTTCGCCCTGAGCTTCGACGACTTCATCATCACGAACTTCAACTCCGGTTCCGTGACGACGTTCCCGAAGTACATCTACATCTCGGCGTCGCGAGGCATCCCGGCCGAGGCGAACGTCATCGCGTCGGCGGTGTTCATCGTCGCCCTCGCGTTCGTGATCATCGCCCAGGTGTCGCGCGCCGTCCGCGCCAAACGGCTCGCAGCAGAGATGGGCTGACCGCCGAAGCGACGGAGCGGGGGGGGCCCCCCCCCGGGGGGGGGGGCCGCCCGCGGGGGGGGGGCGCCGCCCGCGCGGCC
>NZ_JBPSLA010000010.1:0-46289 GCF_051715505.1 Agromyces excoecariae | reverse complement strand
CGGTTCCTGTGTGGGGCGGCCCCCGCCGGGGCGGGGGGGCCCCCCCCCCGGGGGGGGGCCGCGGCCGCTCCGTTTCGTTCGCGACGTCGCCGCGGCTCGACCGGCGCGCTACACGGTTGCGCGGATGCGGCCGACGACGCGTCCGCCCCCGAGCACGTCGAGGCCGAGCTCGGGTTCGAGCGCGTCGACGGCCGACGCCTCGAGCGCCCCCGCTCCGACGAGCAGCCGTGCGGCGACGATCGCGGACGCGCGTGCCGAGCCGTCGAGCATCTTGAGTGCGACGGTGGTGCCGTCGGGGGCGGTCATCACCTGGACACCCTCGGCTCCGAACTTCGAGAACACGCCGAGCCGGTCGATGGCGACCGAGTCGGGCCGCCCCGGACCGGCGATCGCCCAGCCGTTCGCGCGCACGCCCTCGGTCAGCGCGGCCCCCTCGCGGAAGAGCGCGAAGGGCGACGACGTCGACGAGGACGCGATCTTCTGGATGCCGCGTGCGAGCGCCGTGAGGCCGACCGCGTGCACCGGTGCGCCGCAGCCGTCGATCACGGTGGCCGCCGGCCGCTCGCCGGTGAGGCGCTCGAACACGTCGAGGATGCGCTTCTGCAGCGGATGGTCGAGGTCGAGGTAGTCCTCGATCGGCCAGCCGTTGGCGTGGCAGGCGAGCAGCATCGCGGCGTGCTTGCCCGAGCAGTTCATCGTGATGGACTCGGGTCGCATGCCGCCGCGGACGAGCTCGTCGCGCGACGCGCGGTCGGTCGGGAACTCGGCCGGGCAGCGCAGGGCCGACGGGGGCAGGGCGACGCGTGCGAGCAGGCCGCGAACGAGCGCGACGTGCTGCGGTGTCCCGGTGTGGCTCGCGGTCGCGATGGCCGCATCCTCACCGCGCAGGGTCACGCCCGAGGTCATCACGGCGAGCGCCTGGAACGGCTTCATGCTCGAGCGGGGGAGCACTGGGGCCCTCGTGTCGCCGAGCTCGCGCACGACCTCGCCGTCGGGTCCGAGGACGACGGCCGAGCCGACGTGGCGCGACTCGACGAAGCCGCCACGATCGACGACGGCGAGCTGTGCGGCGGCGGATGCCGCGAAGGTCTCGCCCACGGATCAGGCGAGGGACGCGAAGGCGTCGTCGAGCACGCCGAGCGCGTCCTCGATGAGCTCGTCGGTCATGCGGAGACTCGGGAGGAACCGCAGGACGTTGCCCCACGTGCCGGCGCTGAGGAACAGCACGCCCTGCTGGGCGGCGTACGCGACGATCGCCGACACGGCCGCCGCGTTCGGCGTCTTCGCGGCCTCCGCCGTCCCGGACTCGACGAGCTCGATCGCGATCATCGCGCCGCGGCCGCGGATGTCGCCGATGATGTCGTACTTCCCGCGCAGCCGCTCGAGGCCGGCGGTGAGGGTCGCCTCGATGCGGCTCGCCTCGGCCAGCAGGCCCTCCTCCTCGATGGTCTCGAAGACCGCGATGGCGGCCGCGCACGCGACGGGGTTCCCGCCGAAGGTTCCGCCGAGGCCGCCGGGGTGGGAGGCGTCCATGATCTCGGCACGACCGGTGACGGCCGCGAGCGGGAAGCCGGCGGCGATGCCCTTGGCCGTGAGCACCAGGTCGGGGGTCCAGCCGAAGTGCTCGGACGCGTAGTACGCGCCGGTGCGCGCCATCCCGGACTGGATTTCGTCGGCGATCATGACGACGCCGTTGGCCGTGCACCACTCCTGGAGCGCGGGGAGGTAGCCGTCGGCGTAGACCATGAAGCCGCCCTCGCCCTGGATGGGCTCGACGACGAGGCATGCGAGGTCGGACGCGCCGACGACCTTGTCGAGGTAGGCGATGGTACGCGCCGCCGCCTGCGCGCCGGACAGGCCGTCGCGGTACGGGTACGAGCTCGGGGCGTGGTACACGTCGCCGGCGAACGGACCGAATCCGGTGCCGTAGGGCATCGCCTTGTAGTTCATGGCCATCGTGAGGTTGGTGCGGCCGTGGTAGGCGTGGTCGAGCACGGCCACCGCGCGGCGGCCGGTGTGCTTGCGCGCGATCTTCACGCCGTTCTCGACCGCCTCGGCGCCGGAGTTGACGAGCACGGACTTCTTGGCGAAGTCGCCGGGCGTGTGCGCCGCGAGCAGTTCGGCCACGCGCACGTACTCCTCGTAGGGGGTGATGGTGAACAGTGTGTGCAGGACGTCTCGCGACTGCGCGGTGGCGGCTTCGACGACGCGGGTGGGCGTGTGGCCCGCCGTGGTCACCCCGATGCCGGCGCCGAAGTCGAGGAATCGGTTGCCGTCGACGTCCTCGAGGACGGCGCCGTGCGCGCGCTCGATGTAGACGGGGAGCACGCTCGACACGCCCGCCGACACGACGGCGGTGCGCCGAGCCTGGAGCTCCTGAGAGCGGGGACCGGGGACAGCGGTGACGATCCGTCGCTCCTGCGGCACGGTGGCCGATTCGGCCGATTCGGCGGGCACGGATTCGACGGGGATCCAGGTGTCAGTCATGATCGGACCAGCTTAACCCCGGGGCCGCCGTGCGAGGTCGGCGGCCGGGTGCAGGATCGACGACGTCGGAGCGCAGCGGGCGCACCGGGCGGGAGGGAGCGACATGCTCGGCGAGCACCACTACGCGATCGAGGTCGAGTGGGAGGGCGACCGCGGGGAGGGCACGACGACGTATCGGTCGTACGGCCGTCAGCACGCCGTGCGCGCCACCGGGAAGCTCCACGAGATCGCGGGCTCGAGCGACCGCGCCTTCCACGGCGATCGCGATCGCTGGAATCCGGAGGAGCTCGTGCTCGCCGCCCTCAGCGAGTGCCACATGCTCTCCTACCTCCACGTCGCCGTGAACCACGGGGTCGTGGTGGTCGGCTACGAGGATGCGGCGATCGCGACGATGCGCGAGGACGGGCGCGGTGGCGGGCGCCTCGAGGAAGCGGTCCTCCGTCCGCGGGTCACGGTCGCCGACCCCTCGATGCGAGAGCTCGCCGAGTCGCTGCACCACGAGGCCTCCGAGAAGTGCTTCATCGCGGCATCCGTCGCCTTCCCCGTTCGGCACGAGCCGACGACGCTCGTTCGCGGAGCCTGAGGCCGACGGGCACCCCGGTGCCGTCGGGCGATCGGGCCGGATTCGGCAACCCGGCCGAGCACCGGCGGGAACGCGTCGCAGCGCGTCAGGGCAGGGCCGGGGTCGGCGCGAGGCCCGACCCGGGCGGTGCGGGCGCCGGACAGGGGTAGCCGCCGACGAGCCGCGAGCAGGGCGGGAAGTACGCCGGCAGCCGCTCGTCATGGGGGTCGCCGAACCAGCGGTTCCAGATGCGCCAGAAGTTCAGGTTGCCGTAGGCGGAGCACTGGTCGCCGCCCGAGGGGTCGGCGAGCACGGCGTCGTTCGGCTGGTACGGCGTGTAGTTGTACAGGTTCGCCGTCGCCTGGTTGCGGATCCGCACGGTCGAGGCGCCGCAGGCCGCATCGGGGTGGAAGCCCACGTCGACGCTGCCGACGTGGAACTGCCGGACGGGTTCGACGGTGTACTGCCGGAACTGCCATGCCGCGCGGTAGACCTGGTTGAAGAACCCGAAGTACCTCGCATCGCAGTCGGCGGTGTCCGGGCAGCCGTACCCTGTTGCACGTTCGTACCCGCGTGCGCTCGGCCGTGTCAGCAGCGACTGCTCCTTCTGGAGGAGCACGAGGAGGGTTCGCTGGCTGATGCCGCAGGCGGCGGCGACCTCGACGATGATGCGGCTCGCGGGCAGCGCCTCGCCGCCCGGCACCGCGGTGCAATGCCGTGGGCCGGCCGCGGGAACGGGCTCGACGTCCTCGGTGTACTCCGCGAGGCACGGCACGTCGTCGACGGGCCGGCACTCGCGCGACTCGAGGAAGGCCTGGACGTCTCGCACCGTCATCGCGGCCGAGTCGTAGAACGCGTCGTCGCTCACGATGAAGCCCGGGTCGAACCGGTCGGTCGACGGGATGCGCCGGTCGGCGGAGGTCGGGTCGCGCTCGATCCCGGGGGTCGGTACGCAGCCGGCCAGCAGCAGCGCGACGGATGCCGCGAGTGCGGCGATCCAGGCGCGGGAGCGGGTCCTCATCGGGCCGACGATACCGGTGCGGACCGCCCGGTCGCTGGGAACCTCCACCGATCCCGGTGAACCCCCGGCCGGAGGGCGACGGCGGCGCGCAGCTAGAAGCGTTCCCTCGGGGCGACGCGGTCGGCGATCTTCGCGAGCGTGCCCTGCGGCGGCGCCTCGTTGTACGCATCCGCGAGTTCCTGACCGGTGAGGGCGTGGATCGCGGCCATGATCTCGTCGGTCGCGGCCCTGCGGGCGCGTCCCGACGTCGCGGCACCGTGCCGACCGAGGTCGAGCGGCTCGCCGAATCGCACGGTGACCGGGCGCACCCGCGGCAGGGACGAGCCGACGGGTTGGATCTCCTCGGTGCCGATGAGGCCGACCGGCACGACCACGGCTCCGGTGGTGAGGGCGAGCCACGCGACTCCGGTCCGCCCGCGGTAGAGCCGCCCGTCGAGGGAGCGGGTGCCCTCGGGGTAGAGCGCGAACGCGCTGCCGGAGTCCAGGATGCGGCGCCCCTGGTCGAGTGCCGTCTGGGCCTGCGCGCCGGCGCCGCGTTCGACGCTCACGGCGCCGATCGCGGTGAAGAACGTCCGCGACATCCAGCCCTTGACGCCGGTGCCGGTGAAGTAGTGCGACTTCGCGAGGAACTGCACGGGTCGCGGCGCCGCGAGCGGGATCACGATGCTGTCGACGAACGACAGGTGGTTCGAGGCGAGGATCACTGGTCCCGACCGTGGCACGTGCTCGGCGCCGGTGATCGTGGGCCGGAAGATCAGTCGGACGAGCGGACGGAGGACGCCGCGCACGAGCCCGTACACCGGGCCGGGCTTCGACGGCGGGGACGGGACGGCGTCGGCCTCGATCTCACTCACCCTCCGACGCTACGTCAGCCCGTATGCGGACCCCGGAATATTGCTCGGCAGCGGGGCGCGGGTGCGCCATCATGGGCAGATGGACACCGCATCGGCCGAGGTCGTCGAGCTCGCCGAGTCGGGGGTCCGCGTGCTGGTCGCCGCGGGCGGCCGACGCGGCGCCGGCGTCGATTCGGTGCTCCGGGCCCACCTCGCCGCATCGGCCGGCGTTCCGGCGGACGACGTCGAACTCGACCACGCCTGCCCGGTGTGCGGTGTGAGGCACGGCAGCCCCGTGGTGCGCTATCCGACGACGCCCTCGGGCGGGTCCTGGTTCGCCGACGCGGCGACGGGCGCCGGCGTGGTCGTCGCGGCCGTCGGCACGCGGTATCCGGTCGGGGTCGGCGTCGAGGCGGCGGCCGACGCCGCGCCGATCCTGGACGCCGCGGCGCTGCACCCCGACGAGCGCGAGCGGTTGGCCGAACTCGACGCATCCGCCCGGGCCCTCGTGCGCGCGCAGCTGTGGGCGCGGAAGTCCGCACTCCTGCGCGCGGTCGGCCACCTCGAGGTCGTCGAACCCTCGCGGATCGCGGTGACGATGCCCGGCGACGACCACGGCGAGGCCCGCATCTCGCGGAGCGTGCCCGAGCTCGGGTCGCGATGGGAGGACGTCCGGATCGCGGACGTCGCCGTGCCCGGCCGGGTCGCGGCATCCGTCGCCCTGCTCCCGCGCCGCTGAGGCGGCGCGGCCTAGAGTTGGCGTGTGCGCAGCGTCATCATCCTCGGGTCCACCGGTTCCATCGGCACGCAGGCGCTCGACGTCATCCGCGCGAATCCGCGGCGCTTCGACGTCGTGGGCCTCGCCGTCGGCTCCAACCGCGCCGAGCTCGAACGGCAGGCGGAGGAGTTCGGGGTCGAGAACACGGCGGTCGGCATCGACGAGGCCGTGCAGCTCGTCAGGAGCGTCGACGCCGACGTGGTGCTGAACGGCATCACGGGCTCGGTCGGGCTCGGGCCGACGCTCGCGACGCTCGAGCGCGGAATGACCCTCGCCCTGGCGAACAAGGAGTCGCTCATCGTCGGCGGCGACCTGGTCACGCGGCTGGCCGCGCCGGGGCAGATCGTGCCGGTCGACTCGGAGCACTCCGCGATCGCGCAGGCGTTGCGGTCCGGCACGCACGACGAGGTCCGCCGGCTCGTGCTCACCGCGTCGGGCGGGCCGTTCCGCGGTCGCCCACGCGAGGAACTCGTCGACGTCACTCCGGCCGAAGCCCTCGCGCACCCCACCTGGGACATGGGCCTCGTCGTCACCACGAATTCGGCGACGCTCGTGAACAAGGGCCTCGAGGTGATCGAGGCGCACCTGCTCTTCGCCGTCGACTACGACCGGATCGAGGTCGTCGTGCATCCGCAGTCGATCGTGCACTCCATGGTCGAGTTCGTCGACGGCTCGACGATCGCCCAGGCGTCGCCGCCCGACATGCGCCTGCCGATCTCGCTCGGGCTCGACTGGCCGAACCGCGTCGCCGCGGCAGGGAATCCGCTCGACTGGACGAGCGCGCAGCAGTGGACCTTCGAGCCGCTCGACGAGGCGGCCTTCCCGGCCGTGAAGCTCGCCAAGCAGGTCGGCCGCGCCGGCGGCGAGTACCCCGCCGTGTTCAACGCCGCGAACGAGCAAGCCGTGGCGGCCTTCCACGCGGGCCGCATCGGGTTCACCGAGATCGTCGACACCGTGAAGGCGGTCGTCGACGCGCACGAGTCGCCCTCCGGCGCGCTGACGGTCGACTCGCTCGCCGAGGCGGAGCGGGTGGCGCGGCGGGCGGCCGACCTCCGCATCGCGCGGGCGTAGCGCCGGGCGGGCCCGCGGCATCCGTTCACAGTCGGCGGACAGCGCGCGCCAAGGGATCGCCCCTACGATGACGGGGTGGAATCCGTGCTCCTGTTCGTGATCGGCGTCGCCATCATCGTCGTCGGCCTCGCCGTCTCGATCGGCCTGCACGAGATCGGCCACCTCGTGCCCGCGAAGCTCTTCGGCGTGAAGGTCACCCAGTACATGATCGGCTTCGGTCCGACGGTCTGGTCGAAGCGGAAGGGCGAGACGGAGTACGGGGTCAAGGCGATCCCGCTCGGCGGCTACATCGCGATGATCGGCATGTTCCCGCCCGGCAAGGACGGTCGCGCCAAGGAGGACAGCACGGGCTTCTTCCGCTCGCTCGTGCAGGACGCCCGGGACTCGAGCGCCGAGTCGATCACTCCGGGCGACGAGCATCGCGCGTTCTACCGCCTACCGGTCTGGAAGCGGATCGTCGTCATGTTCGGCGGCCCGTTCATGAACCTCGTGCTCGCGATCGTGCTCTTCGGCGTGCTCCTCATGGGCTTCGGCGTCTCGCAGCCCTCCACCACGATCGGGTCCGTCTCCGAGTGCGCACTGCCCGCGACCAGCGAGCGCCAGACGTGCGAGCCGGGGGATCCGGCGGCGCCCGGCGCGGAGGCCGGCATCCAACCCGGGGACACGATCGTCGCCGTCGACGGCGAGCCGATCGACTCGTGGACCCGGTCCACGGCGATCATCCGGGAGCACCCGGGCGAGGAGATCCCGGTGGTGGTCCTCCGCGACGGCGCGGAGGTCGAGCTCACGGTCACCCCGCTGCTCAGCGAACGGTACGTCGTCGACGACCGGGGCCAGGTGGTTACCGGGGCCGACGGCGAGCCGCTCACCGACGAGGTCGGGTTCGTCGGCATCGGGCCCGCGACCGAGACCGTCCGCCAGCCCGTCACGGCCGTGCTGCCGATGGTCGGCGAGAACGTGCAGGCCGTCGCCGGCATCATCGTGAACCTCCCGCAGCGGCTGGTGGACGTCGCGAACGCCGCGTTCGGCCCGGACGAGCGCGACCCGAACGGGCCGATCTCCGTCGTCGGCGTCGGACGGGTGGCGGGCGAGATCGCGAGCCTCGACGAGGTGCCGATCGCCTCGCGCGCCGCGGGTCTCGTGGGCATCCTCGCCTCGCTCAACGTCGCCCTGTTCGTCTTCAACCTGATCCCGCTCCTCCCGCTCGACGGCGGCCACATCGCCGGCGCGCTCTGGGAGGCCATCCGGCGCGGTTTCGCGAAGCTCCGCAACCGGCCGGACCCCGGACCCGTCGACCTCGCCAAGCTCATGCCCCTCACGTTCGCGATGGTGATCGTCCTCGGCGGCATGAGCGCGCTGCTCATCTACGCCGACATCGTGAAGCCCATCAGCGTGCTCTGATCGGGGTACTCCCGGAGGAGTAGCCCGCCGCCATCCCGCCGGCCGATCCGGGCGCCGCGCACCGGGGATACGATCGGGAGATGCCCGCGCCGACCTGGGACGGCGCCGCCCCGTGGGGCGGACGACCCGAGCGATTCCGGCCCTCGCCGACGGCCGTGCTCGTCGCCCCGGTGGTCGTCAGCGCCATCGTCCAGGTGCCGGCGGCGATCGCGATCGCAGCGTGGATGCGGTTGCCTGCGGGCGTCGCGGTCCTCTCGGTCGGGCTCGCCATCGCCGGGCCGCTCGCGCTCCTCGCCGCCCGCCGTGCGCCCGGTCCGACCGTCGCGGTGGTCACGGGGCTCGCCCTCGCCGACCTGCTCCTGCCGCCGGACGTCGGGCCGCCGTACGTGGCGCTCGCGTTCGCGATCGTCCTCGCGGTCTCGCGCGGCGCACTCGGGTGGGCGGTCGTCTCGGTCGTCACGGGCTGGGTGGCCGCGATCGTCCTCGCGTCGAGCCTCGGTCCGACGTGGCATCCGCTGCGCATCGCCGCCACCACCGCGCTCCTCGCCGCGTGCTTCGGGATCGGGACGTTCGCGCGCGTCCGGCGCGAGCGCGCGGCGACCTACCGCGCCGACCTCGCGCGACGACGACGGACCGCGGAGGAGCAGGAGCGGATGCGGATCGCCCGCGAACTGCACGACGTCATCGGGCACGCGCTCTCGCAGATCAACGTCCAGGCGAGCGTCGGCCTGCACCTGATGGACCGCGAACCCGAGCGGGCGCGCAGCGCGCTCGAGAACGTGAAGACGACCTCGAAGACCGCCCTCGAGGAGGTGCGCACCGTCCTCGGGGTCATCCGGGGCGATGGCGAGGGCGATGGTGAGGGCCCGGCTCCGCTCGCGCCGCAGGCCGAGCTCGCCGACCTGCCTGGGCTGGTGGCGGGGGTCGCGGCGCCGGGCCTCGAGCCCCAGCTCGTCGATCGGCTCGAATCGGCGCCGCCCCGCGCAGTGCAGTTCGCCGCCTACCGCATCGCGCAGGAGGCGCTCACGAACGTGGTGCGGCACGCCGAGGCGTCGCGGGCGTTCGTCGTCCTCGAACGGCTGGGCGACGACCTGCTCCTCACGGTCGACGACGACGGTCGCGGACTGCGCGGTGCGGACGAGGGCAGCGGCATCCTCGGCATGCGCGAGCGCGCGGCGCTGCTCGGCGGCACGGTCGCCGTGGAACGCTCGCCGCGAGGCGGGACCCGCGTCACGGCCCGGCTGCCCTGGGGAGGCGCAGGATGATCCGGGTCGCGCTCGCCGACGACCAGGTGCTCGTGCGCGCGGGGTTCCGGGCACTGCTCGAGGCCGAACCCGGCCTCTCGGTCGTCGGCGAGGCCTCGACCGGCGAGGAGCTGCTCGCGCTCCTGCGGGCGGAGCCCGTCGACGTCGTGCTCATGGACATCCGGATGCCGGGCGGCGACGGGCTCTGGGCGACCGAGCAGATCGCCGCCGATCCGGCGCTCGCCGAGGTGCGCGTCGTGGTGGTGACGACGTTCGAACTCGACGAGTACGTGGTCCGTGCGGTCAGGGCCGGAGCGAGCGGCTTCCTCGTCAAGGACACCGAGCCGGTCGACCTCATCCGAGCGGTCCGCGTCGTCGCCGAGGGCGATGCGCTGCTCTCGCCCGGCGTCACGCGGCGCCTCCTCGAGCGGATGTCGGTGGGGCTCCGCGATGCGCCCGACGGCGACGCGCTCGACGAGCTCACCGATCGCGAGCGCGAGGTGCTGCGCCTCGTCGGGCTCGGCCTCACGAACGACGAGATCGCCGAGCGGCTCGTGCTCAGCCCGTTGACGGCGAAGACCCACGTCTCGCGCATCATGTCGAAGCTGCACGCGCGCGACCGGGTCCGGCTCGTGGTCATCGCCTACGAGTCCGGCCTCGTCGCGCCCGGTTGGCAGTGACGGGCATGGGCGGGCGGCGACGACCGCCGTCGGCCGGGGCCGTGCTCCCTCGGGAGTAGCGCCAGTGCCGCCCTGCGGCGGATGCATCGTCGGTCGCCCGCGGCGAGGCTGGTTCCGACGGCCCGTTCCGGGGCCGCACGATCAAGGAGTCCCGACATGCTCACCACACTCGCCGCCGCGTCCGCGGTCGCCCACGCCGGTCCGTGGGGCGCCGGATTCGGCTGGGCGTTCCTGTTCGTCCCCATCCTCTGGATCCTCGTCATCGGACTCGTGGTGTTCCTCGTCACGCGCCGCCGGCGCGCATGGGGCGGCGCCGACGGCCCGCCGTGGGCCCGGTCGGCCTCGGCCGAGTCGACGCTCGCCGAGCGGTTCGCCCAGGGCGACATCGACGAGGCCGAGTACCGGGCGCGCCTCGAGGTGCTCCGCGCGAGCCGGCCGAACGGCTGAGGCCCGCGGCCGCGCTCGAGCGAACCTCAGGCCAGCGAGCGCTCGAGCGCGGCCGCCTGGTGCCGGTGGCCGATCGTCTCGTAGCCGACGATCACGACGATCGGCGAGAGCGATGCGACGACGATCCCGCTCCCCATGCTCGCACCGTTCGCGACGACCACGACCGCGGCGACGAGGGGGATGAGGCTTCCGACGTAGAGCAGGATGTGGAACGGGTCGAACTCGCGCAGCAGCGCGGAGTAGATCGCGAACAGCGCCGTCGAGTACACGGCGACCGGGACCACGACCGTGAGGACCGCCGTCGTGTCGTCGATGTGCGCCGTGCCCTCGATGACGTACGCGGCGACGTGCAGGCCGGCGCCCGTCGCGGCGAGCGAGCCGAAGATCGCCAGGTGCCCGTACCCCCAGACGAATCCGCGTTCGCGGTGACGCGCGAGCACCGCCCCGGACGGCATGGTGAAGTACACCCACCAGAGCCCGAACGCGAGCATCGTGCCCCCGACCGTGACGAGCACGGCCTCGACGTCCCACCCCTGCTCCTCGACCACGGCGCTGATCGCGAGGATCGTGCCGAGCACGATCTCGCCGAGCGTGATGATCACGAGCAGGCCGTAGCGCTCGGCGACGTGGTGCGGATGCCACGGCGTGCCGCCGCCGACGCGCTCGGCGATGATCGGCCCCGCCATCTCGAAGACGACGAGGGCGATCCAGACGATGAACACGGTCGAGAGCGGGGGATTCGCGACGAGCAGCAGGATCCAGCCGACCTGCGCCGTCGAGACCAGTACGACGTAGGCGAGCGCGGCACGGCGGTGGGCGGGGTCGTGCCGCGCCGCCCGGAGCCACAGCGCGACGACCGCGACGCGCATGATCACGTAGCCGATCACCACGACGCCGTTCTCGAGCTCGCCGCCCGCGTCGATCGAGTGGAAGGCCTGGGGCAACCCGAGCGCGAGCACGATGACGCCGATCATCACGACCATCGTGGCGACGCGGAAGAAGATGTCGTCGTTGTCGTACGCCGATGCCAGCCACGTGAAGTTGATCCAGGCCCAGGCGATCGCGAAGACCGCGAACACGAAGCCCGCGGTGGCGGAGGCGAAGTGGCCGAGCTCGAGCAGGTGCGCGGTCTGGCTTCCGGCGGCACTGAATGCGGCGACGAAGACCAGGTCGAAGAAGAGCTCGAGCGGCGTGGCTGCGCGGTGGGGCTCGTCGGGGTCGCGGCCGGTCATGCGGCGCAGCCGGTGGTCGAGTCGCATGGGCCGGTGCGCCGCGCGCCCCGCGGCGTCCGTGGTCGCCTCGCTCATCGCGCCTCCTCGTCGGACCGGCCCGTGCCGTGGGGCCCCATTCCATCACAGCGGGGGCCACCTCGGCACGGGCCGGGCCCGGCGTCGCAGGTCAGCGCGAGAGCAGCAGCGCCTCGCCCTGCCCGCCGCCACCGCACAGGGCGACGGCCGCCCGGCCTCCGCCGCGCTGCGCGAGCTCGCGCGCGGCGTGGAGGGCGAGGCGGGCGCCGGAGGCGCCGATGGGGTGGCCGAGCGCGATCGCACCGCCGTGGACGTTCACCTTCTCGGGGTCGAGGGAGAGGTCCTTCATCGACTGCAGCGACACGGCGGCGAACGCCTCGTTGATCTCGACGAGGTCGAGGTCGCCCGCCGTCCAGCCCTCGCGGTCGAGGGCCGCGGCGATCGCGTTCGAGGGCTGCGAGTGCAGCGAGTTGTCGGGTCCGGCCACCTGGCCCGACGCTCCGACGAGCGCAAGCCACGGCAGGCCGCGCTCCTCGGCCCAGGCGCGGCTCGCCACGACGACGGCCGCGGCGCCGTCGGAGATCGGCGAGGAGTTGCCCGCCGTGATCGCGCCGCCCTCGGCGAAGGCCGGACGGAGCTTCGCGAGGGTCTCGGGCGTGGAGTCGGGGCGCACGCCCTCGTCGGTCGCGACGACGACGGGGTCGCCCTTGCGCTGCGGGATCTCGACGGGCACGATCTCGTCGTCGAAGACGCCGTCGGCCTGGGCCTTGCCGGCGCGCACGTGCGAGAGCGCCGCGATCTCGTCCTGTTCGGGACGGCCGAGTCCGTACCTGGCGTTGAAGCGCTCGGTCGACGCGCCCATCGACTCGTGGTCGAACGCGTCGGTGAGTCCGTCGTGCGCGGTGACGTCGAGGAGCTCGACGCTGCCGTAGAGGTGGCCCGTGCGCGATCCGGGGAGGACGTGCGGGGCGTTGGTCATCGACTCCTGGCCGCCGGCGACGACGACCTCGGCCTCGCCGAGGCGGATGAGCCGGGCGGCGTCGGCGATCGCGACGAGGCCCGACAGGCACACCTTGTTGAGCGTGATCGCGGGCACGCGCCACGGGATGCCGGCGGCGACCGCGGACTGCTTGGCGGGGTTCTGGCCGGCGCCGGCCTGGAGCACCTGGCCCATGATCACGGCGTCGACGTCGTCGGGGGAGACCCCGGCCTTCTCGAGGGCGCCGCGGATGGCGACGGTGCCGAGTTCGACGGCGGTTCGGCTGCCGAGGTTGCCGGCGATGCGGCCGAACGGCGTGCGGGCGCCGGCGACGATGACGACGTCGGGGAAGCTCATGACGGTGGGACTCCTTCGTCTCGGTGGGGGTGCACGGGGTGGGCGCACCGGTCCGGGTTGCGCGTCGTGCGCGATCGACTCTAGTGTACGTTCCTGAGACCTGAACCACCTGTCAGGTTTCATGACACCGTCGTCACTCAGAGAGGCTCACAGCATGCGAGTTACACCGAAGTACCTCGCGCCGGCGCTCGTCGCCGCCGCGGCGATCACCCTGGCCGGTTGCGCGCCGACCACCTCCGGGGGAGGCGACGCCGACACGGCGGACGCCGCTCCCGTCGCGATCGGCATGATCACGTCCCAGACCGGCCCCCTCGCCGCCTACGGCGAGGCCTACACCGCCGGCTTCGAGGCCGGCCTCGACTACGCCACCGAGGGCACCGGCGAGGTCGACGGCCGCGAGCTCGACATCACGTGGGAGGACGACCAGGGCAACCCCGACACCGCGGTCGCCAAGGCCAAGGACCTCATCGGCCAGGGCACGACCGTGCTCGCCGGCACGGTCGTCTCGGGCATCGCGCTCTCGCTCGCCGAGCAGGCCGAGCAGAACGAGATCCTCTACATCTCCGGCCCGGCCGCAGCCGACGCGATCACCGGCGTGAACGACTACACGTTCCGCTCGGGTCGCCAGACCTACCAGGACGTGGCCACCGCGGGCACGTTCATCGGCGACCCCGACGGGAAGAAGGTCGTCGTCTTCGCACAGGACACCGCGTTCGGCCAGGGCAACCTCGCCGGCGTCGAGGCCGTGCTCGGCGGGCAGGGCGCCGAGGTCCAGGGCGTGCTCGTCGCCGAGGACGCGACCGAGTTCACGCCGTTCGCGCAGCAGCTCATCGACGCGCAGCCCGACCTGATCTTCGTCGCCTGGGCGGGCGCCTCCTCCGGCGCGATGTGGACCGCACTGCAGCAGCAGGGCGTGTTCGACGCCGCCCCGGTCGTCACGGGCCTCGGCGACGTCGCGACCTACCAGGCCTACGGCGATGCCTCGGCCGACATCTCGTTCCTGAACCACTACTTCGGCGGCGCCGCCGGCACCGACATCGAGGACGAGATGATCACGCGCCTCGAGGACGCGGGCACCGTGCCCGACCTGTTCTCGGTCGACGGCTTCGTGGCCGCGCAGATGATCGTGCAGGCCGTGCGCGAGGGCGGCGACGACGTCGACGCCATGATCGACGCGCTCGAGGGCTGGACGTTCGAGTCCGTCAAGGGCGAGGTCACGGTCCGCGCCGAGGACCACGCGCTGATCCAGCCGATGTACCAGGTGAAGCTCGTCGAGGGCGCCGACGGATGGGCCCCCGAGCTCATCGAGACCGTCGACGCCGAGACCGTCGCGCCCCCGGTCGCAGGCTGAGCCGGGCCATCCGACCCGAACCGACCAGGAACGGAACGCACTCGCGATCATGACCGACAACCACGCGGCGCTCGAACTCGAGCACGTCACCCTCCGCATCGGCGGCGCGCACCTCCTCAAGGACGTGTCGCTCACCGTGCCCGAGGGCGAGATGCTCGGCGTCATCGGCCCGAACGGCGCCGGGAAGACGACCCTCTTCAACATCGTCTCCGGTGTCCTCCGCCCCACCGAGGGCGTCGTGCGCCTCGGGGGCGCCGACGTGACCGCCCACCCCGTGCACCGACGCGCCGCGGCCGGCCTCGGCCGCACGTTCCAGACGTCAAGCCTCTTCCCGGCTCTCGACGTGCTCGAGAACGTGCGGCTGGCCGCCCAGGCGCACGAGGGCCGCGCGGCATCCGTGTTCCGGATCCCCCGGCGCACGGATGCCGCGACCCGGCGTGCCCTCGCGGCCCTGGAGGAGGTCGGCATGCCCCATCGGGCCGATGCCGGCGCCTCGGGGCTCTCGCACGGCGAGAAGCGCAAGGTCGAGATCGCGATGCTCATCGCGATGGAGCCCCGCGTGATCCTCCTCGACGAGCCCATGGCGGGCGTCGGCTCGGCCGACGTCCCCGCGCTCACCGAGGTCATCCGCGGGCTCCATCGCGGCGGGCGCACCGTGCTCATGGTCGAGCACCACATGGACGTCGTCCTCGGTCTCGCCGACCGGGTCGCCGTCATGCACCACGGCGAACTGCTCGCCGCCGACTCCCCGGAGGCCGTCATGGCGAACCCCACCGTCCAGTCCGCCTACCTCGGGACCGCCGCGTGAGCGGGCCCGTCGCGGACGAACCCATCCTGAGCCTCCGCAACCTGTACGGCCGGATCGCCGGCCAGCAGGTCGTCGAGGACGTCTCGTTCGACGTCCCGGCGACCGGGGTCACGGCACTCCTCGGCCGCAACGGCGTCGGGAAGACGTCGACGATCAAGTCGATCCTCGGCCTCATCGACCGGTCGGGCGAGATCCGACTGGCGGGCGAGCGCATCGACCGGGTGCCCACGCACCGCATCGTGCAGCGCGGCGTCGCCTACGTGCCGGAGGACCGCGAGGTCTTCGGCTCGCTCACGGTGGCCGAGAACCTGCGGCTCGCCGAGCGCGACCGCTCGCCGCGACGCGAGCTCGTGGCCTCGCTCTTCCCCGACCTCGAGGCCCGACGCGACCAGCGCGCCGGCACGCTCTCCGGTGGCCAGCAGCAGATGGTCTCGCTGGCGCGAGCGCTGGTCAACGAGAACCGACTCCTGCTCGTCGACGAGCCCACCAAGGGGCTCGCCCCGCGCATCGTCGACGAGGTCGCCGACGCCCTCGCCGAGGCCGCGCGCACCACGCCGATCCTCCTCGTCGAGCAGAACCTGCTCGTCGTCCGCCGCCTCGCCGAGCGCGTCGTCGTGCTGAGCAGCGGCCGCGTCGTCTTCGCGGGCTCCGCCGCGGAACTCCTCGACGACCACGACCGCGTCCAGCGCTACCTCGGCGTGCACGACGAACGGGAGGCCGCCTGATGGACACCCTCGTGCTGCTGGTGATCACCGGCCTCGGCCTCGGAGCCCTGTACTTCCTCGTCGCGAGCGGCCTCTCGCTCATCTACGGCCTCATGGGCGTGCTGAACTTCGCCCACGGCGCGTTCCTCACGATCGCCGCCTTCCTCGGCTGGGAGGCCGGTCGCCGGATCTCCGACGGAACGTGGACGGGCCTCGTGATCTCGGCGATCGTCGGAATCCTCGTCGGCGCGACGGTCGCGGTGCTCACCGAGGTGTTCATCATCCGCCGTCTCTACGAGCGGCACATCGAGCAGGCGCTCGTGACGGTCGGCATCTCGCTCGCCGCGGTCGCACTGTTCGAGGGGATCTGGGGCACCGACCCGATCTACACCGACCGGCCCGCGTGGCTCACGCAGACCACCGAGATCCTGGGCGCCCGCATCCCGAACGACCGGTTCGTGCTCATCGCGTGCGCGGCGCTCGTGCTCGGCGGCATCGTGCTCTTCCTGAAGAGGACCCGGTACGGCCTCATCATCCGCGCGGGTGTCGAGAACCGGCACATGGTCACCGCGCTGGGCATCGACGTGCGGCGCTCGTTCACGCTCGTGTTCGCGATCGGCGGCGCCGCTGCCGGCCTCGGCGGGGTCCTGGCCTCGGTCTACTACGGGTACGTGTCGGCGCACCTCGGCTCGGTGCTGCTGATCTTCGCGTTCATCGTCACCGTCATCGGCGGCCTCGGCTCGCTCACGGGCGCCGCGATCGCCTCGGTGCTCGTGGCGGTGCTGCAGCAGTTCGCGAACTTCTACCTCGGCGGCACGGGCGACCTCGTGGTCGTCGTGCTCCTCGCCGCCGTGCTGCTCATCCGCCCGCGTGGACTCATGGGGAAGGCCGCATGAAACATCGCATGACCGCTGCGTCGCTCCGCCTCGTCATCGGCGGCATCCTGCTCGTCGTCGCACTCGCCGTGCTGCCGCTCTTCGCGATCGACATCCCCGGCGTGCTGCCGGGCCCGACCTACACGCCGGGCACGCTCCAGCTGCTCGCGTTCGCGCTGCTCATCGCCGCGCTCGCGCTCACCTACCGGATGATGTTCGGGCTCGCGGGACTGCTGTCGTTCGGCCACGCGCTGTTCTTCGCCGCGGGCGCCTACGGGCTCGCGATGACGCTCGAGGCGTTCGGGCCGGCCGAGTGGCCGAGCGCGTTCGTCTTCACCGTGGCGATCGCCGTGACGCTCGTGCTGGGGTTCGTGCTCGCCGCGACGGTCGGCGCGCTCGCCCTGCGGGTCACGGGGATCTCGTTCGCGATGGTCACCCTCGCGTTCGCCCAGGCCGGTTCGGTGCTGATCCGCCGCAACCCGGGCAGCGCGACGGGCGGTGACGAGGGCCTCGCGCTCGACACCGCGCACGTCCCGCCGGAGCTCGTGGGCGTCGTCGACACCCGGAACCTCTACTGGGTCGCGCTCGGCATCCTCGTGCTGGTCTACCTCGTCGTGCTCTGGGTCGAGAAGAGCCGTGCCGGCCACGTCGCCGAGGCGATCCGCGAGAACGAGCTGCGCGTCCGCGTCATCGGCCTGCGTCCGTACAACGTCAAGCTCCTCGTCTTCATCGCCGCGTCGGTCCTGGCGTCGGTCGCGGGAATGGGCTACCTGCTGCTCCAGTCGGGCGCGGCGCCGCGCATCGCGACGGCGGACTTCACCCTGACGCTCCTCGTCATCGTCGTGCTGGGCGGAGTGGGGGCCCGCTGGGGCGCGATCGTCGGCGGTATCGTCTACACACTGCTCGACCAGCGCCTCACGGCGCTCGCCGGGTCGGACGCGATCGCCGCCCTGCCCGACATCCTCCGGGTCCCGCTGTCCGAGCCGCTGTTCATCCTGGGCACGCTGTTCGTGCTCGTGGTGCTGTTCCTCCCGGGGGGCATCGCGGGGCTGCCCGCCCGCATCGCGACGGGCCGCAAGCAGCACCCGGCCGAACCGGAGGAGACGGTCGATGCCTGACGGAGCCTGCACCCTGGGCCGGTGGACCGCCGACCGGGCCCGCACGGCGCCCGACGCGATCGCGATCGACGACCGCGGCGTCTCGATCAGCTACCGCGAGCTCGACGAGCGCGCCGAACGGCTGGCCGCGGCGTTCCGCGCCGGGGGCTACGCGATCGGCGACCGGGTCGCGACGATCACCGGCAACAGCGCCGACCACGTCGTGCTGTTCTTCGCGTGCGCGAAGGCGGGGCTCGTGCTGGTGCCCCTGTCGTGGCGCCTCTCGCCGCGCGAGCTCTCGGAGCAGCTCGAGATCGCCGACCCGGTGCTCCTGCTCGTCGAGGACGAGTTCCAGACGCTCTCGCGGGCGACGCTCGGCCGTCTCGCCCGGCGCATCCCGGTCGCCGCACTCGGCGCTCACGGCGTCGAGCAGCGCGTGCCGCACCCGGGCGCGCGGCGCGAGGCTGCGTGGACCCGCACCGAGGTGCGAGACGACGACACGCTGCTCGTCGTCTTCACCTCGGGCACGACCTCGCGGCCGAAGGGCGCGATGCTCACGCACGCGAACTGCTTCTGGACCAACCTCTCGCTGTCGAAGACCATCGCGATCGCCGAGCACGATGTGGTCCTCGCGGTCATGCCGCAGTTCCACGTCGGCGGCTGGAACATCCAGCCGCTGCTCGCGTGGTGGTCGGGGGCGACCGTCGTGCTCGAGCGCACCTTCGACCCCGGGCGCGTGCTCCGGCTGGTCGCCGAGCGCGGCATCACGACGATGATGGGCGTCCCCGCCAACTACCTGTTCCTCGCGCAGCACCCCGACTTCGCCCACACCGACCTCTCGAGCCTGGGACACGCCGTGGTCGGCGGCGCCCCGATGCCGCCGGCGCTCCTGCGCACCTGGCACGCCCGCGGGGTCGCGCTCACGCAGGGCTACGGCCTCACCGAGGCGTCGCCGAACGTGCTGTGCCTGCCCGACCGCGAGGCCCGCGAACGCGTCGGGTCGGCCGGCCTGCCGTACGCGCACGTCGACGTCGCGGTCGCCGACCCGGCCACGGGCGAGCTCCTCGAGGGGGCGGCCGAGGGCGAGCTGCTGGTGTCGGGGCCGGGCGTGTTCGCCGGATACTTCCGCGACCCGGCCGCCACGGCCGCGGCGCTCCACGACGGCCGACTCCACACCGGCGACCTGGTGCGCCGTGACGCGGACGGCTACTTCACGATCATCGACCGGCTCACCGACGTGTACATCTCGGGCGGCGAGGGCGTCTCGCCCGCCGAGGTCGAGTCGGTGCTCATCGCGCACCCGGCGGTCGCCGATGTCGCGGTGGTCGGCGTGCCGGACGACCGGTGGGGCGAGGTCGGCTCGGCCTGGGTCGTGCTCCGGGCCGGTGCGATCACGGATGCCGCCGAGCTCGCGGAGTTCGCCCGAGCCTCGCTCGCGGGCTACAAGGTCCCGCGCGACATCCGCTTCATCGACGAGATCCCGCGCTCGACGGCGGCGAAGACGCTCCGCCGCGTGCTGGGGGAGCGGGCCGCGCGCCTCCGGGAGGACGAGGCGGCGGAGGCCGCGGCCGCCACCGGTCCCGCCGAGGGAGCCGGCGCATGAGCGCCGCACCACGCACCGCGCGCGGCGAGCAGACCCGCCGCCGGATCCTGGAGGCCGCCGAGCACGTGTTCGCCGAGCACGGGTACACCGAGTCTTCCGTTTCGCGCATCACCGAGCGGGCGGGCGTCGGGCAGGGCACGTTCTACCTGTACTTCGACTCGAAGCTCGAGGTGTTCGAGGAACTGGTCGAGGACCTGAACCAGCGCGTGCGGCACGCCATGAGCGAGGGAGCGCGCGGCGCGACCACCCGGCTCGAGGCCGAGCGCGAGGGCTTCGCGGCGTTCTTCCGTTTCACCGCCGAGCACCCGGCGCTCTACCGGGTGGTCCGCGAGGCCGAGTTCGTCTCGCCCGGTGCGCTCCGGCTGCACTACACGCGCATCGTCGAGGGCTACATCGACGGGCTGCGCGAGGCCCAGCTGGACGGCGAGATCGGCGACATCGACCCGACCGTCGCCGCGTGGGCGCTCATGGGCATCGGCGAGATGATCGGCATGCGCTGGGTGCTCTGGGGCAACGGCGACGGGCCGGGCGACGACGCCGACCCGACCGCGTCGGGAACCGATGCGGTGCCCGAGCACGTGCTCGACGAGATGATGCGATTCATCGGCGGCGCCCTGGGACGGGGCGATCGCCGCAGCGAAGGGGAGGACTCATGACCGGACTGTCGGGATCGACCGCGCTGTCGGGGCGGCGCGCGATCGTCACCGGGGGAGCGAGCGGCATCGGCCTCGCGTGCGCCGAGGCGTTCGCGGAGGCCGGGGCGCACGTGACGATCGCCGACCTCAACGGCGAGGCGGCGACGGCGGCGGCCGAGCGCATCGGCGGCGAGGCCTGGCAGGTCGACCTGGGAGACACCGCGTCGCTCGCCGACCTCGCGCTGGACGCCGACATCCTGGTCAACAATGCGGGCATCCAGCACGTGCGCCCGATCGAGGAGTTCGAGCCCGAGCGGTTCTCGCTGATCCTGCGCATCATGCTCGAGGCCCCGTTCCTGCTCATCCGCGCCGCGCTGCCGGGGATGTACGAGCGCGGCTGGGGCCGGGTCATCAACCTGTCGAGCGTGCACGGGCTGCGCGCCTCGCCGTTCAAGTCGGCGTACGTCGCCGCGAAGCACGGCCTCGAGGGGCTCTCGAAGGTGACCGCCCTCGAGGGCGGCCCGCACGGCGTCACGTCGAACTGCGTGAACCCCGGCTACGTGCGCACGCCGCTCGTCGAGAAGCAGATCGCCGACCAGGCGAAGGTGCACGGGATCCCGGAAGAGGACGTCGTCGAGAAGGTCATGCTCACCGAGTCGGCGATCAAGCGCCTCGTCGAGCCCGCCGAGGTCGCGAGCCTCGTGCGCTGGCTGGCGAGCGAGGACGCCCGCATGGTGACCGGTGCCAGCTACACGATGGACGGCGGATGGAGCGCGCGATGACCGGACCCGAGCCCTTCTCCGCGCCGGTCCGCGGCGGCGACCTCGCGGGCGGCCAGTGGCGGGCGGATGCCGCGGGCGTGCCGATGCTCGCCATCCACGGCATCACGGCGAGCCACCGCGCGTGGCACCATGTCGCCGGGGCCCTGCCCGAACGGCGGATCGTGGCGCCCGACCTTCGGGGGCGCGGCCGCTCGGCCGACCTGCCCGGCCCGTGGTCGCTCCGCGACCACGCCGACGACCAGCTGCGCGTGCTCGACGCGCTCGGCATCGAGCGGGCGTTCGTCGTCGGGCACTCGATGGGCGCGTTCGTCTCCGTGCGCTTCGCGGCCGCGCACCCCGACCGCATCGCCGGGCTCGTGCTCGTGGACGGCGGCCTGCCGATCCCGCACCCCGAAGGCCTCGACCCCGAGGAGGTCGCCGCCGCCGTGCTCGGCCCGGCGATCGCCCGACTCGAGATGCGGTTCGCCGACCACGACGCGTACGCCGACTTCTGGAAGGCGCACCCGGCGATCGGCCCGGCCTGGGACGAGTGGGTCGCCGACTACGTCGCCTACGACCTCGTCGGCGCGGAGCCGGAACTGCGGAGTTCGTCGCGGGCCGACGCGGTCGCCCAGAACGTGCTCGAGCTCGACGGCGGCGACGGCTACCTCGAGGACCTGCTCGGACTTCCGGCCCCGGTCGACTTCCTCCGCGCCGAGCGCGGGATGCTCGATCAGCCCGAGGCCCTGTACCCTGCCGAACGGGTGGCGGCGGACGCAGAACGGATGCCGGCGCTCCGCGTCACCGAGGTCGCGGAGCTCAACCACTACACCATCGTCATGACGGATGCGGGCGCCGCCCGGGTCGCCGCGGTCGTCGCACCGCGGCTCGCCGAGGCCGACGCGGAGGCATCCGTCGGGACGCGTTGACGAGGAGGTCACACGATGACACTGGACAAGACCGTCGGATCGGCCGCTGAGGCGGTCGCCGACATCCCGGACGGCGCGTCGCTCGCCGTCGGCGGGTTCGGGCTCTGCGGCATCCCCATGGTGCTGATCCAGGCCCTCCTGGAGCGCCGCGTCGGCGACCTGTCGGTCGTCTCGAACAACTGCGGCGTCGACGACTGGGGCCTCGGGGTCCTGCTCGGCGCCGGCCTGATCCGCAAGATGACCTCGTCGTACGTCGGCGAGAACAAGGAGTTCGAGCGGCAGTACCTCTCGGGCGAGCTCGAGCTCGAACTGACCCCGCAGGGCACGCTCGCCGAGAAGCTCCGGGCCGGCGGCGCCGGCATCGCCGGGTTCTTCACGCAGACGGGCGTCGGCACGCAGGTCGCCGAGGGCGGCCTGCCGCAGAAGTACGCCGCCGACGGCTCCATCGCGATCGCCTCGAAGGCCAAGCCAGTGCAGACGTTCACCGTCCGGGGCGAGGCGCACGAGTTCGTGCTCGAGGAGGCCATCACGACCGACTTCGCGCTCGTCCACGCCTTGAAGGGCGACCGGCACGGCAACCTCGTCTTCGACAAGTCGGCCCGCAACTTCTCGCCGCTGTGCGCGATGGCCGGCCGGATCTGCATCGCCGAGGTGGAGGAGCTCGTCGAGCCCGGCGAGATCGACGCCGACGCCGTGCACCTGCCCGGCATCTTCGTCGACCGCGTCGTCGAGGTCGGCACCGACATCGAGAAGCGGATCGAACGGCGCACCGTGCGCCAGGCCGGCGAGACGGAAGAGGGGAACTGACCATGGCGCTCACCAGGCTCGAGATGGCCGCGCGCGCGGCGAAGGAGCTCGCCGACGGCTCGTACGTGAACCTCGGCATCGGCCTGCCGACCCTCGTCCCGAACTACGTGCCCGAGGGCGTGACGGTCGTGCTGCAGTCCGAGAACGGCATCCTCGGCGTCGGGCCGTACCCGACCGAGGACCAGGTCGACCCCGACCTCATCAACGCCGGCAAGGAGACCGTGACCGTGCTTCCGGGCGCCGCATACTTCGACTCGGCGACGAGCTTCGGCATGATCCGCGGCGGCAAGGTCGACGCCGCCATCCTCGGCGCGATGCAGGTGTCGAGGGACGGCGACCTCGCGAACTGGATGATCCCCGGGAAGATGGTGAAGGGCCCCGGCGGCGCGATGGACCTCGTGCACGGTGCCCGCAGGCGCATCGTGCTCATGGAGCACGTCGCGAAGGACGGCTCGGCGAAGATCGTCGACTCGTGCTCGCTGCCCCTGACGGGCAAGGGCGTCGTCGACCGCATCATCACCGACCTCGCCGTCATCGACGTCACCCCCGACGGGCTGAAGCTCGTCGAGCTCGCGCCCGGCGTGAGCGTCGAGGAGGTCGTGGAGAAGACCGAGCCCGCGCTCGACACCTCGAGCGTCACCGCACTCACGACGTAGACCCACCCGCACCACCGCACCACCCCGAAGGCCCGAAGGAGCGCCACATGGACCACATCCTCCCCGGCATCGTCGTGCACGAGCTCGCGACGCCGCGCTACACCGCGCAGGTGCTGGAGCGTCCCGCAGCGGACGCCGACGCCCCGCGCGCGACCGTCCTCTTCGTGCACGGCAACGTGTCGTCGTCGCTGTTCTGGCAGCCGACGATGCTCGCCCTGCCGGCCGACGTCCGCGCGCTCGCCGTGGACCTCCGCGGCTTCGGCGGCAGCGAGGTGCGACCGGTCGACGCCACCCGAGGGCTCGGCGACTACGCCGAGGACGTCGCGTCGGTCGTCGACGCGCTCGGACTCGACGAGGTGCACCTGGTCGGCTGGAGCATGGGCGGCGGGGTCGTGATGCAGGCGCTCATCGAGCACGAGCTGCCCGTGGCATCCGTCACGTTGGTCAACCCCGTCTCGCCGTACGGGTTCGGGGCGACGGATGCCGCGGGCCGGCTGCTCACGCCGGACGCCGCGGGCTCGGGCGGCGGGGGAGCGAACCCCGACTTCATCGCCCGGCTGAGGGACGGCGACCGGACCGCGGACGCGCCGTCGTCGCCGCGCTCGGTGTACCTCGGCACGTACGTGACGCCCGGCTTCGTCTCCGAGCACGACGACCGCTGGGTCGAGTCGATGCTCACGACCGCCATCGGCGAGGACAACTACCCGGGCGACGCGCAGCCCTCCGAGAACTGGCCGGGCTTCGCGCCCGGCACGCGCGGCGTGCTCAACACCATGGCGCCGACCCGGTTCGACGCGAGCGGCATCGTCGACCTGGAGGCGAAGCCGCCGATCCTGTGGATCCGCGGAGCGAACGACGTGATCGTCTCCGACACGTCGCTCTTCGACCTCAACCACCTCGGTGCGCTCGGCGTGATCCCCGGCTGGCCGGGCGAGGACGTCGCCCCGGCGCAGCCGATGGTCGCGCAGACCCGCGCGGTCCTGGACCGCTACGCGGAGCGCGGCGGCGACTACCGCGAGGCCGTCTTCGCGGCGAGCGGCCATTCCCCGCTCCTCGAGGAGCCCGAGCGTTTCGTCGCTGAGCTCGTCGCCCACGTGCTCGGGGACGACACCGCGCCCGCCTGAGCGCGCTTCGGGCGGAATCGCGCGACGGGGATGCGCCGAGGGTGCGTCCCCGTCCGCGCGCCACCCCCTGTCGTCACGGAGCCATTCGACGCAGGATGGTCGTCGACGCCTCGCGAGGGAGGAATGCATGCCCGGCGCGCCACGCGACCACGACGTCCCCATGGCGGACCCGCGGGATCCGCGCAAGCCGTCCTCCCCGTTCCAGATCACGCGGCGGGCGTGGCGCTACCTGGCCAGGCGCGTCTTCCGCGAGTTCATCGACGACGAATGCCTCGACACCGCGGCCGCGCTCACGTTCTGGGGAACCCTCTCGGTCTTCCCCGGACTGCTCGCCGTCACCTCGCTCCTCGCGCTGGTCGGGCAGGGCGGCGCCATCCGCGAGATCCTCGGCCTCGCCGAGCAGGTCGCCCCTGGTCCCGTGCTCGACGTGGTCCGGGAGCCGCTCCGAGCCTTCGCCGGGTCGCGCGCGGCGACCATCGGCTTCATCACGGGCCTCGCCATCGCGCTCTGGTCGGCATCCGGGTACATCGCGGCCTTCACGCGGGCGATGAATCGCATCCTCGAGATCGAGGAGGGCCGGCCGTTCTGGAAGCTGCGCCCGTTCCAGCTCCTCATCACGGTCGGCGCCATCCTGCTCGTCACGATCGTCGCCGTGATCCTCGTCGTCTCAGGTCCGGTGGCGGATGCCGTCGGCGAGGCGCTCGGCGTCGGCGCGACGTTGCGCACCGCGTGGGATCTCGCGAAGTGGCCCGTGCTTGCGGCGGTCGTCGTCATGGTGGTCGCCCTGCTCTACTACGCGACCCCGAACGCCCGACAGCCCAAGTTCCGCTGGATCAGCCTCGGCGCCCTCATCGCGATCGTCCTCATGCTGGTCGCGTCGGGCGGCTTCGCCCTCTACGTCGCGAACTTCTCCAGCTACGACCGCACCTACGGCTCGCTCGCCGGCATCGTCGTGTTCCTGCTGTGGCTCTGGATCACGAACGCCGCGCTGCTGCTCGGCGCCGAGTTCAACGCGGAACTCGAGCGCACCCGCCAGCTGCAGGCGGGCATCCCCGCCGAGGAGAGACTCAGGATGCCGCCCCGTGGCACGCGATCCATCGAGAAGGCGGCGGAGCGTCACCGTCGGAACCTCGAGCTCGGTCGCCGCATCCGGCGGGCGCACGATGCGGAACCCGATCACGCCGGAGAGCGCGGCGAGGAGCGGAACGGCTGACCGGCACGTCGCTCCGCACCATCCGTTCGATGGGCGCCCCCCGCGGCCCGGAGGCAGACTCGGGCACGTTCCTGACCATGGCGCCGACCCGGTTCGACGCCAGCGGCATCGTCGCCCTGGAGGCGAAGCCGACGATCCTGTGGATCCGCGGCGCGAACGGCGTGATCGTGATCACGGGCGAGGGATCCGCGCCGGTCGCCGGGCCGTGATCCAGTCGTGATGCGGGGGTGCGCGTACGCGCGCACCCCCGATGCCATGCTGGGACGGCGGTTCCCTCGCCCCTACGAGGGAGCCGCGACCGAGTGCGCCGCAGGTCGGCGACTCGAGGTTCGACCCGAAGGAATCCGATGACCTCATCCAGTCCAATCCCGCGGAGTGCTCGGCGGTTCGGTACTTCACTCGTCTGCGCCGCGCTGCTCGTCGTGGTCCTGAGCGGCTGCACAGCCGGGGCTGCGGGCTCGGAGCCTCCGACCTCGGCTCCCGCGACGGAGGCCCCGCCCGCCACCCCGTCGGCGACGGCCGAACCCGCCGTCACCGTGACCGCGATCGCGGTCGGTCCCGAGGCGGTGGTGCTGCGCGACGACGAGGGTCGTGCGGTCGAGACGTTCCCGTACGCGGACGAGGACGCCGCCCCCGCGTTGACGGCGATCGAAGCGCTCCTCGGCCCCGCTCCGGAGGTCGAGGAACACCCGGGAAGCCAGGAGCACCAGCCCGTGACCTCCCACCGCTGGCCCGGATTCCGGCTCGAGGTGGTGCGCTACGTCGACGGCTGGGTCCGGGAGGACCTCGTCCCCACGAGGGCTCCGGCGTTCCGGGTGACGCTCGATGCACCGGTCTCCGGCTCGGTCGCACTGGTCACCCTCGACGGGTTCCACGTCGGCGACGCGTGGACGTCGGTCACCGGCGCCTCCGCGTACGCCGAGTCCCCCGCGGACTGCGCGCACGGCTTCACCGACGCGATCGAGCAGGCGGTCACCTGGTACGACGGATCCGACCGGATCGAGCTCGTCGTCGTCGACCTCGTCCCCGGCTCCGATCTCGCCGCCTTGACGCAGGTGCGGGCGCCGGTCGCCGCGTCCGGGTGCGTCTAGGGGCGCTGACCGCCACGCCGGCATGCCGCGTACGAGGGCCGCGCTCGGCGGTGCCCGGCGCCGGCCCGCATCGTGGCGAAATCGTCATCGAGTCGTGACGCGGGGGTGTCCCGACGGAGTGGGCCCCGCTGCCATGCTGATGCCGACGGTTCCCCACCGCCCTACCAGAAGGAGAATCCGTTGACCACACGACCCACGCACGTCCGGGCACTCGCGATGACCGCGATGCTGGTCGTGTGCGCCGCGCTCGCGGCGTGCACGACGCCCGCTCCCGCACCGGAGCCGCCGGTGCCGGCGGTCCGCGAGGCCGACCCGGTGCCCACCGAGGACGCGACGGCGGAGCCGGCGGTCGCCGCGATCGTGGCTCGTCCTGAGGCGCTCGAACTCCGCGACGCCGGCGGCGCCGTGGTCGCGACGTACGACTACCTCGGGGACCCGCGGGCGGCGATCGACGCCGTCACCGAGCTGCTGGGGGAGGCCCCGGTCACCGAGGACCACCCCGGGAGCAGCCATTTCCCGCCGAACACCGCCCATCGCTGGGAGTCGCTCGTCCTCTGGGAGCAGCGGCGCGACGATCGCTGGGCGAACGTGGAGTACTCGCTGTTCAGTCCGCGCTTCCTCGTCGAGTTCACCGGACCGAGCGCGTTCGGCATCGAGCTCACGACGACGCAGGGGATCCACGCGGGCGAGCCGTGGCCGGAGCTCCTGGCCGAGCCGGGCCTCACGACGAACCCCTCCGGGTGCTCCGGGTCGTACCTCGAGGCCGTCGAGGTGACCGGCGTGAACCCCGATGGCGGGGCGTACTCGGTGCCGGTCGTCGTGGATTTCCGCCCTTCCGCCGATGACGCCGTCATCGCCCGGATCGGCGCACCCGTCCCCGCGTTGGACGGCTGCGCGTAGCCGGTCTCGCCGGATCGGCCGTCGGTCTCGCATCATCGAGCCATCCGTTCGATGGAGGCGACCCCCAGCGGCCCGGAAGTAGACTCGGGCACGTGCCTGCAGTGAATCTCGGAATGCCCAAGGTCCCCGAAGTACTGGCCCCTCGACGCAAGTCGCGCCAGATCAAGGTGGGCAAGGTGCTCGTCGGCGGAGACGCGCCGGTGAGCGTGCAGTCGATGACGACGACGCCGACGCCGAACATCAACGCGACCCTGCAGCAGATCGCGGAGCTCACCGCCTCGGGTTGCGACATCGTCCGCGTCGCCGTGCCGAGCCGCGACGACGCCGAGGCGCTGCCGATCATCGCGAAGAAGAGCCAGATCCCGGTCATCGCTGACATCCACTTCCAGCCGAACTACGTCTACGCGGCGATCGATGCGGGCTGTGCCGCGGTCCGGGTGAACCCGGGCAACATCCGCAAGTTCGACGACCAGGTCGCCGAGATCGCGCGCCGGGCGAAGGCGGCGGATGTCTCGATCCGCATCGGCGTCAACGCCGGGTCACTCGACCCGCGCCTGCTCGAGAAGTACGGCAAGGCGACCCCCGAGGCGCTCGTCGAGTCGGCCGTGTGGGAGGCGAGCCTCTTCGAGGAGCACGACTTCCACGACTTCAAGATCTCGGTCAAGCACAACGACCCGATCGTCATGGTGAAGGCGTACCGCATGCTCGCCGAGCGGGGCGACTGGCCGCTGCACCTCGGCGTCACCGAGGCCGGCCCCGCGTTCCAGGGCACGATCAAGTCGGCGACCGCGTTCGGCATCCTGCTCTCCGAGGGCATCGGCGACACCATCCGCGTCTCCCTCTCCGCCCCGCCGGTCGAGGAGGTCAAGGTCGGCCTGCAGATCCTGCAGTCGCTGAACCTCCGCGAGCGCAAGCTCGAGATCGTCTCGTGCCCGTCGTGCGGGCGCGCGCAGGTCGACGTCTACAAGCTCGCGAACGACGTGACCGACGGCCTCGAGGGCATGAGCGTGCCGCTCCGCGTCGCCGTCATGGGCTGCGTCGTCAACGGACCCGGCGAGGCCCGCGAGGCCGACCTCGGCGTGGCATCGGGCAACGGCAAGGGCCAGATCTTCGTCAAGGGCGAGGTCATCAAGACCGTGCCCGAGGCCGAGATCGTCGAGACCCTCATCGCCGAGGCGAACCGCATCGCCGCCGAGATGGGCTCCGACGCGCCGGTCGGCTCGCCGACGGTCGTCACCCCGTAGGGAGGGACCCCGCACACGCAAGGCCCTGTCGGGCGGCGCGCAGCTCGGATACCGTCGAGGCCGACGGCGCAGGGGGCGCCGAGGGGAGGAATCGCGATGAGCGGAGACGGTTACGAGTACCCCGACGAGGCCGGGTATCCGGACGGCACGGGCACGTTGTACGAAGGCACCGACGAGGCGCCGTCGGCGGGCGGCGACCAGCCCGATGAGGCCGACCGGGCGGAGGTCGAGCTGAACGAGTTCGCGATGGAGGACGAAGAGGACCTCGACGGGAACGTCTGATCGTACGGCGAGGGGTCGATCGAGCGGCGCGCCCGCGGCATCCGCCCTGCATAGAATCGTCGGGTGCCCACACGCCTGACGAACTTCTTCCTCCGCACGCTCCGCGAAGACCCGGCCGACGCCGAGGTCGCGAGCCACAAGCTGCTCGTGCGCGCCGGCTACATCCGGCGCCAGGCTCCGGGCGTGTTCGCGTGGCTGCCGCTCGGCCTGCGGGTGAAGGCGAAGATCGAGCGGGTCGTCCGCGAGGAGATGGAGGCCGCCGGGGCGCACGAGGTGCACTTCCCGGCGCTGCTGCCCCGCGAGCCCTACGAGCAGACCGGCCGCTGGACCGAGTACGGCGACGCCCTCTTCCGGCTGAAGGACCGCAAGGAGGCCGACTACCTCCTCGCGCCCACGCATGAGGAGGTCTTCACCCTGCTCGTGAAGGACCTGTACTCGTCGTACAAGGAACTGCCGCTCACGATCTACCAGATCCAGGACAAGTACCGCGACGAGGCGCGCCCGCGCGCGGGCCTGCTGCGCGGCCGCGAGTTCACCATGAAGGACGCGTACTCGTTCGACGTCTCCGACGCCGGACTCGACGCGAGCTACCAGGCGCAGCGCGACGCGTACGAGCGCATCTTCACGCGGCTCGGCCTCGAGTACGTCATCGTCAAGGCGGATGCCGGCGCCATGGGCGGCTCGAAGAGCGAGGAGTTCCTGCACCCCACGCCCGTCGGGGAGGACACGTTCGTCCGCTCGGCCGGCGGATACGCGGCCAACGTCGAGGCGTTCACGACGGTCGCGCCCGAGCCGATCCCGTTCGACGGCCTGCCCCCCGCCGAGGTGCTCGACTCGCCGAACACGCCGACGATCGCGACGCTCGTCGACCTCGCGAACCTCGAGTACCCGCGTCCCGACGGTCGGGACTGGACCGCCGCCGACACCCTGAAGAACGTGGTGCTCGCGCTCACGCACCCCGACCACACCCGCGAGATCGTCGTCGTCGGCATCCCGGGCGACCGCGAGGTCGACGCCAAGCGCGTCGAGGTGGCGTTCGCCCCGGCCGAGGTCGAGGCGGCGACCGAGGAGGACTTCGCGAAGAACCCCGGCCTCGTCAAGGGCTACATCGGCCCGTGGTCGCCCGACGGCGCAGTGCTCGGCGCCGAGTCGTCGACCGGCATCCGCTACCTCGTCGACCCGCGCATCGTCGACGGCACCGAGTGGATCACGGGCGCCAACCTCGACGAGAAGCACGTGTTCGGGCTCGTCGCCGGACGCGACTTCGTCGCGGACGGGACCATCGAGGCGGCGAACGTGCGCGAGGGCGACCCGGCGCCGGATGGCTCCGGACCCGTCGAGCTTGCGCGCGGCATGGAGATCGGCCACGTCTTCCAGCTCGGCCGCAAGTACGCCGAAGCGCTCGGCCTCAAGGTGCTCGACGAGAACGGCAAGCTCGCGACCGTCACCATGGGCTCCTACGGCATCGGCGTGACCCGCATCCTGGCGATCATCGCCGAGCTCAACAACGACGACAAGGGCCTCGTCTGGCCGGCCGCGGTCGCGCCGTTCGACGTGCACGTGCTCGCGACCGGCAAGGACCAGGCGGCGTTCGACGCCGCGGAGCGCGTCGTCGCCGACCTGGAGGCCGCCGGACTCGACGTCCTCTTCGACGACCGACCCAAGCTCTCGCCGGGCGTGAAGTTCGCCGACGCCGAGCTCATCGGCGTGCCGACGATCGTGATCGCCGGCCGCGGCGTCGCCGACGGCGTCGTCGAGGTCTGGGATCGCGCGACGGGCGACCGTACGAGCGTCCCGATCGACGGCGTGCGCGCGGCGCTCGGGCGCTGATCGTCTCCTCCTGACGCGGCGAGGGCCGGTGCGGATGCCCCGCACCGGCCCTCGCGCGTTCCCGCCGCCGTCTCACATGCGCGCGTACTTGGAACGGGCGAAGCAGTAGGCGCCGTAGACGATCAGCCCGGCGCCGACGAGCCAGAGCACGACCGTCCCGAAGGGCAGGTCGGCGAGGCTCTTCAACGCGGCGTCGAGGCCACCGGCCTTCTCGGGGTCGTTGGTGAGCGAGGCGACGACCCAGAGCACGCCGACGACGCCGACCGCGATGCCCTTGGCGATGTAGCCGACCGTGCCGAGCGTGAGCACGCCCTTCCGCATCGGATCGGACGGCAGGGAGAGGTGCTTCGCGAAGCGCTGGGTCGCGCCCCGGTAGACGAACGCGATGCCCACTCCGACGATCGCGAGCCCGACCAGGACCAGGAGGAAGACGCCGCCGGGAGCCGCGAGGACCTGGGCGCTGAGCGACTGCGACGACTGGTCGGAGTCGGAACGGCCGCCGAGCGCGTACACGAGGGACGTGATGCCGATCGAGATGTACGCGATGGCGGTCCCGACGTACTTGACGCGGTGCCCCCATTTCTTCTTCGTGTCGGGGTCGCGCTCGAGGAACGCCTCGGTGACCTGCCAGATCGCGAGGGCGAACAGGCCGAGCGCGATGACCCAGAGGAGCACCACGCCGAAGGGGAGGCTCGACACCTGCTGCATCGCACCGCTCTGGTCGGCCTCGCCGCCGGCGCCCTGCGCGACGGAGATCGCGATGCCGCCGATGACGATGTGCACGATGCCGAGCACGACGAAGCCGACGCGCGCGGCGATCTCGAAGGCACGGGAGTTCTGCGCCGCGGTGGCCGCGGCCTTGCCTCTATCGGTCATCATCCGCACAGCGTATCCGCGCTGGAGTCCGGCGCGTCAGGCCCCCGCCCGTGCTTGCGCGGGGCGGATCCCGAGTGCTATCGCCCGCGCGGGCCCGATCGACCGGTTCGAGCGGCGTCCGTCCGCCGTTCACCCCGCGGACGCCGGCGCGTCGATCGCCGGTCACCCCGGACCGACAGGCTCGGCGCGTCCCTCCGGCCCGACGCGCGGGTCGTCCGCGCACTGAACGAGGAGCATCATGACCATCCCCGAACTCCGCCTCACCCCGGTCTCGCACGCGATCGGCAAGCGGTCGCCCGTGACCTGCCGGCTGAAGTGCGCCGACGCGTGCCTCGGTCCCGAGTGCAACACGTCCTCGAACGCCCACTTCCGCGACATCGCCTCGCAGGCCATCTCGCGTCGTTCGGTGCTCGGCCTCGGCGTCGCCGGCGCCGTCGGCCTCGTGGTCGGCGGTGCCGCCGGCGGCGATGCTGCGCCCGCGTTCGCGGCGAGGCCGGGAACCGCCGGACTCGCGTTCACCCCGATCGCGCCGGTCGACCGGACCGTCGACGCCTTCACCGTCCCGGCCGGATATCGCTGGCAGCCGATCATCCGCTGGGGCGACCCGCTGTTCTCGTCGGTCCCGGCGTTCGACTTCGAGAACCAGACCGCCGAGGCCCAGGCCGGGCAGTTCGGCTACAACAACGACTACCTCGACATCATCGCCGACCCGAGCGGCAAGACCGGCGTGCTCGTCACCAACCACGAGTACGTGAACCCCGACATCATGTTCGCCGCGACCGCCGACCCCGAGGAGCGTCGCCGCCGCGGCGAGGTCTACAAGGCGGCGATGGGCATGGCCGTCGTCGAGGTGAGGCGCCGCCGCGTCGGCGACCCGTGGGAGTACGTGGTGGACGGCCGGCGCAGCCGTCGGCTCACGGTCGAGTCCACCTTCGAGCTCACCGGCCCCGCCGCCGGATCCGACCTCGTGAAGACCGCCGCCGACCCGGAGGGGCGCTGGGTGAAGGGCACCCTCGGCAACTGCGCCGGCGGCACGACGCCGTGGGGCACGGTGCTCTCGGGCGAGGAGAACTTCAACGGCTACTTCGCGTGGGCGGCCGACACCGCCGAGCAGCGGCGCTACAGCGCCAGCTCGACCACCTCGACCGAGACCGGCTGGGAGCAGTACGACGGGCGCTTCGACGCGCACGACCCGGCGTACGTCAACGAGCCCAACCGGTTCGGGTGGGTCGTCGAGATCGACCCCGACGACCCGACGTCGACGCCGAAGAAGCACACCGCGATGGGACGCTTCAAGCACGAGGGCGCCAACGTCACGATCGCCGAGGACGGCCGGGTCGTTGCCTACATGGGCGACGACGAACGCAACGACTACCTCTACAAGTTCGTCTCGAAGGGGCGCTACACCGCGTCGACGTCCACGGGCGCGCGGAAGAGGAACATGGCCCTCCTCAGCGAGGGCGACCTCTTCGTCGCGCGCTTCTCGGGCAACTCGCCCGCGGGCGAGATCACCGGGGCCGGCGCGCTTCCTTCCGACGGCGCGTTCGACGGCACCGGCGAGTGGATCGCGCTCACCCGCGGCGGCGAGAGCGTCGTGCCCGGCATGACGACCGAGCAGGTGCTCGTCTACACGCGGCTCGCCGCAGACCTCATGGGCGCCACGAAGATGGACCGACCGGAGGACGTCGAGCCGAACCCGCTCACGGGCAAGGTGTACCTCGCGCTGACGAACAACAGCCGCCGCACGGTCGCGACCCTGGACGAGGTCAACCCGATCACGGGCAACCGGTACGGCCACGTCGTCGAGCTCACGGAGACCTCGGGCCAGGCCGGCGAGACGTTCGGCTGGAGCATCCTGCTCCTCTGCGGCGACCCGGCGGTGACCGACTACACCTACTTCGCCGGCTTCCCGAAGGAGCTCGTCTCGCCGATCTCGTGCCCGGACAACGTCGCGTTCGACTCCGAGGGCAACCTCTGGATCTCGACCGACGGCGCACCGAGCACGATCGGGTACAACGACGGCCTGTTCCGGGTGCCGCTCGAGGGCGACCAGCGCGGCAACGTGCAGCAGTTCCTCTCGGTGCCCCGCGAGGCCGAGACGTGCGGGCCGGTCATCCACGACCGCGAGGGCCTCGTCTTCGTCGCGGTCCAGCACCCCGGCGAGAACGGCTCGGTCGGCGCGCAGACGTCGTACTTCCCCGACTACGTCGGGGCGCACTCGGGCGACCGCGTCGCCGCACCGCGACCGTCGGTCGTGCAGGTCTGGAGGGGCTGAGCGACCCGATCCCGGGGCGGGGGGGGGGGGGGGGGGGGGCGGCCCCCCCCCCCCCCCCCCCCCCTCGCCCAGGCGGCGGCGCCGCGTGGCCCCCGCGGCGCGCCGACCAGTGCGACGCCGACCGCGGAGAGCACCGCGAACGCGGCGTCCGGGATCCAGGTGCCGAGCGCCGCGACGTGCCAGACGAAGAAGAGCGGGAAGGCCCAGAGTCCGGCACGCACGACCCGGGAGTCGATCCCGCCGATCACGGCGGTGATGCCGAGCACTGCGGCGAGCACGCCGAACGAGGCGATGAGCACCGTCGCCGACGACGGGAACGGATCCTCCTCGACGAGCGTCGACGACGCGATCACCCCGGCGAGTGCGAAGAGGGCGATGAGGACGCCCTGCCCGATCCGGACGCGCGCGCCGCGACGCCCGGGATGGTCGGGGCCGGCTGCCCCACGGGCGTCCGGACGTGCGCCGCCGGTGCCCTCGAGGTCGGTCTGGGCACTGGACATGTCGATTCCCCTCTCGTGACCGCGCACCACGCGGCGGTCTGCGCTTCCGGGTCGCTCCCGGCGAGGCCAGCCAATCGCGGCCCGCCGCAGGGTCGCACTGCGGTGGACCGTACGACCGCTGCGGTCGACCGCACGATCGTCCGCGTTCGATCGGTGGGATACTGCGGGCATGCCCCGGATGCGATCGGCGATCGGCGCGGTGGTGCTCGCCGCGACGGCCGCCGCCGCGCTGGTCGTGGTGGTGGTCGCGGCCCCGCTCCCGCTCGCCGAGTCCGGCCCCACGCTCGTCGTCCCGGTGATGTTCGTGCTCGCCGGGCTCCTCGGCCCGATCTGGCGGGGGAGCGCGTTCACGTGCGCTGCCGTCGCCGGGATCGGGACGCTGCACCTCGTGGCCCTGGCCGCCTCGGCGCTCGCGCTGGCCGATCCGGGATCGGGCCTCGCCTGGCACGTCGCCTCCCAGGTCGCCTTCGTCGCCGGATTCGGCCTGCTCGTGCCCCTCGCGGCCGGCTACCCCGGCGGTCCGGTTCCGCCGTGGTCGCTCGTCGTCCTCGGTTCCGGCATGGCGATCCCGGTGCTCGCCGCGTTCGCCGGATCGACTCCGGCGGTCCTCGACGGCATCACGATGCTCGGACCGGTCGCCGAGGTCCTGCCCGGCTGGATCGCCTCCGCGAGCGCGATCGTGTTCCTGCTCCCCGCGGCATCCGTCGTCGTCGGCGTCATCAGGCTCGTGCGGGGCGACCGGGCGTTGCGTCGTCGGCTCGCCTGGCCGCTCGCGGCGCTCGCCGCGATGGCCGCGGTCGTCGCCGTCGGCGCCGCGTTCCAGTCGACCGCGGCGGGACTCACGACAGCCCTGTTCCTCGCCTCGTCGCCGCTCGTGCCGGTCGGCCTGATCGCCGGCGCCCGCGCGGACGACGACGCCGATGCGGACGCGGAGGCCCGGAGGCTGCGGCGGGAGCTCCAGGCGATCGCCGTGCGACTCGAGGCCGCGTCGCGCGCCCTTCCTGGGGAGCCGGCGGGGGCTGCGGGGTCGCCCGCGGCCGGTTCGGACGGTCGGAGCGGTGGCGCAACCGCGGGCGCGCCCGACCCGCGGTTGGCTCGCCTGACCGAGCGCGAGGCCGCGGTGCTCGCGCTCGTGGCGGCGGGTCGCTCCAACCCGGCGATCGCACGAGAACTGCACGTGTCGCTCTCGGCCGTGGAGAAGCACGTCAACGCGATCTTCCAGAAGCTCGAGCTGCAGCCCGGGCCCGACACGCACCGCCGCGTCGCGGCGAGCCTCGCCTACCTGCGCGATCGGCGCTGAGCGGCGGGCCGGATACCCGTGGTTTCCACACGGATAGCGAACGGATAGCGCCCCGATGCAGCCTCGGAGCACGAGAGGGAGCACGCACCGCGCTCCCCGGCGGAGGTCGACGATCACCTGCCGCCCGCTCAAGAGTTCGAGAGGTGGAGAGAAGGATGTTCGCACCGAGCATTGATCGCAGGGCCGTGCACCGGCGCGCCGCGGGAGCGGCGATGGCCGCAGCTCTGCTGCTCACCGGATGCGCCACGGCGGGCCAGGGCGGACAGCCCTCGGTGACCGCCGACGCCGGATCCGAGCCGGTCGCCGAGGCCTCCTGGGACGACCCGATCTGGGAGGCCTACGGCGAGGAGGGGGAGTTCGTCGAGGAGATCGACGGCGTCGCCGACGACTTCCCCGCGCAGTTCCCGCTCCCGGACGGGGAACTCGTCTACTCCGCCGTGGCTCCCGGGGTCTTCGACATGATCTTCGAGACCGACGAGCCGGAGCAGGCGCAGGAGCTGGCCGCGCGGATCGGCGAGATCGTTCCGCAGGTCTCGAACGGGCCCCTCCGCGGCGGTGACGAGGGCGAGCACTGGGGCTTCTCCGACGACGACTTCGTCGTCGCGCTCGAGATGCGACCGGGCCCCGTCCCGCCGCCGATGGTGGCCATCACCGTCCTCGAGCGGTGACCCGACCCCGTTGACGTGTCCGTCGCACCGACCCACACTGCCATCATGACCGTGTGCGTGCTCGGTCCCCTCGACACCGGCGGGCCGGCGCTGAGCCCGAGGGAGCGGACCGTCCTGTCCGCCCTGGTCGTGCGGCGCGCGCGGCCGGTGTCGCCGGACGAACTCGCCGACGCATGCTGGGGTGAGCGGCTCCCGAAGACTTGGACGCAGCAGGTCCAGAACGCGATAGCCAGGATCCGCTCGCGTCTCGGAAGGGACGCCGTGCTCACGGTCGGCGGCCGCTACCGACTCGGCATTCCGGATGACGCGGTCGACGCCGTGACGTTCGAGCGCGAGGTCTCCCGTGCGCGGCGATTCGGGTTGGAGGGCGCGCACGACCGCGCCGCTGCCGCCTATCGCCGCGCGCTCGACCTGTGGCGAGGCGACCCCTACCCGGACGTCCCCGACTGGCCGCCCGCTCGCGTCGAGGCGGCCCGCCTCGCCGAGATCCACGACGACGCCGAGGAGGAGTTGCTCGATTCGCGACTCCGGCTGGGCGAGGACTCGGCGGTCATCCCGGATGCCGAGCGGATGGTGCGAGAGGCGCCGTTGCGCGAGCACCGCTGGGCTGTCCTCGCCCTCGCGAACTACCGTGCCGGGCGCCAGGCCGAGGCGGTCGGGGTCCTCCGATCCGCCCGCGTGCGGATCGTGGAGGAGCTGGGGCTCGACCTCGGTGACGAGCTCCGCGGCCTCGAGGTCGACATCCTCCGCCACGACCCCGCACTCGAGCCGGAGGTCGGACCCCCGGGCGGGCGGCCGGGCGGCGCGGAGGAGTCGTGCCCGTACCGCGGACTCGTCGCCTACGACGTCGACGATGCGGCGGTGTTCTTCGGACGCGATCGCGACATCGGGGCGATCCTCGCCCGCGTCCGGCCCGGTGCGGTCGTCACGATCGTGGGCCCGAGCGGGTCGGGCAAGTCCTCGGTGCTGCGTGCCGGCGTGGTGCCGCGGCTGCGCGAGCTGGGCCGCAGCGTGGTCGTCATCACTCCGGACGAGTCGGGCCTGGCCGAGCTTCGCGACACGGTCTCGGGCGAGCCGGTCACGCTCGCGGTGGACCAGGCGGAGGAACTGCTCGAACTGCCGGACGACGAGCTGCGCGAGCTCGGCGCGCTCATCCGCTCGTGGCTCGATGCCGGCGGCAGCATGGTCCTCACGCTCCGCTCCGACTTCCTGGACCGGGCCAGCGCGGTCCCGGCGATCGGCGCCGAGCTCGGGCACGACGTGTACGCCCTCGCCCCGATGGACGAGGGCGGACTCCGTCTCGCGTGCACCGGGCCCGCGGAGGCCGCGGGTCTCTCGCTCGAGACCGGCCTGGTCGAGGTGATCCTCCGCGACGCCGGGAGTCGCTCCGCCATCCTCCCGGCGCTGTCCCACGCACTCGCGGCGACTTGGGGCCGTCGCGACGGCGCGACCCTCACCCTCGAGGGATACGACGCCGTCGGCGGGATCGCCGGCGCGATCGCCGGTTCCGCCGAGCAGGTCTTCGGCGCCCTCGGCACGGAGGGTCGGGAGGTCTGCCGCTCGCTCATGATGCGACTCGTCGAGCGCACCCCCGAGGGCGCGACCGTCCGACGCCGCGTGCCGCTGGAGACGCTCGCCGACGGGGCCACACGTCGCGCCGTCGTCGAGTCCCTCGTCGCGGCGAGGCTGGTCACGATCGACCGCGACTCCGCGATCATCGCCCACGAGGCCGTCGGTCGGGCCTGGCCGCGGCTGGACGCCTGGCTCGACGAGGATGCCGGTGACGCGCGGATGCTGCGCCGGACCGAAGCCGCCGCTGCCGCGTGGGACGCCGCCGGACGGCCCGACGACGAGCTCATGCGCGGTGCGAGCCTGCAGGCGACCGTGGAATGGCGCCAACGCGCCGCTCCCGAGCTCACGAGCGCCGAGTCCGACTACGTGGCGGCGTCGCTCGCCGCGCACCGCGACGAGGTGCGGGAGCTGGAGGAGCGCGCAGAACGGGAGCGGGCGAGCAACCGCAGGCTGCGCGTCGCCTTCGCGGCGTCGGCGATCCTCGCGGTGATCGCCGTCATCGCCTCGGGCGTGGCGGTCGTCCGGAGTGCGGACGCCGAGGCCGCCGCCGAGGAGGTCCGCATCGAAGCGCTCGCCTCGACGGCGTCGAGCCCGGCGACGGATCGGGAGGTCGCGGCGCTCGTGGCGGCGGAGGTCCAACGTCGCTGGCCCGAGGACCCGCGTGCCAGGATCGCGCTGGAGGGTGCCCTCGGCAATGCGGACGGGTTGGTGCGCACGATGCGGTTCCCCGATGCCGTGAGCGTCGCCGCGGCGGTCGTCCCCGGAACCCGCACGGCCCTCGTCGCCGTCGATCCGGCCGCGGAGGGCGGTGAGGCCGGCTCCGGCCCCGCCGCGATGATCCTCGACCTCAGCACGGGCGAGGTCGTGCGCGAACTGGACGTGGACCTGACCTCCCTCGGGGGCGAGACGGCGCGCAGCGTGAGCCGTTCGGTCGCCCCGCACCGCCAGGTGATCGTCAGCGAGGACGGGTCGACGGCGCTGATCCACACCCGTCGCGCCTCGTCGACCGAGCCGGAGTCCTGCTGCGTGAGCGATCTCGTCGGGGTGCCCCTCCGGTCGAGCGGGTTCGCCCTCGAGGCCACGACGCTGGACGTGGATCTCGCCGATCGCCCGGTCCTCGCCCGCGACGGCCGCGCCGCCTACCTGCTCCTGCGGGGCGCCGGCGGGCCGGCGATGATCGAGCTGACGACCGGCCGCCTCGTCGACTCTCCCGAGGTTGTCGCGGCGTCCCAGCCGGGGATCGGCCTCCAGCGGCTCGCGCTCGTCGACGACCGGGTGTACGGCGGCGCCCGCGACCACCTCCGTGTCTACGACGCCGAAACGCTCGCGCTCACCGAGGTCATCGACCTTCCCGTCGACGGGAATCTCTCGATGACCTCGCTGCTGCTGGCGTCGGACGGGAGCGGCGGGCTCTTGGCGATGTCCTCCGACCGGGCGGCTCGGATCCGCGTGCCATCGGGTGACGTGGACTGGGTGCGGACGGCCCTCCGATGCCGGACGGTCCTCGTCCCGTCGGCATCGGGCTTCCTCTGCAGCCGCGTCGACGGGATCTGGTCGTACGACCTCGACAGCGGGCAGCCGCTCCGCCGGGTCCTGGAGCCGCTTCCGTCGTGGACGTCCACGATGGATCGGGTCGTCGGCGCCTCCGAGATCGTGACCGTCACGCGCGATCCCGCCACCATCCGGCGTTGGCGACCGGACGGCGGAATCGCCGCCCGCGACGTCGACGCGATGCGCGACGCGGCGTGCGCGCTCGCGTCGCGCCAGCTCACGAGGACCGAATGGGCGGACCACTTCGGTGACGAGCCGTACCGGCGCACCTGCCCCGACCTGCCCTGACCGGCCGCACTCGCCGGTTCACGAGAGCGCGACCGCCTTCGCCGCTCGCTCGCCCGACTCGACCGCTCCGTTCAGGAACCCGAAGTAGTACACGCTCGTGTGCTCTCCGGCGAAGTGCACGTTGCCCTCCGGCACCGCGGCAACGCCGAAGAGCTCGGTGTACTGCCCCGGTCGCTGGCACGTGTACGCGCCCTTGGACCACGGGTTGGCCCACCAGAAGTCGCGGTAGGAGCGACCGGTGTACGCCCCGGTGACCCCCGGGAAGATCGGCTCGAGCTGGGCCAGGTAGGCGTTGACCTGCGCGGCCGGGGCGATGCCGAACGGGTCGCCCTTCCAGGCCTTGACCTGGTCACCGGCGGGGAAGAAGTTGAACACGCCGGCGGGCAGCGGCTGGTCGGCCGTGTCGTCCCACCCGCACTGGAAGCCCTCCTTGTTCGTGTAGGTCGCCCCGCCGTACCCCTGCTCGACCCAGGGCCGATGCGAGAGCTCGACGTGGACCTTCGAGTTCGCGCCCAGGCCGACCTCGGCGATCGCGCGGCGCTTCAGCGCGGAGAAGCCCGATTGCGAGAGGTCGCAATCCTTCAGCGTCGTGAAGGGCAGCGCCAGGATCGCGCGGTCGGCGACGACGTCGAGCGTCGAGTTGCCCGAGCGGAAGCTCAGTCGCACCGTTCCGTCCGCGAGCTGCGCGACCGCGACGAGTTGGCGGCCGTACTGCACCGTGCCCGCCGGGAGCTGGTCGATCATCCGCGAGACCAGCAGGTCGTTCCCGCCGTGCACGCTGTACTTCTCGTCGGCGCCGTTCACCGGCGAGAGGCTGTTCTGCGAGTTCCAGCCGAGCAGGTACACGAGGTTCAGGGCGGACTGCTCGTGCGGTTCGAGGCCGTACTCGGCCATGACGTTCGACTGCATGAGCTTGGCGAACGGGCTCGCCAGCCCGCCGGGGACCTTCTGCTGCAGCCACTCGTCGACCGTCATGCGGTCGAGCGCGACGCCCGCTGCGGTCTGGGAGTCGTACGTCTGGCAGTAGGGCGCGGCCGCGAGGTCGGACTTGAAGGCCTGGTAGACGGCGCCCCAGTCCTCGTTCGCGTCGTCGTACGGGTAGTCGACGCCGTCGATCCAGTACTTGTCCTCCCAGCCCTGGTAGCTCCCGCCGGCCACCACATCGAGGCTCAAGCCGAGGTTGGCGGCGAGGTTGCGCGTCGCATTGTGGTCGGTGTTGATGAGCGCTCCACCGTGCTCCACGACGAAGCCGTTCGAGAAGTGGTCGCGCAGCGACCAGCAGCGGCCCCCGGCCCGGGTGCTCGCCTCGTACACCGTCGACGGGATGCCCTTGACACGCCACAGCCAGTGCGCGGCGCGGAGCCCCGCGAGGCCGGCACCGACGATCGCCACGCGGGGTGCGCTGGGCTTCGCGGCGCTCGCCATGTTGGCGGGGCCCGCCATCGCCAGCGCGGCTCCGGCTCCGAGTGCGGCGCCGGACCGCAGCAGTGCACGGCGCGAGATCCCCGACGAGCCGGTTCGCTCATCGCGCGCGCGGCCGAGCACGTCGTCGACGGGCACGCCCGTGCGCTCGGATTCGGCGTGGGCGCGGATGATGCGCCCGATGCGCGCCGACGTGGGGGTGGTGCCCATTCGTCCTGCCATGATGAGAGCCTCGCAATCCGGTCGTGAAGTGGGGAGGAGCGCTGCTTAACATGTTGCTTAGTGACATTGAGCAGCAATCCACGCGCGGCGTCAACACCCGGCGGCCGGCGAGGAGGGACCGACGTGGGCGATGAGGGGGTCGGCGAGCAGGTCCGCCGATACCGCAGGGCCCGGCGGATGTCGCAGCGTGCGCTCGGTTCGCAGGCCGGCGTCACCTCGGGGTTCCTGAGCCAGCTCGAGACCGGTCGCGCGAACGCGAGCGTCGCCACGCTCCGACGCCTCGCCGACGCGCTCGGCGTCGCGCTGGGCGACCTCGTGGCGCCCGGGCCCGTGCCCGCGGGCCGCGTGGTCCGCGCCGACCGTCGCCGGAGGTTCTCGGCGAGCGACGGGATGGTCAAGTGGTTCCTCACCGAGCCGCCGCACGGCCACGTCGAGATGTACGCCGTCACGATCGACCCGGGCGGGTCGACGGGCCCCCGGCAGTACCGCCACGGCGACTCGGAGGAGGTCATCCTCGTGACCGGCGGGGCCGTGCGCGTCGAACTCGAGGACGAGGCCTACGAGCTCGGCACGGGCGACAGCATCGTGTTCCCGAGCAGCACCCCGCACCGCGTCGCGAACGTCGGGGACGTCGGTGCCGAGCTCGTGTGGGTGAACTCGCCGCCGACGCCGGAGTGAGCGCGCCGAGCGCGCCTCGGCCCCGCGCTACTCCTCGTGGTGCAGGTGGTCGCGGTGCTTCTCCGCCTGGTGCTTCGCGGTGGGCATGTCGATCGGGCCGGTGACCGATCGCTCGTCGACCCAGCACTCGATGCCGGTGACATCCGGCAGCAGGTCGCGCGTGAAGACGGGATCCCGCCCCTGCCGTCGCTGGTGGGTGTAGTCGCGCAGCAGCCGGAACGCCACTCCGGAGAGCAGTGCGATGGCGATGAGGTTCACGAGCGCCATGAGCCCCATGACCCCGTCGGCGGTGTTCCACACGAGGTCGGATGCGGCGACCGAACCGACGAAGATCGCGACGACGACGAGGGAGCGGTAGGTCGTGAGCAGCCACGGCTTCGGCGAGATGAACTCGATGTTCGACTCCCCGTAGTAGTAGTTGCCGAGGATCGAGCTGAACGCGAGCAGGAACACGATGATCGTCAGCAGGATGCTCGCCCACGGCCCGAGGTTGGCGACCATCGCATCCTGCGTGAGCCCGATGCCGCGCTCGGCGCTCGCGAGGTCGGGATTCGAGACCAGGATGATGAACGCCGTGATCGTGCAGACGAGGAACGTGTCGAAGTAGACCCCGAGGGTCTGCACGAGGCCCTGCTTGACCGGGTGGGTCACCGCGGCGCTCGCGCCCGCGTTCGGGGCCGACCCGAGGCCGGCCTCGTTGGAGAACATGCCGCGCTTGACGCCCGTGAGGATGATGGTGCCGAGCGTCGCGCCGACGACCTCGTTGAACCCGAAGGCCTCGGTGAAGATCGAGGCGAACACCTCGGGCAGTCGCGTGATGTTCAGGGCCACGATGATGAGGCCGACGAGCAGGTACAGCAGCGCCATGAGCGGAACGACCGCCTGCGTGACATGGGCGATGCGGCGGACGCCGCCGAAGACCACGAGCCCGGTGAGCACTGCGAGCACGGCGCCCGCGGTCCAGGCGATCCACTCGCCGCCGCCGTCGGGTGCGACCGCGCCGGTGAGCGACGCGCTGATCGTGTTCGCCTGCAGCGACGAGAACGCGAACGGGAAGCAGACGATGAGGATCACCGCGAAGAGGATGCCGGCCCATCGCGCCTTGAGGCCGCGCTCGATGTAGTACGCGGGACCGCCCCGGAAGCCGTCCTTGTCGTGCACCTTGAAGAGCTGGCCGAGGCTCGACTCGACGAACGCGGAGGCGCCGCCGATGAAGGCCATCAGCCACATCCAGAAGATCGCACCCGGCCCGCCGATCGCGATCGCCGTGCCGACGCCGGCGATGTTGCCGACGCCGACGCGCGACGCCGCCGAGATCGTGAACGCCTGGAACGCGGACACCGACTGCGGCTCGCCCGACTCGTCACGCGGCGTCTTGTCGGTGAGGGTGCGGAACATCTCGGGGATGAGCCGGAACTGCACGACGCCGGAGCGCACCGTGAAGTAGAGGCCGAGGAGGACCACGACGGGCAGCACGATCCAGGTCCAGAGCGTGTCGCCCGCAGCGAGCACGAGGCCGTTGAGCGCATCCATCCCGCAAGCATGGCAGCGGTCCCGAGCGAACCTCGGGAACCGCGCCGGACCGGTACGGCCGGCGTCGGATGGCGGCGCCGGCCGGTGCCGACGGATCCCGAGTCATCCGGTACGCTTGAGTGTTCCGCCCGAGAGGGGGAGGCGGACCGAGAGCTGAATAGAGGAGGCCGTAATGGACATCGACCTCAGCGTGCTCCGCATGATGGAGCGCGAGAAGGAGATCCCGTTCGACGAACTGGTGCAGATCATCGAGCAGGCGATCCTGATGGCCTACCTCAAGCACACCAACCCCGGCCAGCACGGCCATGCGAACCCCAAGGGGGCGCGCGCCCACCTCGACCGGAAGACCGGTCACGTGTCGATCTTCATCCCGGAGCACGACGAGGAGGGCAACGTCATCGGCGAGGCCGAGGACTCCCCGAGCGACTTCGGCCGCATCGCCGCCTTCGCCGCGAAGCAGGTCATCAACCAGCGCCTCCGCGACATCGCCGACGACGCCGTGCTCGGCGAGTTCCGCGGCCGTGAGGGCGACATCGTCGCGGGCATCATCCAGCAGGGCCCGAACCCGCGGATGGTGCACATCGACCTCGGCACCGTCGAGGCCATCCTGCCGCCCGAGGAGCAGGTCCCCGGCGAGGAGTACCCGCACGGCCAGCGCATCCGCGTCTACGTCACGAGCGTCGCCAAGGGCGCGAAGGGCCCCTCGATCACCGTCTCCCGGACTCACCCGGCGCTCGTGCGCAAGCTCTTCGCGCTCGAGGTCCCCGAGATCTCCTCCGGCGTCGTCGAGATCGTCTCGCTCGCCCGCGAGGCCGGCCACCGCACGAAGATCGCCGTCCGGGCGAACCAACCGGGCGTGAACGCCAAGGGCGCCTGCATCGGCGAGCTGGGGCAGCGCGTGCGCGCGGTCACCGCCGAGCTCGGCAGCGAGAAGATCGACATCGTCGACTGGAACGAGGACCTCTCGACGTTCGTCGCGTCGGCCCTCTCGCCGGCGAAGGTGACGAGCGCGTACGTGATCGACGAGGGCACGCGTGCGGTGCGCGCCCTGGTGCCCGACTACCAGCTCTCGCTCGCCATCGGCAAGGAGGGCCAGAACGCCCGCCTCGCGGCCAAGCTCACCGGCGCGAAGATCGACATCCAGCCGGATTCGATCCTCGATCAGGCGTGAGGGCCGCAGCCCGCGCGGGCGGCGGTCGGGAGACGCCCAGCCGGGAGGTGTAGGATGGAGCCCGTCAGAACGTGCATCGGATGCCGTTCGCGCGCCCCGCGGTCCTCACTTCTGAGGGTCGTCGCCCAGCACACCAGAGTCCTCGCCGACACGTCGGCGGTGCTCCCCGGGCGTGGCGCGTGGCTGCATCCGACGCTCGAGTGCTTCCGACTCGCCCAGCGACGCCGCGCCTTCGGGCGCGCGCTTCGCGTGAGCGGCGAGCTGGACACATCCGATGTAGAGAACAGGCTGAACGGCTAATGGACAACTCATGAGCGGCTCGAAATGAGACCCGTCCGCCATTGATGGTCCGCCCCTGTCCCGGGGTCGGACCCGGAACAGGAGAGAAGTGGCTGCCAAACCACGCGTACACGAGATCGCCAGCGAACTCGGCGTCGACAGCAAGGTCGCGCTCGAGAAGCTGAAGGAGATGGGCGAATACGTCAAGGGCCCGTCGTCCTCGATCGAACCCCCCGTCGCACGTCGCCTCCGGGCCGCCCTCGAGGGCGCCGGCGCGGCGAGCAAGCCTGCAGCGGCGCCCAAGCCCGCTGCGGCCAAGCCCGGCCCCAAGCCGGCCCCGAAGCCGGCGGCCGCGCCGCAGGCCGACGCTCCCATGAGCGTCGCCGAGCGCCAGGCCGAGGCCGAGAAGAAGGCGGCGGCCGCGGCCGCCGAGAAGCAGGCCGCGTCCGAGACGACGCCCGCACCGGCACCGGCCGCCGAGGCCCCGGCTGCGTCCGCGCCTCGCCCCGGCGGCGCGCCGAAGCCCGGTGCGCCCAAGCCCGCCGACGTCGCGCGCCCCGGCGCGCCGAAGCCGGGCCAGAGCGCCCCGCGACCGGGCGGTCCCCGCCCCGGTGCGCCGCGCCCGGGCAACAACCCCTATTCCTCCTCGCAGGGCATGGGCCAGCGTCCGAGCCAGCCGCGTCCGGGCAACAACCCGTTCTCGAGCTCGCAGGGCATGGGCCAGCGCCCCACCCCCGGCAACATCCCGCGGCCCCAGCCCCCGCGTCCCGGTTCGCCGCGCCCCGGTGCGCCGCGTCCGGGCGGTGGCGGCGGCGGTCGTCCCGGCGGCTTCCAGCGTCCCGGCGGCGGTGGCGGCGGCCCGCGTCCCGGCGGCGGCGCCGGCGGCGGCTTCCGTCCGGGCGGCGCGCCCGGCGGCGGCTTCGGCGGCCCGCGCCCC
>NZ_JBPSLA010000009.1:0-127499 GCF_051715505.1 Agromyces excoecariae | reverse complement strand
CCTAGAGTTTCGGCGGCCATAGCGCGAGGGAAACGCCCGGACACATTCCGAACCCGGAAGCTAAGACTCGCAGCGCCGATGGTACTGCAGGGGCGACCCTGTGGGAGAGTAGGACACCGCCGGACATCCTTCACAGAAGAGCCGCCCAACGCCGGGCGGCTCTTCTGCATTTAACGCCAGCCCGCACGCGGGTGCGCCTACGCTGGGTCGATGGCGAATCGACTTGCCACCGCACTGAGTCCCTACCTCCGTGCGCACGCTGACAACCCCGTGGACTGGTACCCGTGGGGCGAGGAGGCCTTCGCGGAGGCCGTCCGCCGCGACGTCCCCATCATGGTTTCCATCGGCTACGCCACCTGCCACTGGTGCCATGTCATGGCGCGCGAGAGCTTCAGCGACCCCGGCATCGCCGAGGTCCTCGACCGCGGCTTCGTCGCCGTCAAGGTCGACCGCGAGGAGCATCCCGAGGTCGACGCGACCTACCTCGCCGCGGCATCCGCCTTCACCGGGCAATTGGGCTGGCCGCTGACCGTCTTCACACGACCCGACGGACGCGCGTTCTACGCGGGCACGTACTTCCCGCCGACCGCGCGGCAGGGCATCCCGTCGTTCCGTGAGGTGCTCGAGGCCGTCGCCGAGGCGTGGAGCGAGCGTCGCGACGACCTCGATCGCACCGCCGATGCCGTCGGCGACGCGATCGGCGCGGCATCCGTCGCCCCGACCGCCGGCGAGGTGCCCGGTCGGGCGGCGCTTGACGATGCGGTCCGCCTGCTCGCCGCCGACGAGGACTCGCTGCACGGCGGCTTCGGCACCGCGCCGAAGTTCCCGGTCGCACCCGTGCTCGGCTTCCTGGCCGCGGCCGGCCCGGACGGGCGAGACCTCGCGACGCGGACGATGCGGAAGGTGGGCGCGTCGCCGCTCCGCGACCCCGTCGAGGGCGGCTTCTTCCGCTACGCCACGCGTGCCGATTGGAGCGAGCCGCACTACGAGCGCATGCTCACCGACAACGCGCTGCTCCTCGAGGTCGTCGCCGAACTCGCGACGGGCGACGATCGGCCGCCGTTCCTCGACGCGATCGCGTCGGGCATCGTCTCCTTCCTCACCGAGCGGATGCAACTGCCCGAAGGCGGTTTCGCCGCGGCGCAGGATTCGGAGAGCACCATCGACGGCCGTCGCGACGAGGGGGGCTACTACCGGCGGGATGCCACCGGGCGCGCCGAACTCGAACCGCCCGCGCTCGACGCGAAGCTGCTCACCGGCTGGAACGGCCTCGCCATCGGCGCGCTCTCGCGCGCGGGGTCTGTCTTCGGCGACGACCGCGCCATCACCTCCGCGCGACGTGCGGCCGAACGCCTGCTCACCGGGCACGTGCGGCCCGACGGCACGCTCGTGCGCGCCTCGCTCGACGGGCGGGCGTCGGATGCACCGGCCACGCTCGAAGACGCCGGGATGCTGGCCGGCGGGCTCGTACGCCTGGCCGCGGCGACCGGCGAGGTGCACTACGCGGTCGCGGCGCGTGGACTCGTGGATGCCGCAGCGGACGCGGCTGCGGCGCGGCAGGCGGAATCAGCTCAGCCGGGCGGCCGGCGCAGCGGGTCGGACGAGGACGGCGCCGGCGACCGCGCCCGCCCGCCGTTCGCGGCCCCCGGTGGCGGCGACCCCGTGCTCGCGGCACGCGGGCTGGGTTTCGCGGACGACCCCGCCGAAGGGGCGGTGCCGTCGGGGCTCACCGCGTGCGCCGATGCCGCGTGGCGGCTCGCCGCGCTCGGTGCCGGCGAGCGGTACCGCGAACTCGCAGTGGAGGCCGCGCGCGTGGTCGCCGGCATCGCGGTGACGCGACCGATCGCGTTCGGCGGGGCGCTCGGCGTCATGGCGCGCCTCGCCGCGCCGCTCGTGCAGCTCGTCGTGGTGGTCCCCGACGGGGCAGCCGCCCGCGATGGGGCCGACGACGAGGATGCCGCCGAACGTGCCGAGCGGCTGGAGCTCATCGACGTCGCGCGTCGGCAGGAGACCTCCGTCACCGCGGTCGTGACGGAGTCGCAGGCGGCGGCCTTCGTCGATGCCGGGTTCGAGCTCTTCGACGGCAGAATCGCGCGGAGCGGCCGTGCGAGCGCCTACCGGTGCCGGTCGTTCGTGTGCGAACTGCCGGTGTCGAGCGCGGCGGAACTGCGCCGGCCGACCGGTCGGTAGCGTGCGCACGGCGACCTACGATGGACGTATGCCCGCCCCCGCATCCGATCCCCGCGCGACCGCGATCGTCGCCGGTGCGGTCGATGTCGTGCTGGTGACGGTGTTCGCGGGGATCGGTCGTGCAAGCCACGAAGAGCACATCGATGCGGCCGGTGTCTGGACGACGGCGTGGCCGTTCCTCGTCGGCCTGGCGATCGGATGGCTGGTCGCGCGCGCGTGGCGCCATCCGCTCGCCCTCTGGCCGACGGGTGTCGCCGCGTGGCTGTCGGCCGTCGTCGTCGGCATGCTGCTCCGGCTCGCGACCGGGGCCGGTGCGGCGTTCGCCTTCGTGGTCGTCGCATCGGCGACGCTCGCGCTGTTCCTGCTGGGCTGGCGCGCCGTTGGCGCGCTGATCCGCCGCGCGCGGCGCGGGACCGAGGCGGTCGCAGGGTGAACCCGATCGCGTGGCTGTTCGACGCGCAACTGGTGATCGGCGACCAGGTTATCCTCTGGCGCGAGATCGTCGGCAACGCGTTCGGCCTCGCGTCGGCACTCGGCGGGCTCCGCCGCAAGGTGTGGGCGTGGCCGGTCGGCATCATCGGCAACGCCCTGCTCTTCACGGTCTTCCTCGGGGCCGTGTTCGGCACGCCGAACCCGGTGAACCTCCTCGGCCAGGCGTCCCGCCAGGTCATGTTCATCATCGTGTCGATCTACGGATGGATCCAGTGGTCCCGCAACCGCCACGGCGACGCCTCGGCGCCGGCGGTGACCCCGCGCTGGGCGACGGGACGCGAACGTGTGCTCCTCGGGGTGCTCCTCGTCGGCGGGACCCTCGCACTGACCCCGATCTTCCGCGCGCTCGGCTCGTTCGAGCCGGTCTGGGCGGACGCCTGGATCTTCGTCGGGTCGCTGCTCGCGACCTGGGGCATGGCGCGCGGCTGGACCGAGTTCTGGCTGATCTGGGTCGCGGTCGACATCGTCGGCGTGCCGCTGCTCGTCAGCGCCGGCTACTACGCCTCAGCCGTGCTGTACCTGTTCTACGGCGTGTTCACGCTCGTCGGGTTCGTGACGTGGATGCGCGTGCAACGGCGAGCGGATGCCGCGAGCGAACCGGCGGCGAACTGACGTTCCGGAAGTCCACCACGGCCCGGGCGGCGGTCACCAGGCGGTCGGTACCCGGCCGAGCAGGCTCCACACGGCGGTGCTGAGCTCGGGGTGGTCGAGCGCGATGTCGCGGAGGATCTCGAACTCGAACCGTTCGACGGCGCCGCGTCGCGCGGTGGGGTGGTACGCCCGGGCGCGAGCGGGGCTCCAGCGCTCGGAGTGCAGGCGCTCCTCGCGGAGCGTCGCGACGACCTGTTCGTCGACCGACGGGAGTTCGGGCAGGAACGCCCACGGGTCCTCGCCGAGACGGCACCGCAGTTCGATGAGTGCGGCGAGTTCGTCTCGCGCGTCCTGGCGTAGGCGCTCGAGCGTGGTCGGTTCTGCCATGTGCGACCTCCCCTCGCTCGTCCGATCGTAACCGACGGTACTTGGCGCGTGTGTCGTACGGGTTACACGGGGCGGCTGCGCATGGACGCGCGGTGACGCGCGGATGTCGAACCGGCGACACGACTGGGGCGCGCCGGCGACGCGGCTGGTTGAATACCACCGTGAGCACACGCACCGAGCCGCAGGACGTGCCCGACCCGGAGGCGGTCGACGCGCTGGCGTCCGACCTCGGCGTCGCCGGGTACACGGTCGCTCGCATCGAGGCGCTGTGGGAGCGAGGCGCGGCCGCGACCTCCACCCATCCGGGTGCCGCACTCCGCCGCGGGCACCGGGTCCCGGCGCTGCAGGCGCTCGCGAACGTCGAGCCCGGCGAGCGCCCGCTGGCGACGCTCGTGCGGTGCTTCCTGCTCGGCGTCCCCGTGGCATCCGCCGACCTCGCCGCAGCCCTGCCGGGGTTCGGCCTCGAGCACGCGGCGGCGCACGGCCTGGTGCGCCTCGACGGCGACACCGCGGTGCCCCGCATGGACCTTCGACCGTACGCGTTCGCCGACACGGCCGGCGAGGGGGAGTGGTGGATCGCGTCCGACCCCGGCGAACTGGCCACGGGCGGTGCCCTGCCCGAGGAGTACGTGCTCGGGGTCGGCGGCGCCTCGATGACGCTCAGCGGCCTGCTCCTGCAGCGACCGACCGCCACCGCCTTCGACCTCGGTACTGGGTGCGGCATCCAGGCGATGCACGCGTCGCGATTCAGCGACCGCGTCATCGCGAGCGACATCTCGGGCCGGGCGCTGCGGTTCGCACGACTGAATGCGCGGCTCAACCGGATCGACGGCATCGAGTTCCGCCTGGGCAGCCTGTACGAGCCGCTCGGCGACGAGCGCGTCGACCGCATCGTCTCGAACCCGCCGTTCGTGATCACGCCGCGCCGCGACGGCGTTCCCGCCTACGACTACCGCGACGGCGGGATGGTGGGCGACGCCATCGTCGAGGCGGTCGTCCGCGGTGCCGCCGACCACCTCGCCGAAGACGGGATCGCGCAGCTGCTCGGCAACTGGGAGTACCGGCGCGACGGCGACGACCTCGCCGACGGACTCGAACGCGTCGCCGAGTGGGCGACCGATGCCGGCCTCGAGTACTGGGTCGTCGAGCGCGAGCGCCAGGACCCGAGCGAGTACGCCGAGACGTGGATCCGCGACGGCGGGACCAGGCCGGGCACGGCGGAGTTCGAGGCCCTGCACGGTGCGTGGCTCGAGGACTTCGCGGATCGCGGGGTCGAATCGGTGGGCTTCGGCTACGTGCTCCTCCGTCGCCCCGCCGAGGGGCGCGCGCCCGTGCTCGCACGGGCGGAGCGGCTGCACGGACCCCTGGGGGAGGCCGCGGGCGGAATCTCCGCGCACCTCGAGGCGAGCCTCGCGGCATCCGATCTCGTCGGCTCGCTCGACGACGACGCGCTCCGCGCCCTCCGCCTCGTGGTGGCGGGGGACGTGACCGAGGAACGCCATCACTGGCCGGGCGACGAGCAGCCGACCGTGATCCTGCTCCGGCAGGGCGGCGGATTCGGGCGGGTCGTCGACGCGGGAACCGGGCTCGCCGCACTCGTCGGCTCATCCGACGGCGAACTGCCGCTCGGCGTGCTCGTCGAGGCGATCGCCGACCTCATGGAGGTCGATCGCGCCGAGCTCTGGGACGAACTCGCACCGGCGGTGCGCGAGCTCGTCGCGGGCGGGATGCTTCGCCCCGTCGTCGACTGACGGGGCGCAGCCGGCCCGTCGACCGACGGGGCGCAGCCGGCGCACGGCGAGATCCCCGACGGCGACGGTATCCTCGTGGCTGCCACCGAAAGCGAGCCCATGCCCGACTCCCCACTGTCCGATTCGCCCTACGAGGTGCTCGGCGTCTCCTCCGATGCGGATGCCGCGGCGCTCCGCCTCGCCTACCGTCGAGCGCTCCGGCATGCGCACCCCGACACCGGCGGGGACGTCACGCGCTTCCACGCCGTCCAGCGGGCCTGGGAGCTGATCGGAACGCCCGAGGCTCGAGCGGCGTTCGACCGCGGGTCGGCCGGCGGCATGGTCGAACCCGAGCACGAGGCGTGGGCGCCGTCCGCACCACGGCCTCGACGGGATTCGCGGCCGATGGCGCGTGCCTACGGGCACCCCGGCGGCTGGACCCGCGAGCGCTACCTCGACCTCATCCGCGAATGGGCCGGCCGCGGCGTGACCCTCGACGACCCGTACGACCCGTCGCTCGTGCGGTCGGCGCCGCGCGACATCCGTCACGTGCTCGCCGACGCGCTCGCCGAGGAGGGCACGGCCCGCGCACTCGCGACGCTCGGCATCGCGTACACGGTCTGGCACGACATCGCGACGGATGCCGCGGGCCCGGGCTTCCCGCCGAAGCTCGACCACCTCGTGCTCGGCCCGACCGGGCTCATCGCCATCCAGTCGGAGGACTGGGGCGGGCCGGTCGCGTTCAAGCGGGGCGAGCTCGTCGGCGAGGCGCTCGCGGGCGAGCGGCCCATCCGGTTGCTCGCGGCGCGCGCGAAGGCCGTCACCCGTCCGGCGCGCGTGAAGCCGACCGCGCTCCTCGTGGTCGTGCCCGACGAGGACGCGAGCTCACCGCTCGAGGTGGGCGGGTCCGTGCGCGGCGCGGCGGCCGTGCTCGTGCGGCGGTCGCGGCTCGCGAGCGCGATCCGCGAGGGCATCCCCGGCTCGCCCGTGCTCGGCGGAGCGGACGTCATGGAGATCCGCGCGAGGCTGCAGGCGACGATCCGGTTCGCCTGACAGCGCCGGGCCGCGATCGGCGACGAGCGCGGCCGGACGCCGTCGGCGGTCCGGGGCATCCGCCGGGGTTTGCGAAGATGGTGGGATGGGCATTCCTGACGTCGATGCGTACATCGAGGACTTCACCGCGTTCGTGACGGCATCGCCGTCGTCGTACCACGCGGCCGAGGAGGCGGCCGGCCGCCTCGAGGCGGCCGGGTTCGAACGCCTCGACGAGCGCGACGCCTGGCCGACCGGTCCGGGCCGGCGTGTCGTCGTGCGCGACGGCGCCGTGGTCGCCTGGGTCCAGCCCGAGGGTGCGACGGCGACGACGCCGTTCCGGATCCTCGGTGCGCACACCGACTCGCCCTCGTTCAAGCTCAAGCCGAACCCGTCGAGCGCCGCCGCAGGGCTCTCGCAGGCGAACGTCGAGGTCTACGGAGGCCCGCTGCTGAACTCCTGGCTCGATCGGGAGCTGCGTCTCGCCGGCCGCCTCGCGACGCGCGACGGCGCGACGCACCTCGTGGCGACCGGCCCGCTCCTGCGGATCCCGCAGCTCGCCGTCCACCTCGACCGCGGGGTCAACAACGACGGGCTCACGCTCGACAAGCAGCGGCACGTGCAGCCGATCTGGGGCATCGAGACGATGGGCGAACCGGCCGACGTCGTCGCCCACCTCGCCGGGATCGCCGGCATCGATGCCGAGGAGGTCGTGGGCCACGACGTGCACGTGGTCGACGCCGCGGCGCCCGCCCGGTTCGGCCGGGGCGACGTCTTCCTCGCCTCGGGGCGGATGGACAACCTGACCTCGGTGCACGCCGGGCTCACCGCCATCCTCGACGTTCCCGCCGAGGGCGGACACATCAGCGTGCTCGCCGCGTTCGACCACGAGGAGCTGGGCTCCGAGTCGCGGTCGGGCGCGAGCGGGCCCTTCCTCGAGGACGTGCTCGCCCGGGTCGGCGCCGGGCTCGGCGCGGGCGTCGAGGATCGCCGCCGGGCGTTCGCCGCGTCGTGGCACGTCTCGAGCGACGCCGGCCACGCCGTGCATCCCAACTACCCCGAGCGGCACGACCCCGTGAACCGTCCCGTCCTCGGCGGTGGGCCGCTGCTGAAGCTCAACGCGAACCAGCGCTATGCGACGGATGCCGCGGGCGCGGCGCTCTGGGCCGGGGCGTGCCGCGCGGCCGGCGTGCCGACGCAGGAGTTCGTCTCGAACAACGCGATCCCCTGCGGCTCGACCATCGGGCCGCTCACGGCGACCCGCCTGGGCATCCGCACGGTCGACGTGGGCCCGCCGCTGCTGTCGATGCACTCGGCCCGAGAGCTCGCGCACGTCGAGGACCTCGCGGCGCTGGGCGCAGCGGTCGCAGCGTTCTTCCGCGGCGCCTGAGCCGGCGACATCCGGCGGTCGCGTTCGATCCGTCCTCCGGATCGGGTCGCTCCCCCTGCCGTCCCCGATCTGGCGGGAAGTCGCGCATGGCAGGCGGGATTCGCGCCCGCCCTCCGCCGGACCCGGTGCGAGCATCGGAGCATGACGAACGCGACCGCTCCCGTGCCCGCCGCTGCCGCGGCATCCGTCGACGGGCTCTTCGCCCACGTCGCCTCACCGGAGGAGGCCGTCCGGCACTTCCGTGCGCGGCTCGGCTTCGAGACCGACGTGTCCGACGTGGCGACCGCGCTCGCCGCGGAGGACCCCGGCTTCGTGCTCGTCGACACGCGCAGCGAGGCGGCGTGGTCGGCCGGTCGCATCCCCGGTGCCGTGCACCTGCCCGGGCGCCGTATCGCGGAGGTCGCACCGGCGCGGTTCGCCCCGGGCACGCCCGTCGTCGTCTACTGCTGGGGGCCGGGCTGCAACGGCGCCACGCGTGCGGCGCTCGCCTTCGCGAGCCTCGGGCATCCGGTGAAGGAGATGCTCGGCGGCTTCGAGTACTGGGTGCGCGAGGGGTTCGAGGTCGATCGCGACGGCGGTCGTGACCGGCGTGCGGTCGACACGCTGACCAACGTCGAGACCGGTGCGCCGGTCGTGGAGTGCGCCTGTTAGGGGGACACGGAGGCCCGGCCGTCGCGGTCGGAGTCGCGCCGCCGCGCGACGGCGGGTCGGCCGCCGCGCACCAGATCAGCGCAGTGGGCCTCGCCGCTGCTCGAGCCAGAGCGTGTGCTCGCGGAGGCCGTTGCGCACCGCCGCCTTGATGATCAGGTAGCCGATCCAGAGGCTCAGCGCGATGAGCGCGAGGTAGATGAGCGAGCCGATGATGAGGGCTGCGGCGCTCAGGCCGCCCAGCATGCCGGGGTCGATGTTCGGGTCCACCCGGATACCTTCCCAGAATCGCGGGTCGGCTCGGAAGCGACCCATCCGGGGGACACGGACCGCTTCAGCACTCGATGACGTTCACCGCGAGGCCGCCCTCGCTCGTCTCCTTGTACTTCGACATCATGTCGATCCCGGTCTGGCGCATGGTCTCGATGACGGTGTCGAGCGAGACGATGTGGGTGCCGTCGCCGTGCAGCGCGAGTCGCGCGGCCGAGACGGCGGTCGAGGCCGCGATCGCGTTGCGCTCGATGCACGGCACCTGGACGAGCCCGGCGACGGGGTCGCACGTGAGGCCGAGGTGGTGCTCCATCGCGATCTCCGCGGCGTTCTCGATCTGCTGCGGCGTTCCGCCGAGCACGGCGCAGAGGCCGCCCGCGGCCATGGCGCACGCCGAGCCGACCTCGGCCTGGCATCCGCCCTCGGCCCCCGAGATCGAGGCGTTCTTCTTCACGAGGCTCGCGATCGCCGACGCGGTCAGCAGGTAGCGCCGGATGCCCTCGCGGTCGGCGCCGGGCACGAAGCGCAGGTAGTAGTGGCCGACCGCGGGGATGATGCCCGCCGCGCCGTTCGTCGGCGCGGTCACGACACGGCCGCCCGAGGCGTTCTCCTCGTTCACCGCGAGCGCGAACGCGTGGAGCCACTCGGTCGAGGTGTCGCGCACGTGCTCGTCGCGGTCGTACTCCTCGAGCCGGCGGCGGACCTCGGGTGCCCGGCGCTTCACCTTGAGGCCGCCGGGCAGCGTGCCCTCGGTCGCGAGCCCGTGCTCGACGCACTCGGCCATCGCGTCCCAGATCGCGTCGAGTCCCGCGACGATGCCCTCCTCGCCGTGCACGGCGACCTCGTTGCGCCACGCGACGTCGCACAGGCTCACGCCGTGCTCCTCGCAGAGCGCGAGCAGCTCGGCGGCGGTCGAGTAGGGGAGCGGATGGCGCAGGGCCTCGGCCTGCTCGGGGGCGTCACCGTCGCGGCGGATGAAGCCGCCGCCCACCGAGTAGTACGTCTCCTCGGCGAGGGGCAGCGCGTCGTCGTCGCCCCACGCCTGCAGGGTGAGCGCGTTGGGGTGCCCGGGGAGCCGCGTTCGCGGCTCGAGGCTGACGTCGGCCTGGGACATCCGAACCGCGTGACGACCGGCGAGCAGGACCTCGGCGCCGTCGCCGAGCCGGGTCCATGCGCTGCGGACGTCGTCGGGATCGCAGTCGTGCGGTGCGAGCCCGCCGAGTCCGGCGACCACGGCATCGGGCGTGCCGTGCCCGAGCCCGGTCGCACCGAGCGAGCCGTAGAGGGAGCAGGTGATGCGGCGTACGCGGTCGAGGCGGCCGTCGTCGGCCAGTCCGTCGACGAACATCCGCGCGGCCCGCATGGGTCCGACCGTGTGCGAACTCGAGGGGCCGACGCCGATCGAGAACAGGTCGAGGGCTGAGACGAACGCTGTCACCCCTCAAGGCTACGTCGCAGCACGCGCAGGGATTCGCCGCCGCTTCGAAGGATCGTGCGCGTCTTCGTCGCGAGCTCGTCGGAATGCATCGTTTCGGCACCGCTGGACGCTTTTAACGGGGAAAGCACAAAAGATGGGGCGAAAAGTGGCAAGTATCGCCGCGGGGGATTGACAACCTCGAGCGCGGGCGAATAGTCTCGGACACGCAATATGTCGTCTGGAGCAACATATTCGACGCCGAGGCGGCGACGACCGGTCCACTCGAAGGGGAGAACGACCCATGAAGCATCCTGCCAAGCTCGCCGTCACGGGGCTCTGCGCCGCCGGCCTCACGCTCGGCCTCGGCATCGCCGCGGCACCCGCGCAGGCGGACGACCACTACGAGGTGCTCGTCGTCGGCGAGACCCTCGGCTTCCGCCACTCGCACATCGACGACACCACGAACGCGATCATCGCGCTCGGCGCGGAGCACGGCTTCGACGTCGACGTCTGGGACCCGCCGCAGGGCAGCTCGCCGGGCCAGCCCGCGCTGACGCTCCCGAGCTCGCCGTTCACGACCGCCGAGGACCTGTCGAAGTACGCGACGATCATCTTCGCCTCGCCCGTCGACGCGACGAACAACCTCGACCCGACCCGCCCGCGCCTGCTGAACGACACCGAGCTCGCCGCGTTCCAGGGCTACATCCGCGGCGGCGGCGGCTACGTCGGCCTGCACGCGGCGACCGACTCGATGCACACGGTGCCCTGGTACAGCGAGCTGACCGGCGGCAGCGCCCGCTTCCGCAACCACCCGGCGCAGCAGACCGCGACCATGCGCGTCGAGAGCCCGACGCATCCGTCGACCGAGATGCTGCCGGCCGAGTGGGTGCGCTTCGACGAGTGGTACAACTTCACGACCAACCCGCGCGAGGACGTGCACGTGCTGCTGACGCTCGACGAGTCGACGTACAACCCGGGCTCCGGCCGGATGGGCGAGGACCACCCCATCGCGTGGTGCCACAACTTCGAGGGCGGTCGATCCTGGTACGAGGGAGCGGGGCACGTGGATGCCGCGTGGTCCGATCCGCTCTTCCTCAGCCACATCCTCGGCGGCATCGAGTGGACTGCGGGCGTCGTCGAGGGCGGCGGCGACTGCGTGACGTTCCGCGAGGTCGGGGGTGTCCTCGACGGGCTCGCCGACGGATCGATGCGCGTCGCGATGCTCGGCAGCGGCGTCGGCGAGTACCTCGCCGAGGCGGAAGCCGCGGCGGATGCCGGCGACCACGAGACCGCGGTGGCGATCCTCCGCCAGGCGCAGGGCAAGGCCCACGGCCTGCAGGACGACGTGCTCGTCGCCAAGATCGGCGACCTCATCGAGTGGCAGGTCGGCCTCACGGGCTGACGCCCACCACGCATGCGACGGCCGGGGGTGGCATCGCCATCCTCGGCCGTCGCCATGCGCGGGCGCCGTTCGGCGGAGGCACAGCCACCGCCGCGTAGTCTGGGTCGGATGCCCGCCACCGAATCGATCCCGACGTTCCGCCCCGGCTCGCCCGCCGACGGGCTGGCGATCCGACGCATGCGCGACGACGAGGCTTCGCTCGTCGGTCGCCTGGTGCGCGACGCGTACGCCGGGGACTACGAGCTGACCGAGGCCTACCTCGACGAGATCGAGGCCGTAGGGGAGCGTGCGCGCGAGCACGAGGTGTGGGTCGCCGTCGACGCCGCCGGCGGCGAGCTGCTCGGCACCGTGACCGTCCCTCGCCCGGGGCGCCGCATGTCCGCCGTCGCGCGCCACGAGGACGAGCTCGACTTCCGCTTCCTCGGGGTCTCGGCTGCGGCACGCGGCCGCGGGGTCGGCGAGGCCGTGGTGCGGCACATCCTCGCCCTCGCCGCGAGCCGCGGCATCCGTCGCGTCGTGCTCAACACGGGCGAGCAGATGCGCCCCGCTCGCCGGCTCTACGAGCGGATGGGCTTCGAGCGGCTCGAGGATCGCGAATTCACGTTCGAGCGACCGGACGGCACGCCCGTGCACATCCTCGCGTACGGGATCGACGTCCCGGGTCCGAGCGGTGGCCCGGCGATCGCCACGGCCCCCGCGGCCTGACGGGTGCCGACCCGCCTGACGGTGGGTCGGCGTAGCGTCGAGGCGTGCCCACCCTCGACGACCTCCGCCGCGCCACGGCCGCGCTTCCCGGCAGCGAGGAGCGCGCGATGACGGGCGGCGCCGCGTGGTTCGTCCGGCGGAGGCTCTACGCGTGGGAGTGCCATCCCTGGCCCAGCATCCCCGACGACATGCGGGAGATCATCGCGGCCGAGCTCGTCGTCGGGGTGAAGGTCGCCGACCGCGTCGACGCTCTCGCCCTCGTCGAGATGGCGCCCGAGGTCTTCCTGCGGACGACGACGAGCTGGGGCGAGCCGAAGATCGCCTTCCGCATGGCCGCGATCGACCACGACCACCTGGTCGAGCTGGTCACGGAGGCATGGCGCGTGCAGGCACCGAAGTACCTGCGCGCCGAATTCGACGCCGCCGACGGCTGATGCCTGGGGTCGGCTCAGCGCCCGCCGCGGCGGCTCGTGATCTGGCCCGTGTCGAAGCCGAGCAGGTGCAGGCCGCCGTGGAAGCGCGCGTGCTCGACCTTGATGCAGCGGTCCATGACGACCGTGAGGCCCTGCTCCTCGCCGTAGTACGCGGCCTGCTCGTTCCAGATGCCGAGCTGCACCCAGATCGTCTTCGCCCCCGCGGCGACGACCTCGTCGACGACCGACGGGATGTCGCTGCCGCGCCGGAAGACGACGACGATGTCGGGCACCTCGGGCAGGTCGGTCAGGCTCGCGTACGCCGGCTGTCCGAGGATCTCGGTCTCGTTCGGGTTCACGAAGTACACGCGGTAGTCGCTCGACTGCTGCAGGTACGTGCCCACGAAGTAGCTCGAGCGCTGCGGCTTCGGCGAGGCGCCGACGATCGCGATCGATTTCGCCGCGTTCAGGATGCGGAGCCGCGCCCTGGCGTCGGGCCCGATCCAGGTGCGCTGCGACTTCAGAAGCTTCGCCAGCGGTGAGCTCGCCGGGAGCTCGCACGAGAGCCCGTTGACCAGGCGCACGGTCTCGACGTCGGATGCCGCGGCATCCGCCTCGGTCGCGGCTGCGGGCTCAGCCGCCTCGGCGACCTGCTCGCCGGTCTCGCTCGCGATGCTCATCGGGCGCCTCCCACGGCGGTCAGGACGCGGTCGCGCGTCGCGGCGGTCAGGGCCTGGTCGAGGTCGGCGATGATGTCCTCGACGTCCTCGATGCCGACCGAGAGGCGCACGACGCCGGGCAGCACGCCCGCGTCGACGAGCTGCTGGTCGGTGAGCTGCGCGTGCGTGGTCGACGCGGGGTGGATGATGAGCGTCTTCGCGTCGCCGATGTTCGCGAGGTGGCTGGCCAGGTCCACCGACTCGATCACCTTCTGGCCGACCTCGCGGCCGCCCTTCACCTCGAAGCTGAACACCGAGCCCGGGCCCTTCGGCAGGTACTTCGCGGCGCGCTCGAAGTGCGGGTGATCGGGCAGGCCCGCCCAGAAGACGCGCTCGATGCGCGGGTCGGCGTCGAGCCACTCGGCGACCGTGCGCGCGTTGTCGATGTGCGCCTGGATGCGGTACGGCAGTGTCTCGACCCCCTGCGCGAGCAGGAAGGCCGAGTGCGGCGCGAGCGCCGGGCCGATGTCGCGCAGCTGCTCGGCGCGGAGCCGGGTGAGGAAGGCGTACTCGCCGAAGTTGCCCGACCACTGCAGGCCGCCGTAGCTCGGCACCGGCTCGCCGAAGAGCGGGAACTTCTCTGAGTGCCAGTCGAAGCGCCCCGACTCGACGACCACGCCGCCGAGCGTCGTGCCGTGCCCGCCGAGGAACTTCGTCGCCGAGTGCGTCACGAGGTCGGCGCCCCACTCGATGGGGCGGTTGAGGTAGGGGGTCGCGATCGTCGAGTCGACGATCAGCGGGATCCCGTGGGCGTGCGCGACGTCGGCGAGCCCCTCGAGGTCCGCGATCTCCCCCGACGGGTTCGCGACGGTCTCGACGAAGATCGCCTTCGTGCGCTCGGTGATCGCGGCGGCGTAGTCGACCGGGTCGGAGGACCGGACGAACGTCGTCTCGATGCCGAAGCGGCGGAGCGTGACATCCAGCTGGGTGATCGAGCCGCCGTAGAGGTTGGCCGACGCGACGATGTGGTCGCCCGTGCCGGCGAGGCTCGCGAAGGTGATGTACTGCGCCGACAGTCCGCTCGCGGTCGCGACGGCGCCGAGGCCGCCCTCGAGGCTCGCCACGCGCTCCTCGAACGCCGCGACCGTGGGGTTCGCGAGCCGCGAGTAGATGTTGCCGTACTTCTGCAGCGCGAAGCGCGCAGCGGCATCCGCCGTGTCGTCGAAGACGAACGCGCTCGACTGGTAGATCGGGAGCGCGCGGGCGCCCGCCTCGGCGTCGGGGATGTTGCCCGCGTGGATGGCGCGGGTCTTGAAGCCGTATTCGCGGTCTGCCATGGGGACACGGTAGTCCGGTCGGCCGCGGCCTCCGCCCGCGCCCGTAACGCAGGGCAACGGATGCCGCGGCGCGACCGGCTATGCGTCGAGCACGTCGTCGGTGGCGACGACCCGCGCGAAGCCGCCGCCGTCGAGGTTCACGGCCGTCGCCCGTGCGAGCTCGGCGGCGGTGAGGCGGATGCCGCCTGGTCCGGCCAGCTCGAACGTGTGCGTCGCGTCGATCGGCAGCACGACGTCGTAGCCGAGGTTGCCCGCCATGCGGGCGGTGGTCTCGACGCACTGGTTGGTCTGGATGCCGCAGACCACGAGCTGGCGGATGCCGCGCTCGCCGAGCCACGCGTGCAGGTCGGGCTCGCCGTAGAACGCCGAGTTGACGTCCTTGGTGACGAACAGGTCGTGCGGGGCGTCGGCGACGACGGGCTTCAGGGCGTTGCCCGGGGTTCCGGCGGCGAGCGGGGAGCCGGGCTCGCGCGAGTCGTGGCGGACGAGCACGATCGGCCGCGAGGCATCCGCCCACGCACCGACGAGCCGCGCGATGTTCGCCTCGGCGTCGGGGTTGTCGCGCTCGCCCCAGTAGTCGGGGTCGTCGAAGCCCTGCTGCACGTCGATCACGATGAGGGCTGCGGTGTCGTCGAGGTCCATGCGTCCATGGTGCCGTCGCGGCCGTGCGCGAGCGCCGGCGCCGACTGCCGATCTTGCGCGAACGCCTGCCATGCTCGGCGCGGGTAGCGTGGGGCGGGTGATCCTCGAGCACGCGATCCTGCCCGTCGTCCCCGGCCGCGAGGCCGACTTCGAGGCGGCGTTCGCCGAGGCGCGCCCGATCATCTCGTCGATGCCCGGCTTCATCGACCTCACCCTCTCGCGCTCGGTCGAGACGCCGAACGAGTACCTCCTGCTCGTGCACTGGGAGCGCCTGGCGGACCACGACCCCGGGTTCCGCGGGTCGCCCGAGTACGCGCGCTGGCGGGAGCTGCTGCACGGGTTCTACCACCCGTTCCCCGCGGTCGAGCACTTCCGGGAGGTCCGATGACCGAGATCACGCACGTCGAGACGATCGTCGTCGGCGGCGGTGCCATGGGCGCGGCGACGGCCTGGCAGCTCGCGCGCCGCGGCCGTCAGGTCGCGCTCCTCGAACGATACGAGCCCGGTCACCGGAACGGCGCCTCGCACGGCGCCTCGCGCAACTTCAACGTGGGGTACGCCGACCCGGCCTACGTCGCGATGCTCGTCGAGGCCCTGCCGCTCTGGCGCGAGCTCGAGGCCGAGTCCGGCACGCCGCTCCTCGAGCTCGTCGGCGTCGCGAACCACGGGCCGGCCCCGCACTTCGACGCGGTGCACGCGGCGCTCACGGCCGCCGGGATCCCGGCGGAGTTCCTGCCGGTCGAGGAGGCGTCGCGTCGCTGGCCCGGCATCCGGTTCGACACCCGGGTGCTGTTCAACGAGCGGGCGGGGCGGGTGAACGCGGATGCCACGATCGCCGCGCTGCACGCGACCGCGGCCGCCGCCGGGGCCGACGTGCGGCACCGCACCCGCGCCACGCGCATCGAGCCGCTCGGCGATGATCGCGTGCGCGTGTCATCCGTCACCGACGATGGCGTCGAGGAGGAGTTCGAGGCCCGGTCTGCCGTCGTGACGCTCGGCGCCTGGACGACGAAGTTCATCGGCGGCCTCTCGCTGCCGCCGCTCGTCGTCACGCAGGAGGGCCCCGCGCACTTCGCGGTTCGCGACGAGTCGATGCCGTGGCCGAGCTACAACCACTTCCCGGGCGCGGCGGCCGACGGCTACGGCTACTGGCGCTCGCCCGTCTACGGCATGCTGACCCCCGGCGAGGGCGTGAAGGCCGGATGGCACGGGGTCGGCCCCGTCGTCGACCCCGACGAACGCGATTTCCTGCCAGTGCCCGACCAGCTCGGCGACCTGCAGCGCTATGCGCGCGACTGGCTGCCCGGCGTCGACGCCGACGCGGTGACGCCGATCAGCTGCACCTACACGACGACCCCCGACGAGCACTTCGTGCTCGACCGGATCGGGCCGATCGTCGTCGGGGCGGGCTTCTCGGGGCACGGGTTCAAGTTCACGCCCGTCGTCGGGCGGATCCTCGCCGACCTCGCCGACGGGTCGGGGGCCGCACCGTCGCGGTTCGCCGCCGATCGCGCCGTCGATGCGGGCGGGGGCTCGCCGACCGGGCTCGCCGGGAGCTGACCGTCGCGGGGCCGCGCGCGGCGGCGCCCCTGCACAGGCCCTGATCAGGGGGCGTTGGTAGCCTGCTCGCAGGTCGCTGTAGGGCGGCCCCGGACGAGGGAACCCAGTACCCGGAACGCGACAAGACTGGCCGAAGGAGTGCCGTCATGTCGTGGATCATCCTCATCGCCTCAGGTGTGCTCGAGGCCGTCTGGGCCACCGCCCTCGGAAAGTCCGAGGGGTTCACGAAGCTCTGGCCGTCGGTCGTGTTCGGCGTCGCCCTCGTGCTCTCGATGGGCGGGCTCGCCTGGGCCATGCGCGGCATCCCGGTCGGCACCGCGTACGCGGTGTGGGTGGGGATCGGCGCCGCCCTCACCGTGCTCTGGGCCATGGTCACGGGCGAGACGGAGGTCTCGTGGGCGCGACTGGCCCTCATCGCGGGCCTCGTCGGCTGCGTCGTCGGACTGAAGCTCGTCGGCGGCGCCGACCACTAGTCCAACGCCGGGGCGGCGTCCGTGCGGCCCGCGAGGCCCGGGGCCGGGCCCCGGCCGTCTCAGCTGATGCCGCAGCGCGGCCGGGTTGAATCGCCCCCGGCCGCCTGGTGCGCACGCCTCGGAGCCTCGCCGAGGCGCTCCGACCGCGCCCGGCTGCGCCGGCTCGCTGTGTCCGCCGCGGCCCGGCCGCGCCGCCGAGGGTATGCCGAACGTCGCCGTGCGCGCCCGGTGACCGTCATTCGCCATACCCTCGCTCCCGGACCGCATCGAGTGGATGCCATGTGCACCGATGCAGGCGACCAGCGGTGCGGATGGCATCCACTCGATGCGCGGCGGCGGCGGTTGCGGCGGCCGGGCCCACTGGGCGGCTGCGGCTGCGGCTGGGGCGTCGCCGAGTTCGTCTGCGTCGAATGGGCCGGGCATCGGCGGAGCGGCTCGCGTGCGAGCGCGCGCGAGCCGCGCCATCCGCTGTGTAAAGAATGCTTGACATGGTGTCGAGAATGGTTGACACTGACCATGTCAAACATTCTTCACATCGCAGGGAGTGGGAGCGGATGTCGTACGAGGAGAAGGGCACGTGGTCGTTCCTCGTGGTCACGATCGTGGTCTACGGGGTCTACCTGTGGCTCGTGCTCGCGCAGCTCGCCGCGGGCACGCCGGTCGACGAGGTCGACTACGCGATCCCCATGCTCTGGACCATCGGCGGCGCGATCGTCGCCGGCATCGTCGGGCGGATCCTGCTCGAGATCATCACGCCGAGCGAGAGCCACCGTGCCGACGTGCGCGACAAGCAGATCGATCGCGCCGGCGAGCAGGTCGGCAACTCGCTCATCGTGGCGGCCGGCGTGGGGGCGCTGATCCTCGCGATGCTGCAGGTGCACTGGTTCTGGATCGCGAACGCGATCTACCTCGGATTCGTGCTCGCCGGCATCCTGTCGAGCGTCGCGAAGCTCGTGATGTACCGCCGGGGGGTGCCCGCATGGTGAAGCCCACGCGGGTCACGAACGACATCCGATCGCTGCGCTTCCGCCACGGCGAGATGACGCAGGCCGAGCTCGCCGAGCGCCTCGGCGTCACCCGCCAGACCGTCATCGCCATCGAGCAGGGCCGCTACTCGCCCTCGCTCGAGATGGCCTTCCAGATCGCTCGGGTGTTCGGGGTGCCGCTCGACGAGGTCTTCCAGTACCCCCATGAGGAGGTGTCGGCGTGATGAGGATCGCCGCGTATCACCGCTACGGTGCCCCCGAGGTCGTCGGGGTCGAGGAGCGCGAGCGGCCGGAGCCCGGCCCGGGCGAGGTCCGAGTGCTCGTGCACGCCGCGTCGGTCGGGGCGGCGGATGCCGCGGGGCGGTCGGGTACGCCCTGGTTCGCGAGGCTCGCCTTCGGACTGCGGCGTCCGCGCAACCCCGTGCTCGGATCCGACTTCGCCGGCGTCGTCGACGCGGTCGGGCCCGGCGTCGCGCGCTTCGCCGTGGGCGACCGCGTGTTCGGCGCCACGGGCGTCGACGGCGGTGCGCATGCCGAGGCCGTGGTCGTCCGCGAGGACGGCGCCGTGGTGCCCCTGCCCGACGGCGTGTCGCTCGAGGCGGCGGTGGCCATCTGCGACGGGGCGATGACCGCACTGCCGTTCCTCCGCGACGGCGGCCGGGTCGGCGCGGGCAGCCGGGTGCTCGTCAACGGCGCATCGGGTGCGGTCGGCGCGGCAGGGGTGCAGCTCGCCGTCCACCTCGGCGCCGAGGTCACCGCGGTCTGCGGGCCCTCGCACGTCGGCCTCGTCGCGGGGCTGGGTGCGGCCAGGGTGATCGACTACACGCACGAGGACCCGATCCGGCCCGGCGCATCCGGCGCGCCCTTCGACGTGGTCTTCGACGCCGTCGGGAAGTCGACCTTCCGACGGGCCCGCGCCGTGCTCGCTCCCGGCGGTCGGTACCTGACGACCGTGCCGTCGTGGGCGATCATGGCCCAACGGCTGACGTCCCGACTCGGTCGTCGCCGAGCGGTGATCATGTTCACCGGACTGCGCTCGGTCGAGGCCAAGCGCCCCGACCTCGAGGAACTCGCGGCGCTCGCCGCATCCGGCGCGTTCGCGCCCGTCATCGAACGCGTCGTGCCGCTCGACGCGATCGCCGAGGCGCACCGTCTCGTCGACACCGGACACAAGGCCGGCACGGTGGTCGTCGCCCCCGTGCCCGAGTACCAGGGGGCATGATGCGCGCACTCGTCCAGAACGGCTACGGCGGCCCCGAGGTACTGGCCGTCACCGACGTCCCCGACCCGGGCCCGCCCGGCCCCGGTCGGGTCGCGATCGCGGTGCACGCCGCGGGCGTGCACGCCGGCGACGTGTGGATCATGCGCGGCGAGCCCCGCCTCATCCGTGCCGCGTTCGGCTGGAAGCATCCGAAGCAGCCGGTCGTCGGACGCGACATCGCCGGCACCGTCATCGCGGTCGGCGACGGCGTGACGACCCTCGGGGTCGGCGACCGCGTCTTCGCGGAGTCCGACCAGGCGGGCTTCGCCGAGACCGCCGTCGTCGATGCCCGCTTCGTGCGGCGTGCGCCCGCGAACCTCGACGACGTGCACGCGGCCGTCATCCCGGTCTCCGGGACGACCGCGCTGCAGGCGCTCCGGCTCGCTCGCGTCGGCCCAGGGGACCACGTGCTCGTCATCGGCGCGTCGGGAGGAGTCGGGACGTACGCGGTGCAGCTCGCGGTCGCGATGGGCGCGACCGTCGCGGGCGTGGCGAGCGGTGCCAAGGCCGACCACGTGCGCGCGGCCGGCGCGAGCCGCGTGATCGACCACCGCACCGAGGACCCCACTGCGGGCGATGCGAGGTACGACGTCGTCATCGACCTCGTCGCCGCGCAGTCGCTCGGCGCGCTCATGCGCACCCTCGCTCCTCGCGGCACGCTCGTGCTCTCGGCCGGCACGGGCTCGCGCACCTTCGGCCCGCTTCCGCGCATCATCGCCGCGACGCTCCGCTCCCCGTTCACCCGGCGCCGGCTGAAGCCGCTCGCGGCCCGCCGAAGCGGTGACGACCTCGACGCGCTCCGCGCGCACGCCGAGGCGGGGGAGCTGCGACCCGTCGTCGACGAGGTGTTCCCGTTCGACCGGGCGCCCGAGGCGGTCGCGCGGCTCGCGTCGGGCCGCGTCCGGGGCAAGGTGGCGATCCGCGTGCGCGGCGACGACGAGGCGGATGCCGCGGCTCGCGCGGCCGCGGACGCCGGCGCCGCCCGGAGCGGCGCACGTCCCGAGCGGACCTGACGCGCAGGGGATGGGCGGTGCGGCGGAGCCGCGGTCGCGCGAGACCGGCGCACCGCCGCACGGCCGCACGGCGCCCCGGGCCGCACGCGCGGTCATCGCCCGCGACGCGGCCGCTCAGCCGAGCAGCACCGCGCCGTACGCGAGCGCCGCGACGAGCACCCACGACGCCAGCCCGGTGACGAGCGCCCGCCATCCGGTGTGCAGCAGCGTCGCCACCCGGATCGACGCGCCGAGCGCGAACAGCGCCATCGCGAGGAGCGTCGTCTGCACGAGGTCGGCCGCCTCGAGGACCGCATCGGGCACGGGCAGGAACGTGCGCACGAGCACCGCGACGAGGAAGCCCACGATGAACAGGGGCACGATCGCGGGGCGCTCGCCTGCGGCATCCGTCGAACGCCGTCGCTCGACGCCCGCGGCGATCGCGACCATCGGGGCGAGCAGCAGCACGCGCGTGAGCTTCACGACCACCGCGACGGCGAGCGCCGACGCGCCCGCGATCTGCGCGGTCGCGACCACCTGGCCGACGTCGTGCACCCCCGCTCCGACCCAGTGACCGAACTGGGTGGCCGAGAGGCCGAGCGGATGCCACAGCGCCGGCAGCACGGCGATCGCGAGCGTGCCGCACAGCGTCACGAGCGCGACCGGGCGGGCCTGCTCGTCGTCGCGCGCCCGCACGGTGGCGGCCATCGCGCCGATCGCCGAGGCGCCGCAGATCGCGAAGCCGCTCGCGACGAGGAGCGGTTCGTGGCCGGGCAGGCGCATCGCCCGACCCAGCGCGAACGTGCCGAAGAAGGTGAGCACGACCACCGCGACGGTGGTCGCGATCGTGATCCAGCCGAGCCCCGCGATGTCGGCGAGGCTCAGCTTCAGGCCGAGCAGGACGATGCCGGTGCGGAGGAGCGCGCGCGCGGAGAAGCCGAGCCCGGGCCTCAGGGCGCCGTCCAGGGCCGGGCGCAACGGCGGGAGCTGCCCGGCGACGATGCCGGCGGCGACGGCGACCGTGAGGAGCGGCACGGTCGGGAACGCGAGGTGCACCAGCCAGGCGGCGGCGGCGGCGGCCGCCGCGACGGCGAGGCCCGGCATCCGCTCGCGCCACCCGGGCGCCGTGCGGCCGACCGGTCGCTCGCTCCCGGCGCCGCCGCCGCCGGGGTCCGCGCCGCCCGCCCCGCCGGCTGCCGCGCCGCTCATCCCCATCCCGGCAGCCAGAAGTGCAGCTGCCGGAAGTCGGGCGTGACCGGCACGGCCGTCCAGAGGGGGAGGAAGAAGATCGAGACCGCGACCGCGACGCCGAGGAACACCCCGACCGTCGCGATGCCCTGCTGTCGCCGCCACCTGGGGTCGCCGGGGCGCCCGAGGACGAGTCCGATCACTGCGGTGAGCGCGAGCAGCACGTAGGGCTCGTAGGCGATCGTGTAGAACTGGAACACCGTGCGGCCGAGGTACATGAGCCACGGCAGGTACCCGGCGGCGACGCCGACGAGGATGAGCCCGGCCGTCCACTCGCGGTACCGGGCGAACCGGTAGACGAGGTAGACGGTGGCGAGCGTCGCGGCCCACCAGATGATCGGGTTCGGGATGCCCATGATCGACGACCAGCACTCGGCCTGCCCGCACCCGTCCGAGCCGTCGGCCGTCGAGGCGAAGTACATGTTCGTCGGTCGCCACGCGATCGGCCAGGTGAGGGGGTTGGCCTGCCAGGGGTGCGGCGAGGCGACGCCGACGTGGTAGCCGTACGCCGCCTGGTGGTAGTGCCAGAGGCTCTGCAGGGAGTGGGGGACCCACGACCAGAAGCCGGTCGCCGCGTTGTCCGGCTCGTCGGCCCAGCCGCGGTAGTAGCCGCCGTCGGTCACGAGCCATCCCGTCCACGAGGCCAGGTACACCGTGAACGCGACGGGCACGAGCAGCACGAAGGTCGCGGGCGCCTGCTTGAACAGGGCGCCCTCGATCCAGAAGCCGAGCCCGGCCCGCCGCCGCGCCATCGCATCGACGAGGACGAGGTAGAGGCCGAAGGCGGCGATGAAGTAGAGGCCCGACCACTTCACCGCGGTCGCGGCGCCGAACGCCACGCCGGCCGCGACCACCCACGGCCGGCCCCAGATGACCGGACCCCAGTGCGGGTCGCCCCCGCCCGCGCGCAGAGAGTCGATGCGCTCGCGCAACCGCGATTCGGTCGACGCCCGGTCGAGCAGCACGAACCAGAAGCCGAGCAGGCAGAAGAGCATGACCCAGTTGTCGAGCAGTGCGACCCGGCTCATGACGATGGCATTGCCGTCGATCGCGAGCAGGAACCCGGCGATGACGGCGACGAGGGTCGAGCCGAAGAGCCGGCGTCCGACCATGGTCATGAGGAACACCGCGACCGTGCCGGCGAGGGCCGTCGACGCGCGCCACCAGAACGCGCTGTCGGCGCCGAAGAGGGCCATGCCGAGCCCGATCATCCACTTGCCGAGCGGTGGGTGCACGACGTACGCGGGGTCGTCGGAGAACACGTCGGTGTCGCCGTTCGCGAAGTCCTCGTTCGCGCCCTCGGGCCACGCCGACTCGTAGCCGTTCGCGAGGAGCGTCCACGCGTCCTTCACGTAGTACGTCTCGTCGAACACGATCGCCTGCGGGTGCCCGAGGTTCCAGAACCGCAGCACCGCGGCGAGGAGCGTCACGGCGATCGGGCCGCCCCAGGTCCACAACGCTCGACGGCGCGGCGTGCGCAGCAGGTTCGACCACCACGAGTCGAGTCGGGTGCCGACGGGCACCGGTGCGGGCGCGGGCGCGTGTGCGGGCGCGGCGACGGATGCCTTCGGCTCGCCCGCAGGCGAGATTCCGTCGCCGTCGCTCCCGATCGGGGCCGCCTCGCGCTCGTCGCGCGCGCCCGCGTCGACCCCGTGGAGACCCATGCGCTCCACTGTAACCGCGCGCCCCGCGGCGCCCGTGCGCCAGACTGGAGCGGTGATCATCCTCGCGGCGACGCCCATCGGCAACCTCGGCGACGCGTCGACCCGGCTGCGCCAGGCCCTCGAGGACGCCGAGGTCGTCGCCTCCGAGGACACGCGCGTGACGCAGCGACTCCTCGCCGCGCTCGGCATCGCGAACCGGCCCCGGCTCATCGCCCTGCACGAGCACAACGAACGGGCTCGCGCCGGCGACCTGGTCGAGCTCGCGAGCACGGGCGACGTGCTCGTGCTGAGCGACGCCGGCATGCCGACGGTGTCCGATCCGGGCTTCCCGCTCGTGCAGGCCGCGGTGGCCGCGGGCGTCGACGTCACGGCCATCCCGGGCCCGAGCGCGGTCGTGACCGCGCTCGCCGTGTCGGGGCTGCCCACCGATCGCTTCGCGTTCGAGGGCTTCCTGCCGCGCAAGGCGGGGGAACGGTCGCGCCGGCTCGCGGAGCTCGCAGGCGACCGGCGCACGCTCGTCTTCTTCGAGGCGCCCTCGCGGTTGGCCGCGAGCCTCGCCGCGCTCGCCGAGGCCTTCGGCGCCGATCGGCCCGCCGCCGTGTGCCGTGAGCTCACGAAGCTCCACGAGGAGGTCCGGCGCGGCCCCCTCGCCGAGCTCGCCACGTGGGCCGAGGCCGGCGTGCGCGGTGAGATCTGCATCGTGGTGGGCGGTGCCGCCGAGGCGGCCGTCGCCGACGCGGGCGAGGCGGTCGCGAGAGTCGTCGCGCTCGCGGCATCCGGTACCCGGTTGAAGGATGCCGCGGCGCTCGTCGCCGGCGAGACGGGGCTCGGCAAGCGCGACCTGTACGAGGCCGCGCTGGCGGCCAGGGCCGAGCGGTAGCCGCTCGCGCGGTTCCTCCGCCACGCGTCCGGCGCATGGCGGAACTCCATGCGTGCGCATGCATCCAAGTCACAGCCGGCTCCCATCCGCCTCCCATTCAGCGGGAGGACCCTGAAGGGAGAAGGACCGACGCGGGGGTGGGGACGATGGCAAGGGCAGTGGTATTCGAATCATTCGGCGGGCCCGAGGTGCTCGAGGTCGTCGAGGTCCCGGTCCCGAAGCCCGGTCCCGGCGAGGTGCTCGTCGAGGTCTTCGCGAGCGGGATCTCACCCGTCGAGACCGCGGTGCGTCGCGGTGACCGGCAGGATCACTGGCCGGTCGAGTTCCCCTCGGGCCAGGGTCGCGACCTCGCGGGCGTCGTCGACGCCGTCGGCGACGGCGTGACGCGGTTCCGCCGCGGCGACGAGGTCATGGGGTGGGTCGCGCGCGGCGCTCAGGCGGCCTACGTCCTCGTGCCCGAGGTCCAACTGCTCCCCAAGCCCGTGTCGCTCTCGTGGGAGGTCGCCGGATCGCTGTACGTCGCGGGAACCACCGCGCTCGCTGCCGTCGATGGGCTGAACCTCGGTCCGCGCGACCTCGTCGTGGTGACCGCCGCCGCGGGCGGGATCGGATGCCTCGCCGCCCAGCTCGCGCGAGCGCGCGGCGCCGAGGTGATCGGAACGACCGCCGAGTCCAGGTTCGACTTCGTCCGCCAGTTCGGGATCGAGCCGCTCGCCTACGGCCCCGACCTCGCCACGCGGGTGCGGAGGCTGACCGACCGCCAGGTCACCGCGTTCCTCGACTTCCTCGGCGGGCAGACGGCGGAGGCCGCGGAGCTCGGCGTACCGGCATCGCGGGTGTTCACCACGACCGACTGGGCCGCGGTCGAGGACCACGACGCCGTCAAGCTCTGGGCCGGCGACACGATCGCGCTCGGTCGCATCGCACAGCTCGTCGCCGACCGCCAGGTGCGCCTGCCGATCGCCGACGTGTTCCCGCTCGCCGACGTCGCCGACGCCTACCGGGAGCTCGACCACCGCGACTCGGCGGGGAAGATCGTGATCGGCATGAAGGTCGTCGACTACCCGGGGCAGAAGGTGCGCGCCGTCAAGGGGCTGCGCGAGCAGGACCTGACGATCGGCGTCCCGACCCCGCACGAGCGGATGCAGGTCGAGGAGCAGATCCCGCCGGTGCTCGCCGACGGACGCGCGCGGCAGCGCCGCGCGGAGGCTCACTCCGTCCGGGGCCCGCGGGGCGGCGAGGGCCCCGCCGACGGCGATGACGGCGCGGGTGCCGACAGGGGCCCCAGCGCAGCCTGAGGCCCGCCGACGGAGACCGGAGGGCGGCATCCGCTCGGGCGTCGCGCACCGTTGCGCGCCCGTAGGATTGTCGGCATGGCCGACGCCTCTTCGTTCTACATCACGACCCCCATCTTCTACGTCAACGACGTGCCGCACATCGGCCACGCGTACACGGAGGTGGCCGCCGACGTGCTCGCCCGGTGGAACCGCCAGGCGGGTCGCGACACGTGGATGCTCACCGGGACCGACGAGCACGGGCAGAAGATCCTCCGGACCGCGACCGCCAACGGCGTGAGCCCGCAGGAGTGGGCCGACAAGCTCGTCGCCGAGGCGTGGAAGCCGCTGCTCGACACCGTCGACGTCGCCAACGACGACTTCATCCGCACGACGGACGAGCGCCACGAGCGCAACGTGCAGAAGTTCCTCCAGCACCTCTTCGACGAGGGCTGGATCTACACGGGCGAGTACGAGGGCTACTACTGCGTCGGCTGCGAGGAGTACAAGCAGCAGTCCGAGCTCGTCGACGGCACGGGCGAGTACGAGGGCCAGCTGGTCTGCGCCATCCACTCGAAGCCCGTCGAGCTGCTGCACGAGAAGAACTACTTCTTCCGCATGTCGGCCTTCGCCGACAAGCTCCTCGCCCTCTACGAGGAGCGACCCGACTTCGTGCAGCCCGAGTCGGCGCGCAACGAGGTCGTGAGCTTCGTGCGCCGCGGACTCGACGACCTCTCGATCTCGCGGTCGACGTTCGACTGGGGCGTGAAGGTCCCGTGGGACGAGACGCACGTCGTCTACGTCTGGTTCGACGCGCTCCTCAACTACATCACCGCCGTCGGCTACGGCGAGGACGACGAGCGGTTCGCCGAGCGCTGGCCGGCGCAGCACCTCGTGGGCAAGGACATCCTCCGCTTCCACGCCGTCATCTGGCCGGCCATGCTGATGGCCGCCGGCCTCGACGTGCCGACCGGCGTGTTCGGCCACGGCTGGCTGCTCGTCGGCGGCGAGAAGATGTCGAAGTCGAAGCTCACCGGCATCGCGCCGTCGCAGATCACCGACACGTTCGGCTCCGACGCGTTCCGCTACTACTTCCTCTCCGCGATCTCGTTCGGCCAGGACGGCTCGTTCTCGTGGGAGGACCTCGCCGCGCGCTACCAGGCCGAGCTCGCCAACGGCTTCGGCAACCTCGCCTCGCGCGTCATCGCGATGGTCGGCCGCTACTGCGGCGGCGAGGTGCCGACGGGCACCGAGGCGGCGCGCACCGACGCCGACGAGGCGATCCGGCGCATCGAGGCCGAGGCGACGGATGCCGCGTGGCAGGCGATCGACCGGCTGCAGATCCACGAGGCGATCGCCGCCACGTGGAAGCTCGTCGACGCGCTGAACGGGTACATCACCGAGCAGGAGCCCTGGGTCCTCGCGAAGGACGACACCAAGCGCGCGCGCCTCGAGGCCGTCCTCGAGACCGCGTACCACGGCGTCGGCACGCTCGCCGTGCTGCTCTCGCCGGTCCTCCCGAAGGCGACCGCGAAGCTCTGGACCGCGCTCGGCGCGCCCGGCACCGTGCAGGAGCAGCGCATCGACCGTGCGCACGAGTGGACCGTCGGTACGCGCACCTCGGCGCTCGAGCCGCTGTTCCCGCGCGTGGAGGCCACCGAGTGACGGCTGGCGCCGACCACCTCCGCACCCGGTCCGACGGGGGCCGCTCCGTCGATTACCCGCCGCCGCCGGAGCCGCTCGCGGTGGCCGTCTACGACAACCACACGCACCTCGAGATCGCCGACGGGGCGCTGCCGCTCACGGCGCACGAGCACCTGGAGCGCGCGGCATCCGTCGGCGTCGCCGGGGCCGTGCAGGTCGGCACGGACGTCGCGACCAGCCGCTGGTCGGCCGAGATCGCGGCGCGCGAGCCCCGACTGCTCGCCGCAGTCGCCCTGCACCCGAACGAGGCGCCCGAGCTCGACGCGCGCGGCGAGCTCGATGCGGCGATCTCGGTCATCGACGAACTCGCGGCCCAGCCGCGCGTGCGCGCCGTGGGCGAGACCGGGCTCGACTTCTACCGTACCGGCGACGACGGCCGCGATGCGCAGTTCCGCTCCTTCGAGGCGCACATCGAGATCGCCGAGCGCCACGGCATCGCGCTGCAGATCCACGACCGCGACGCGCACGACGAGGTCGTCGCGACGCTCCGCCGGGTCGGCGCTCCCGAGACGACGGTCTTCCACTGCTTCTCGGGTGGCGAGGAGCTCGCACGGCTCGCCGCCGACGCCGGGTGGTACTGCTCGTTCGCGGGCAACGTGACCTTCAAGAACGCCGAGAACCTGCGTGCGGCGCTCCGCGTCGTGCCGCTCGACCGGGTCCTCGTCGAGACCGACGCGCCCTACCTCACGCCCGTCCCGCTCCGCGGGCGCCCGAACGCCCCGTACCTGGTGCCGCACACCATGCGATTCATGGCCGAGACGCTCGGCGCCGACCTCGACGAGCTGTGCGCTCGGGTCGCCGCGAACACCGAGCGGGCGTACGGCTCGTGGGCCGACGGGCTCGATGCGGGTTCGGCATGATGCGGCGCGCCGTTCACGCGACCGCGGCCGTCTGCCGCAGCATCGGGAGCGTGCGGGGGAGCAGGGCGTGAACGCGCATCGCCACGAGGCCGACGGCGGCGGCGCGGTCACGCCGCGCCTGCTCGGCCCGGCCGAGATCCGCGACCTCGCCGAGCTCCTCGCCGTCACGCCGACCAAGAAGCTCGGGCAGAACTTCGTTCACGACGCCAACACCGTCCGCCGCATCGTGCAGACCGCCGGCGTGCAGCGCGGCGAGACCGTGCTCGAGATCGGCCCCGGGCTCGGTTCGCTCACGCTCGGGCTCCTGGAGGCGGGCGCCGAGGTGATCGCCGTCGAGATCGACGCCCGCCTCGCCGCCCAGCTGCCGCACACCGTCCGGCTCATGCAGCCGGGCACGTCGCTCACGGTCGTCCGCGAGGACGCGCTCCGGGTGACGGAGCTCCCCGGCGAGCCGACGCGACTCGTCGCGAACCTGCCGTACAACGTCTCCGTTCCGGTGCTGCTGCACCTGCTCGAGCACTTCCCGTCGCTGACCTCGGGCATCGTCATGGTGCAGGCCGAGGTCGGTCACCGGCTCGCCGCCGAGCCCGGGTCCAAGGTGTACGGTGCGCCGAGCGTGAAGGCGGGATGGTACGGCGAGTGGCGCACCGCGGGGCAGGTGTCGCGCATGGTGTTCTGGCCCGTCCCGAACGTCGACTCCGTGCTCGTCGGGTTCGAGCGCGGCGACGCCCCCGGCGACCCGCCCGGCACCGAGGAGGAGCGCACCGCCGTGTTCGCGATCGTCGACGCCGCATTCCAGCAGCGCCGCAAGATGCTCCGCCAGTCGCTCTCCGGCGTGCTCGGCGGCTCCGCCGCCACGGCGAGCGCCGTGCTCCTGGCCGCGGACGTCGACCCGCAGGCGCGCGGCGAGCAGCTGACCGTCGAGGACTTCCTGCGGATCGCGCGCGCCGCGGCATCCGTCGCCTGACTCGTCCCCCGACCATGCGCCATCGGCCCGCGCCCGTCGGCTAGCGTTGGTCGCATGACGTTCCCGGCGACCGACGCGGCAGTGCACGTCCGAGCCCCGGGGAAGATCAACCTCTTCATGCGGGTCGGCGCGCTCGACGACGACGGCTACCACGACGTCGCCACGGCCTATCAGGCCGTCTCGCTCTACGAGGACGTCCGCGCCTGGCCCGACGACGAGTTCTCGGTCGCGTTCGGCGGTTCGGTCGACACCTCGAGCCTGCCGACGGACGCCTCGAACCTCGCGATCCGCGCCGCAAAGCTGCTCGCCCGACACGCGGGCGTGCCCGGAGGCGTGCGCCTCGAGATCGACAAGCACGTGCCCATCGCGGGCGGCATGGGCGGCGGGTCGGCCGATGCCGCCGGCACGCTCGTCGCGTGCGACGCCCTCTGGGGCACTGCGCTGCCGAAGGAGGAACTGCACGCGATCGCCGCCTCGCTCGGTGCCGATGTGCCGTTCGCGCTCACGGGCGGCACGGCGATCGGCACCGGCCGCGGCGATCGACTGAGTCCGGCGCTCGCGACGGGCTCGTTCCACTGGGTGCTCGCCATCGCCGACTTCGGGCTGTCGACGCCGGCGGTGTACGGCGAGCTCGACCGCCGGCGCGATGCGGGCCTCGACCCGGAGTGGCGCGACGGACACCACGGTGCCCGAACGGCCCTCGACTCGCCGACGGTCGACGCGTCCGTGCTGCAGGCGCTCCGCGCGGGCGACCCTCGGCGGCTGGCCGACGCGCTCCACAACGACCTGCAGACGGCGGCCGTCGGGCTCGCGGGGCGGCTCGCGCAGGTCATCGACCTCGGCGAGCAGAACGGCGCCCTCGCCGGCCTCGTCTCGGGCTCGGGGCCCACGGTCGCGTTCCTCGTCGACGACGCCGACAGCGCGCTCGAACTGCAGGTCGCGCTCTCGGCGGCGGGCCTCACCGCACTGCACGTGCACGGGCCCGTGCACGGGGCGCGCGTGCTGCCCTTCTGAGGGCGCGCTGCTCCGACTGCGCTGCTCCGGCCGCGCCGCGTCGTTCTGCGCCTCCGGCGAGAGGATGTCATCTGCACCGCTCGGCCTCACGGCCGGTGCTGATGGCATTCTCTCGAAGCGCGCCCAGGCCGCCGACTGTGGACAGGCGGCGGCGGGCCGCCCCGCGACCCTGGACGCTGGGGACCGTGAGCAGATCCGATGGGCTTCCGTGGAGCCTCCGCGCTGTGCCATCCTTCACTCGAGCGGAGGCGACCCGCAACGGCGTGCGGTGGCGTCGACTCGCCGCCCCCGACCTCGAGCGGACGTTCCATGGCGTGCGCCGGCACGTCGGTGCGGAGCCCTCGATCCGCGAACTCGCCGAGGCGTACGCCAAGCGGATGCCCCGCCGACAGGTCTTCAGTCATGTGACGGCCGCCGCGCTGTGGGGCATCCCCGTGCCGAGGGGCGCCGAGATCGCTCACCCGGGACCGGTCGCCGAAGGCGCGTCGGTGCGCCCGCTCCTGCACGTGGCGGTGCCCCGTGGCTCGGCGCGACCCACCGCCGCCGGCGTCAGAGGACATGTCATCTCCTTCGAGACCGTGCAGGTCATCGTCCATGGCGGATTGCGCGTGGTCGATCCGGCGAGTGCCTGGATCCAGCTGGGTGCGTCGCTCGCCATCGACGACCTCGTCGCCGCTGCGGAATACCTGATCACCGGGTCGGAGCCGTTCGACGGACGCCTGCCGCTCTGCGACCGGGGCCAGCTCGAGTCGGCGCTCGCCGCACACCCAGGGCGACGCGGGCTGGACGCGCTCCGTCGAGCCCTGGCCGCCGCTCGCTGGGGTGCCCTGTCACGGAGGGAGACGCTGCTCCGCCTCGACCTCGTCCGGGCGGGTCTTCCCGAGCCGGTCCCCAATCACCGGGTCCTGGACGGACGCGGCGAACTCATCGCGATGATCGACCTCGCGTATCCCGATCGTCGGGTCGGGATCGAGTACCAGAGCGACCGCCATCGATCCGGCGCACAGTGGCGCCGCGACATCCGCCGGATCGAGCGGCTCGCCGATGCGGGCTGGGTGATCGTCCAGGCGACCTCGGACGACGTGAGCGCGGACGGGGAACTGCGCGACTCGGCGGCGTTCGCCGACCGCGTGCGGCGGCGACTCGAAGCGAGCCGCTCGGGCGGCGGGTGATCGAGCGGATGTCATCTGCACCGCTGCTCCATCAGCGCGGTGCGGATGACATCCTCTCGATCCGAGTGCGGACCTCGGGACAGCGGGACAACGGGCTCAGCGGCCGACGCCGGCGCCGCGGGCGCGCGGCGCGCGGCGAAGTAGGGTTGAGCGCGACATGGCACACCTCCTCGGCGCCGAGCGCCTGCACCTCGAGTTCCCCACGCGCACCGTCTTCGACGAGGTCACCCTCGGCATCGACGAGGGCGATCGGATCGGCATCGTGGGGCGCAACGGCGACGGCAAGTCGACGCTGCTGAAGTTGCTGTCGGGGCGGCTCGAGCCCGACGGCGGCCGCGTGACGGTGCGGCGCGGTGTCCGGATCGGCATGCTCGACCAGGCCGATGCGATCGACCCGGCGATCACGGTCGCCGATGCGGTGGTCGGGGGTATCGAGGAGCACGTGTGGGCCGGCGACGCGAAGGTGCGCGACGTGATCGCGGGACTCCTCGCCGACGTGCCGTGGCGGGGTCGCGTCGGCGACCTGTCGGGTGGCCAGCGACGCCGGGTCGGGCTCGCGGCGCTCCTCGTCGGCGACTGGGACGTGCTGTTCCTCGACGAGCCGACGAACCACCTCGACGTCGAGGGCATCGCGTGGCTGGCACGCCACGTGAGGGGGCGTTGGGCGGCCGACGACGGCGCGCTCGTCGTCGTGACGCACGACCGCTGGTTCCTCGACGAGGTGTGCACGGCGACGTGGGAGGTGCACGACCGCATCGTCGAGCCCTTCGAGGGCGGGTACGCCGCCTACGTGCTGCAGCGCGTCGAGCGCGACCGGATGGCCGCGGCATCCGAGGCCAAGCGCCAGAACCTGATGCGCAAGGAGCTCGCCTGGCTGCGCCGCGGGGCGCCGGCGCGCACCTCCAAGCCGAAGTTCCGGATCGAGGCCGCGAACCAGCTCATCGAGGACGAGCCGCCCGTGCGCAACCCCGTCGAGCTCAACCGCCTCGCGGTCTCGCGGCTCGGCAAGGACGTCGTCGACCTGCTCGACGTGACCGTCGAGTACCCGGTGCGGGATGCCGCGCCCGGCGCGCCCGACACCCGGACCGTCCTGCACGAGCTCGAGTGGCGCATCGCGCCGGGGGAGCGCACCGGCATCCTCGGCGTGAACGGCGCCGGCAAGTCGACGCTGCTGAAGCTCGTCACCGGCGAGGTCGAACCGACGACCGGTCGGGTCAAGCGCGGCAAGACGGTGAAGATCGCGGTGCTCAGCCAGGAGCTCGCCGAGCTCGCGGAATGGACGGAAGACCGCGTGAGCGCGGTCGTCGCCGCGCAGAAGACGAGCTACGTGTTCGGCTCGGGATCGAAGGCCGTCGAGCTCACGCCCGGCCAGTTGCTCGAACGGCTCGGCTTCACGAGCCAGCAGCTCGCGACTCCGGTCAAGGACCTCTCCGGCGGCCAGAAGCGTCGGCTGCAGCTCCTGCTCATCCTGCTGCAGGAGCCGAACGTGCTGATCCTCGACGAGCCGACGAACGACCTCGACACCGACATGCTCGCCGCGATTGAGGACCTCCTCGACGCGTGGCCGGGCACCCTGCTCGTCGTCAGTCACGACCGCTACCTCGTGGAGCGCGTCACCGACCGCCAGGTCGCGATCCTCGACGGTCACCTGCGCGACCTCCCGCGCGGCGTCGAGCAGTACCTCGAGCTGCGTCGGCAGCAGGCGACGGATGCCGCGGCAGCGGCATCCGCGGCGGCGTCACGCCCGACCGGCTCGGCAGCCACGTCGGGTGGCGGCGCGAGGACGAGCGCATCGCCCGGTCACGACGGCGCCGCGGCATCCGCGCCCGCCCTCACGGGCGCCGACCGGCGCGCGGCCGAGAAGGAGCTGGCATCGATCGATCGGCGGCTCGAGAAGCTGCAGGCGCAGATCGCCGAGCAGCACGAGAAGCTCGCCCGCCACGACCAGTCGGACTACGTGGGCCTCGGCGCGCTCGGCGACGACCTGCGCGCCCTCGAGGACGCGGTGGCCGAGCTCGAGACGCGTTGGCTCGAAGTATCCGAGCAGCTCGAAGGCTGAGATCGCAGGATCTGTGACGCTCGATGACCGGACGGTCGATCGGGCGCAGATCCTTCGCCTACCGTTGGGATGCGCCCGCGATCGCGGCAACGAGGCCCCACCGCCACCAGCGGTGGGGTTCGTCGTGTCCAGGCACCATCGCCACCAGCATCTGAGCGCGCGCGCCGACCGAAAAGGAACTCCGCCATGCCCCGCACCACCACCAAGCTCATCGCCGCGCTCGCCGCAGCCCCGCTCGTCCTCGGCCTCGCGGCCTGCTCGTCGGCGGGGGCGGCCGAGGGCGACGACGTCGTCCGCATCGGCGTCGTCGGCAAGTCCGACCCGCAGTGGCCCGCCTTCGAGGAGGCCGCCGCCGAGGCCGGCATCGAGATCGAGCTCATCGACTTCGCCGACTACACCCAGCCGAACCCGGCGCTCACCGAGGGCGAACTCGACCTCAACCAGTTCCAGCACATCGTCTACCTCGCCGACTACAACGTGTCGGCCGACGCCGACCTCGTGCCGGTCGGCGCGACCGCGATCTACCCGCTCGGCCTGTACTCGCTGAAGTACGACTCGGTCGACGACATCCCCGCGGGCGAGACCGTCGCCGTCCCCGACGACCCCTCGAACCTGGCCCGTGCGCTCCTCGTGCTGCAGTCGGCCGGCCTCATCGAGCTCGAGGGCGGCGGCTCGATCTTCTCGACCGTCGACGACATCGACCAGGCGAACTCCAAGGTGGAGGTCACCCCGCTCGAGGCGTCGCTGACCCCCACGAGCCTGCCCGACGTCGCCGCGGCGATCATCAACAACGACTTCGTGGAGGACGCCGGCCTCACCTTCGCCGACGCGATCGCGAAGGACGACCCGAGCGACCCGAACGCGCTGCCCTACGTGAACATCTTCGCGGCACGTGCCGAGGACGCCGACGACGCGACGTACCTGAAGCTGGTCGAGATCTTCCAGACGGACCCCGAGGTGCAGGCGGGCCTGCTCGAGTCGTCGGGCGACACCGCGGTGGCACTCACCACGCCGGCCGACGAGCTCGTCGGCTCGCTCGCCACGGTCGAGGACGACACCCGCGCCCAGGGCTGACCCGACCACGACACGAACCCGCACGCGCGCGGGTGGCGCGCCCCGATCGGGCGCCGCCACCCGCACGCGCGTGCGTGGAGGAGGTACCGCATGGCGCTCGTGACCCTCGAGCACGTCAGCAAGTCCTATCCGGCCGCGAGCCGCGCGGCCGAGGCCGTCACCGCGGTCGACGACGTCTCGCTCGAGATCGACGCGGGCGACGTCTACGGCATCATCGGCTACTCGGGCGCCGGCAAGTCCACGCTCGTGCGGCTGGTCAACGCGCTCGAACCCGCGACGAGCGGCTCGATCCGGATCGACGGCCGCGAGATCACGGGCCTGCGCGAGCGAGAGCTCCGCGGCATCCGCCTCGGCATCGGGATGATCTTCCAGCAGTTCGAGCTCTTCGAGGCGAAGACCGTGCGCGGCAACGTCGCGTACCCGCTCAAGGTCGCCGGGTGGTCGAAGGCCGACATCCGCGCCCGCGTCGACGAGCTGCTCGCGTTCGTCGGCCTCACCGACAAGGCCGGAGCGCGACCCGACCAGCTCTCGGGCGGACAGAAGCAGCGCGTCGGCATCGCCCGCGCGCTCGCGACGCGCCCGCGCATCCTCCTCGCGGACGAGGCGACGAGCGCGCTCGACCCGGAGACGACCCAGGAGGTGCTCGCCCTCCTCAAGCGCGTGAACGAGGAACAGGGCGTGACCATCATCGTGATCACGCACGAGATGGACGTGATCCAGTCGATCGCGACGAAGGTCGCCGTGATGGACCGCGGGCGGGTCATCGAGCACGGCGACGTCTTCGAGGTGTTCTCCGCCCCGCGGCATCCGTCGTCGCAGAGGTTCGTCGGCACGGTGGTCAAGGGCGTGCCGTCGCCGGCCGAGCTCGCGGTGCTGAGGGAACGGCACGACGGGCGCATCGTGACCTGCTCCTTCCGGGACGGGGATGCGTCGCAGGCGCGCGTGTTCCTCGACCTCGCCGAGGCAGGGCTCGAGTTCGAGCTCGTCTACGGCGGCATCAACGACATCCGCGGCCGTGCGTTCGGTCACCTGACGCTCGCGGTGCGCGGCGACGACGGCGCGATCGATCGCGCGCTCGTCGCGGTCGCGGAGCACGCCGACGTCACGGAGGTGCGCTGATGGATCGGCTCCTCGAACTGGGCCCGGAGTTCTGGGCCGCCGCCGGCGAGACGCTCTACATGGTCGCGCTCACGATGCTGTTCGGCGGCGCAGGCGGCTTCGTGCTCGGCCTCGGGCTGTACGCGACCCGGCGCGGCGGCCTGCTGCCGAACGCCGTGGTCAACAACGTGCTGAACGTCGTGATCAACTTCTTCCGCCCGATCCCGTTCATCATCTTCATCGCGGCGGTGCAGCCGCTCACCCGCGCGGTCATCGGCGTCGGCATCGGCACGGACGCCGCGATCTTCGCGCTCTCGCTCGCGGCGGCGTTCGCGATCGGACGCATCGTCGAGCAGAACCTCGTCACCGTGCGGCCCGGTGTCATCGAGGCCGCGCGATCGATGGGGGCCGGCCCCGTGCGGATCCTCGGCACGGTGGTCGTGCCCGAGGCGCTCGGCCCGCTGATCCTCGGCTACACGTTCATCGTCATCGCCGTGATCGACATGTCCGCCATGGCGGGCCTCATCGGCGGCGGCGGCCTCGGATACTTCGCGCAGCTGTACGGCTTCCGGCAGTTCGAGCCGGTCGTGACCTGGGCGGCGGTGCTGCTCATCGTGGTGTTCGTGCAGGTCGTGCAGGTCGTCGGCAACCGGCTCGCCCGGCGAGTGCTCGGGCGATAGCGGCGGGCGCGCGCCCCGAGGCCGTCGGGCGCGCTCTCCGTCCGGCTCAGGCGAAGCCGAGCGAGAGCTTCCGCAGGAGTGCGGCGAGACGTCGCTGCTCGGCGGGCGGCAGGCCCGCGAGGAGTTCCGCCTCGGCGTCGACCAGCCGCGTGATCGCGGCGTCCACGCGCGTGACGCCGGCCGAGGTCATCTCGACGAGGATGCCTCGGCCGTCGTGCGGATCGGTCTGCCGGGTCACGAGCCCACGTGCGACGAGCCGGTCGATGCGATTGGTCATGGTGCCGCTCGAGACGAGCGTCTGGGCGAGCAGCGCCTTCGGCGGCAGCCGGAACGGCGCGCCCGCCCGGCGGAGCGCCGAGAGCACGTCGAACTCCCACGACTCGAGCTCGGATCGCTCGAACGCCTGCTTGCGGGCCCGGTCGAGGAGCTTCGCGAGGCGGCCGACCCGCGAGAACACCTGCAACGGCGCGAAGTCGAGGTCGGGGCGCTCGCGCTCCCAGTCGTCGACGATCCGGTCCACCTCGTCCTGGTCGCCGGTCGTCATGCGGCCAGTATCCCACCGGTGCGCGATCCGGCCGTCCGGCCGGACCGCCGGGCGGAGCGGACCCCCTGGCGTTCGGGCCGACGGATGCCGCGTGGCAGACTTGGGGGCGGCGTCCGCAGGCCTCGCAGCCTGAGCCCGGGCGCGGTCCGCCATGGTGTAACGGCAGCACGACAGCCTTTGGAGCTGTGAGGACCAGGTTCGAATCCTGGTGGCGGAGCATGGACAACAACCTCGCCATCATCGTGCTCGCCGCGGGTCAGGGCACCCGCATGAAGTCGGCCACGCCGAAGATCCTGCACCCGCTCGCGGGTGCGCCCATCATCGCCCACGTGCTCGCGACCGCCCGCGCGCTCGACGCGAAGCACGTCGTGGCGGTCGTCCGCCATGAGCGCGACCTCGTCGCCGACGCGATCCAGGTCGAGCTGCCCGAGGCGGTGATCGTCGACCAGGACGAGATCCCCGGTACCGGACGTGCCGTGGAGCAGGCGGTCGCCGCGCTGCCCGACGACTTCGAGGGCGACGTCCTCGTGCTGAACGGCGACGTGCCGCTGCTGAACGCCTCGACGCTGGCCGAGCTGCTCGAGCGCCATCGCGCCGACGGGCTCTCGGCGTCCGTGCTCTCCGCTCGCTACGACGACCCGAGCGGGTACGGACGCATCGTCCGCAATGCCGAGGGCGCCTTCGACCGCATCGTCGAGCAGAAGGACGCCACCGAGGACGAGCTCGCCATCGACGAGATCAACGCCGGCGTCTACGCCTTCGGCGCGAGCGCGCTGCGCGACCAGCTCGCGAACCTCACGACCGAGAACGCGCAGGGCGAGAAGTACCTGACCGACATCATCGCGCTGCTCCGTGAGGCGGGCTCCGAGGTCAAGGCGCGCCCGGTCTCCGAGGCGTGGCTCGTTGCGGGCGTCAACGACCGCGCACAGCTCTCCGAGACCGCCGCGCGACTCAACGCGCTCATCGTGCGCGGCTGGCAGCTGAACGGCGTGACCGTCGAGGACCCGGCGACGACCTGGATCGACCTCGCCGTGCGCATCGAGCCCGACGTCACCATCCGCCCCGGCACCCAGCTCAAGGGAGCGACCGCGATCGCGACCGGAGCGATCGTGGGCCCCGACACGACCCTCGTCGACTGCGAGGTGGGCGAACGGGCAGAGGTCAAGCGAACGGATGGCACGCTGGCCGTGATCGGTGCCGACGCATCGGTCGGCCCGTTCGCGTACCTGCGCCCGGGCACCGTGCTCGACGCCGACGGCAAGATCGGAACCTTCGTCGAGACGAAGAACGCGCACATCGGCCAGGGCAGCAAGGTCCCGCACCTGTCGTACATCGGCGACACCGAGATCGGCGAGGGTTCGAACGTCGGCGCGGGCTCGATCACGGCCAACTACGACGGCGTGAACAAGCACCGCACCACGATCGGCTCGCACGTGCGGACCGGGTCGCACGGCGTGTTCGTCGCGCCCGTTACGATTGGGGACGGGGCGTACACGGGGGCAGGCACGGTCGTCCGCAAGGACGTGCCGGCCGGTGCGCTCGGCGTGAACGTCGCCCCGCAACGCAACATCGACGGATGGGTCCAGCAGCATCGTGCCGGAACCGCGGCAGCTCAGGCGGCCGCGGCTGCGCTCGAGGCGGGCGAGACCGACGAGGGCGATGAGCGCGAAGCCGAATAGGACCCGGCCAGGCCGGTGGGAAGGACTGTGACCATGTCGGGAATCGAGACCACCGGATCCAAGCGGCTCGTCCTCGTGTCGGGGCGCGCGCATCCGGCGCTCGCGAAGCACATCGCCGCCGAGCTCGGCAGCGAGCTGGTCCCGACCGATGCGCGCACCTTCGCCAACGGCGAGCTCTACGCGCGCTACGACGAGAGCGTGCGCGGGTCCGACGCCTTCGTGATCCAGTCGCACGCGGCGCCGATCAACGAGTGGCTCATGGAGCAGCTCATCATGGTCGACGCCCTGAAGCGCGCGTCGGCGAAGCGCATCACCGTCGTCTCCCCGTTCTACCCGTACGCCCGCCAGGACAAGAAGGGCCGGGGCCGCGAGCCGATCTCGGCGCGCCTCGTCGCCGACCTCTACAAGGCGGCCGGCGCCGACCGGATCATGTCCATCGACCTGCACGCGGCGCAGATCCAGGGCTTCTTCGACGGGCCCGTCGACCACCTCTTCGCGATGCCCGTCCTCCTCGAGGAGTTCAAGAACTCGCTCGATCCCGAGACCCTCACGGTCGTCTCGCCCGACATGGGACGGGTGCGCGTCGCCGACATCTGGTCCGACAAGCTCGGCGTGCCGCTCGCGATCATCCACAAGCGCCGCGACCCCCTGGTGCCGAACCAGGTCTCGGTGCACGAGATCGTCGGCGACGTCGCCGGGCGCGTGTGCCTCCTCGTCGACGACCTCATCGACACCGGTCGCACCATCGTGAAGGCCGCCGAGGCGCTCAAGGCGAACGGCGCCACCGGCGTCGTGGTCGCGGCCACCCATGCGGTGTTCTCGAACCCGGCGACCGAGATCCTCCAGTCCGACTTCATCGACCGCGTCGTCGTCACCGACACCCTGCCGCTGCCCGAGGAGAAGCGCTGGGATCGCCTCACGGTCCTGCCCATCGCGCCGCTCCTGGCCCGCGCCATCCACGAGGTCTTCGAGGACGGCTCCGTCACGAGCATGTTCGACGGGGCGGCCTGATGACGGATGCCGCGGCCAGGCCCTGGCTCGCGAGCTACGCACCGGGCGTCCCGCATTCGCTCCCTGCGCCGGAGGGGTCGCTGATCGACCTCATCCACCACACGGTCGAGCAGTACCCGGATCGCCCCGCGCTCGAGTTCTTCGGTCGCGTCACGTCGTACGCGGAGCTGGGCGAGCAGATCGATCGCGCTGCGGAGGGCCTGCGCCGACTCGGCGTGCAGGCCGGCGAGCCGGTCGCGATCGTCCTGCCGAACTGTCCGCAGCACATCGTCGCGTTCTACGCGGTCCTGCGCCTCGGAGCGATCGTCGTCGAGCACAACCCGCTGTACACGCCGCGCGAGCTCAGGCACCAGTTCGAGGACCACGGTGCGCGGGTCGTGATCGCATGGGACAAGGTCGTCAGCGCGATCCAGGACTTCCCCGACGACCTCGCGATGCGCCACATCGTGTCGGTCGACCTCACCCGGGCCATGCCGTTCGCGACGCGCCTGGCGCTCCGGCTCCCGATCGCGAAGGCGCGCGAGTCGCGGGCGGCGCTCACCACGAGCGTGCAGGGCACGGTGCCGTGGCGGGAGCTCGTGGCATCCGAGCGCATCGGCGCGCACATCCATGCCCCGCGCGTCGGCGACGTGGCGCTCATCCAGTACACGAGCGGCACGACGGGCAGCCCGAAGGGCGCCGCGCTCACGCACGCCAACCTGCTCGCGAACGCCGCGCAGGCGCGGGCCTGGGTGCCCGACATCGAGCGCGGCACGTCGGTCGTGTACGCGGTGCTGCCGATGTTCCACGCGTATGGGCTGACGCTGTGCCTCACGTTCGCGATGAGCATGGGTTCGCGGCTCGTGCTCTTCCCCCGGTTCGACCCCGACCTCGTCTTGAAGGTCGTGAGGAAGCATCCGCCGACGTTCCTGCCCGCGGTGCCGCCGATCTACGAGCGACTCACCGCTGCCGCCGCCGAGCAGGGCGTCTCGCTCGAGGGCATCAGCATCGCGATCTCGGGGGCCATGCCGCTGTCGGCATCAGTCGTCGAGCCGTGGGAGGAGAAGACCGGCGGCTACCTCGTCGAGGGCTACGGGCTGTCCGAGTGCTCACCCGTGCTCATGGCGAACCCGGTCGCGCCCACCCGCAAGGCGGGGACCGTCGGCCTGCCGCTGCCCGACACCGAGTGCCGCGTGGTCGACCCCGACGAGCCGATGCACGACGTGCCGGCTGGAGAGCGCGGCGAACTCGTCGTGCGCGGACCGCAGGTGTTCGGCGGCTACTGGAACAAGCCCGAGGAGACGGCGGCCGTCTTCGTCGACGATCCCGCCGGCGGTGCGCCGTGGTTCCGCACCGGTGACATCGTCACGATCGACGCCGACGGCTTCGTGCGGATCGTCGACCGGATCAAGGAGCTCATCATCACGGGCGGCTTCAACGTCGCGCCGAGCGAGGTCGAGGACGCGATCCGCCAGCACCCGGATGTCGCGGACTGCGCCGTCGTGGGCCTGCCCGACGAGCGTTCGGGGGAGCAGGTCGTCGCCGCCGTCGTGCTCCAGCCCGGCGCCGCGCTCGATGCCGAGGGCATCCGCACCGCGGTGCGCGACCGGCTGACACCCTACAAGGTGCCCCGACGCGTCGTCGCGGTCGACGACCTGCCGCGCTCGCTCATCGGCAAGGTGATCCGGCGGCAGGTGCGCGAGCGGTTGCAGGCCGAGTCGGGAGACACGGGCGAGGCGTCGACCGACTAGGCGTCGCGCCCCGGCGCCGCCGGCTTCGGGAACGCGGGCATCGGCCCGAGGTTGCCGAGCACCGTGTTCGTGCCCGACGGCGCGATCGCGATGCAGAGCCATCCCGGCCCGCCCCGCGCGAAGAGATCGAACTCGACGCGCGACTCGTCGAGCCGGCTGAGGTCGGCGACGTAGGCGGCGCAGGCGTTCGCGGCCGCCGATCGGGCCACGCCGTACGCCGAGAGCACGAGCGGCAGCACCATCGCACCGAGCGCGAGCACCACGGCGATGCGGATCGCGCGCCTGCGGCGCGCGCCCACGACGGGTCCGTCGTCGAGGCCGCCGGACTCCTCCCACCCGCTCGAGGGCCCGTCGTAGCTCACCACGGCGAACTCGCGAGCATCGACCACGTCGCCGCCGCGCAGGCGAGGAGCGTGGCACCGAGCACGGCCCAGGCCAGGGGGAGCGGGAGCGGGAGCGGGGTGCCCGCCGCGGCGAGCGACCGCCGCCGGTGCCAGCCGACGGCGAGGATGGCGGCCGCGCCGGCCAGGAGGACCACGGATGCGGCGACGAGCCAGGTCTTCTCGCTGATGAGTCCTTCGCGGAGGACGAGGAGCGCGTTCACGGCGACGGCGAACGACGTGCGCGACCACGCGAGCGCGGTCCGCTCGGGCTGCAGGCCCGGGTCGCGCGCCGCGGCGTCCGTCATGACGTCACCACGAACAGGACCGCGAGCACGGCCGCTGCGAGCAGGCCGATGCCGGAGATGAGGGGCAGCACCCAGCTGAACGGGAGCGGGCCGTTCCGGCGCATCGCGATCTCGTTGGCGCGCCAGCGCGTGTACGCCCCGACGCTGAGCACCGCGGCCGCGATCGCGAGGACGACCGCGAGGACCAGCACGGCCACGCGCGGCTCGAGCGCCGTGGCGAACTGGTCGAGCAGCACCGCGCCCGCGAGCAGCGCGAGTGCGGTGCGGATCCACGCGAGGAAGGTGCGTTCGTTGGCGAGGGTGAACCGGTAGTCCGGGTCGTCGCCGTCACGGCGCCAGGCTGGTTCGCGCACCGGCCCTCCTTCCTCGCGTGGGATCCGTCCGTCCAGTATCGGTCAGTGCGACGAGGGCGTGGTCTCGATCTCGCTGCGATCCCCGGACCAGAGCGTGTGGAACACCCCGGGCCGGTCGACGCGCTTGTAGGTGTGCGCGCCGAAGAAGTCGCGCTGGCCCTGGACGAGCGCTGCGGGGAGGCGGTCGGCGCGGAGCCCGTCGTAGTAGGCCAGCGACGACGAGAACGCCGGGGTCGGGATGCCCGCCTGCGCGGCGGTCGCGACGACGCGGCGCCAGGCGCCCTGCCCGCTCGCGATGGCGTCGCGGAAGTACGGCGCGACGGCGAGCGCGACGAGGCTCGGGTCCTCGGCGTACGCGTCGGCGATGCGGTTGAGGAAGCGGGCGCGGATGATGCAGCCCGCGCGCCAGATCTTCGCGACGTCGCCCTTGTGCACGTCCCAGCCGTACTGCTCGGCGCCGGCGATGATCTCGTCGAAGCCCTGCGAGTAGGCGATGATCTTCGACGCGTACAGCGCCTTGCGGACGTCCTCGATGAACGCGTCCGCGTCCTCCGGGGCGACCGACCAGGCCTCGTCGGGGCCGGGGAGGTCGACAGCGGCCTCGCGCTGGGCGCGCTTCGAGCTCAGCGACCGGGCGAACACGGCCTCGGCGATGCCGGAGACGGGCACGCCGAGGTCGAGCGCGTTCTGCACGGTCCAGGCCCCGGTGCCCTTGGCGCCGGCCTCGTCCAGGATCACGTCGACCAGCGGCTGCCCGGTCGCGGCATCCGTCTGGCGCAGCACCTCGGCGGTGATCTCGATGAGGTAGCTCTCGAGCTCGCCCGTGTTCCACTCGGCGAAGACGTCGGCGATCTCGGAGGGCGACTTGCCGGTGCCGCGGCGGATGAGGTCGTAGGCCTCGGCGATGAGCTGCATGTCGGCGTACTCGATGCCGTTGTGCACCATCTTGACGAAGTGGCCGGCGCCGTCGGTGCCGATGTGCGTGACGCAGGGCTCGCCCTCGGCGACCGCCGCGATCGACGCGAGGATCGGGCCGAGCGTCTCGTACGACTCGGCCGAGCCGCCCGGCATGATCGACGGGCCGTGCAGCGCGCCCTCCTCGCCGCCGGAGATTCCGGCGCCGACGAAGTGGATGCCGGTCGGCTTGATCTCGGCCTCGCGGCGGATCGTGTCGTGGAAGTTCGCGTTGCCGCCGTCGACGATGATGTCGCCCGGCTCGAAGCGCGAGACGAGCTCGGAGATCACGGCGTCGGTGCCCCGGCCCGCCTGGACCATGATGATCGCCGTGCGGGGCTTGGCGAGGGAGGCCACGAAGGCGTCGTAGCTCTCGGAGGCGACGAAGCCGGCCTCGGGGTGCTCGCCCGTGAGCGTGTGCGTGCGCTCGGGGGACCGGTTGAAGACCGCGACGGTGTTGCCCTCGCGGCTGGCGAGGTTGCGGGCCAGGTTGGAGCCCATGACGGCGAGGCCGACGACTCCGATGTTGGCGCTGGCGGTGGTGGTGCTCTCGGGCATGCTCATGGCTCCTGCGTCGGTGCGGTTTCCGGGACCACGCTAGCAGCGCGGCCGCCGTCAAGAATCAGACGAAAATCAGTATCGCATCGAATACGTATGATTTAAAACGGATGGCGCCGTATGACGGCGCTGGATCGGTTCACGCCGCCGCGGCCGCGATCAGGTCGTCGGCTGGGCCCTCGGGATGTCGCGCCAGGTGCGTTCGACGTCGTCGGCCGTGCGACCCAGCACGCGGAGCATGGCCGCGCGCGCGGCATCCGCCCGACCTGCGAGGATCGCGTCGGCGACGTCGACGTGCCACTGCATGGCCTCCTCGCTGGGGTGCGCGGGCATGAGTCCGCTGGACGTGCGTCCCCGCAGCACTTCGCCGACCGCGTCGCCGAGTGCCGCGAACATCTCGTTGCCCGACGCCCGGAGCACCGCTCGGTGGAACTCGACGTCGTGGGCGAGGAACGCCTCGGCGTCGCCCTCGCGTCCGGCCGCACGCATGGCCGCGGCGATCCCCATGAGCTCGGCGCCCCGCTCGAGCGGGGCGAACCGCGCCGCGAGCTCTGCCGCGACCGGCTCCACGGCCGTGCGGAGTTCGGTGAGCGAGCGCAGCTGCGCCCCCTTCCGCTCGGACTCGAGCCGCCAGCGGATCACCGACGGATCGAACAGGTTCCACGACGGCATCGGCAGCACCCGGATCCCGACGCGCCGCACCGACTCGACGAGGCCCAGCGACTGCGCCACTCGAACGGCCTCGCGCACGACCGACCGGGAGACCCGCAGGTCGGCCTCGAGCACTTCGGTGCGCAGCACCGCACCGGGTTCGAGCTCGCCCGACACGATCCGCGAGCCGAGGTGCTCGACGGCGAGATCGTGCAGTCGGGAAGCCATGCCGCGAGCATAACGGCGGGCTCCGCGCGATCACCGCGACGCGACGCCGTGCCGCCGCTCCCACCGCTGCGCGGCACGGGCCCGCCGGGTGAGGAGGCGATCCAGTCGGCGGAAGTCGCCGGCGAGGATCCAGTGCGTCGCCCACCGCGGGAGCCAGCCCGCCTGCCAGCGCAGCGCGCCGCCGAGGTCGCCCCGGTAGTCCGCCCTGATCCGCGTCACCGAGCCGGAGGCCGTGCACGCGTACTCGACGCGCGCATTCCACGGGTCGGAGGAGAGCCAGACCACGCGCCGGTCCTCCTCGAGGAGCTCGAGCGTGTCGATGAAGTGCGCACGGAACGGTCCGATCCGATCCGTCGACATCCATCGCGTCCCGACCCGGATCGGACCGTCGTCGAGCTGCCGGCGGAACGCGACCGCCGGCGCGAACTCGTGCCACCGCATCGGGTCGGCGAGGTAGGGGAACACCGCCTCGACCGGATGGCGCACGGTCGCGTCCACGACGACGTGGCGCTCCCATCGGCGCGGTCTCGTCCTCGACCCCGGCCGACGTTCGACGCTCCGGCTCCCATCCGCGGGAGCGTGCTCCTCCACGGGCGCGAGTGTACCGAACGGCCCGGGAGGGCGGAATCGGCCCGGTGTAGAATCCGGTTGTTCGCCGCGGGCTGCGGCATGCACCCGTTCGTCCGTGGCGAGTACGGGGGTGGAGATGGCCGAGAAGCTGCCGTCATCCGGGGCACTCCCGGACGGCCAGGTCGCGGGGTGCGACACGTCGGGCATGATCCTCGTCCATCGCATCTTCAGATGGCTGTACCGCGAGCTCCCGCTGCTGGTCCGTGAGGTGCCGGTGGGCGACGTCGAGCGCGCCGCCGTGGTCGGGATCTACGCGAAGCTCGACTTCTTCGCCCTGCACCTGCACCACCGCACCGAGGACACCGTGCTGTGGGACCGGCTCGCCGCGCGCGACCCCGCCTGCGCGGTGCACGTCGAACTCATGCGAGCGCAGCACGCCGAGGTGGCATCGCAGCTCGCCCGGATCGAGCCCCAGCTCGACCCGTGGCTCGAGACCGCCGACGCCGGGCTCCGAGACGCGTTCGCCGGCGACATCGAGGTCCTCCGGGACACGCTCCTGGTGCACCTCGGCCAGGAGGAGGACGAGATCCTCCCGGTCGCGGGCGCGGTGATGTCGCAGCAGGAGTGGGACCAGCTCGAGGCGCACACGCGCGCGACGCTGCTGGCGCGCCGCAGGGAGTTCCCGAGGGACGTCCTCTCGCTGCAACTCGGCCTGCTGCTCGCGAGCGTCCCCGAGGCCGAGCGCGAGGAGTGGTACCACGCGAACGTCCCGGCTCCGATCCGCCTGCTCTACCTCCTCCTGATGAAGCGCAGGTACGACCGGGCGATGCTGGAACTCTACCCGGATCGACCCGTGCCGTCGATGTTCTGAGCGCCGCCGGCGCTCCCGATCGGGTCAGGCCCCGAGCACCCGGCCTGCGGCGAGCACCTGGCCGGCCCCGAGGACCTCGGCGGCCATGAGCAGCGCCGCCAGCATCACCAGGCGGAAGAGCATGCGCGACGGGGGTCGCAGGAACGCCGCGGTGAGCGTCGCCGTCGCGACCACCACGACCCCGGCGAAGCACACCCACGAGAACGTGGAGACGCGTGACGCGTCGCCCCCTGACGACCCGACGAGGGCGGCCACGGCGCCCACGAGGACGGCACCGACGGCGACGGACGTCGCCACCCTCGGACCCCAGCGGTGCGGAAGGCCCCGGACCCCGGTCGCGGCGTCCTGCTCGAGGTCGGGCAGCACGTTCGTCAGGTGCACCGCCGCGCCGAACGCGGCGCCGGCGACCCAGGCCCAGGGCGGCGCGAGGGCGGGCTGGGGTGCCGACAGCGTTGCGAGGCTCGGGAAGATCCCGAAGCTCACGAGGAACGGCACGATCGAGGCCGCCGTCGACTTGAGCCGCGCGTTGTACGCCCACGCCGACCCGAGGGCGAGCGCGTGGGCGGCGAGGGTCGCCCAGCTCAGCAGTGCCGAGAGCACCAGGGCGGATGCCAGGGCGGCGAGCGCCGCAGTCCACGCGACGCGGCGTCCGACCTCGCCGCGCGCGATCGGCTTGTCCGGTCTCGACGCGAGCCGATCGCGTGGGGCGTCGATCGCGTCGTTGGAGATCCCGACCGAGAGCTGGCCCGCGAACACCGCCAGCGCGAGCAGCACGATGCGGGCCGGATCGAGCTCGGCCGACCAGCCGAGCGCCAGCGCGAGCGCGGTGACGATCGTCGTCGGTCCGGGGTGCGACGACCGCCACAGGGCCCCCGGGGTGCTCACAGGCACGATGCTCTCACATCGCACCGTTTCGGCTGCGGCATCCGGTAGACTGGCCCATTGAACTTCGGCGAGGGATGCCGCCGGAGCCGGGCTCGTCCCGGTGCGGCATCCGTTATCGACGCGGTGGAACCAGACTCACGGCTGTTCCTCACGCTGGCTGCGCGCGCGGCCCCGGGCGTTCGAGTTGACACAACGGAAAACCCACTCTGGGCCGCGAGCCCGCAAGGAGCCATCACCATGGACGAAGACAACAAGGTCGTCGCCGAACTGCGCGAGTCGTTCGGCAAGGGCGCTGCCCGCAAGATCCGCGCCCTCGACAAGATCCCCGCCGTGCTCTACGGCCACGGCACCGACCCCAAGCACGTGACGCTGCCCGGCCACCAGACCGCGCTGCTCATCCGCAAGGCGAACGCCGTGCTCGACCTCCAGATCGAGGGCAAGAGCCAGCTCGCGCTCGTCAAGGACGTGCAGAAGGACCCGGTGCACCAGATCATCGAGCACATCGACCTCATCGTCGTCAAGCGCGGCGAGAAGGTCCAGGTCGAGGTTCCGGTGCACGTCGAGGGCGAGCCCGCGGCCGGCACCATCGCCGACCTCGACGCGGTCACGCTGTCGCTCGAGGTCGAGGCGACCCACATCCCCGAGAACGTCGTCGTGAGCGTCGAGGGCCTCGAGGAGGGCACCAAGCTGCTCGCGAGCGATGTCGAGCTGCCCAAGGGTGCCACGCTGGTCAGCGACCCCGAGATGCTCGTCATCAACGTGCACGTGCCGCAGAAGGTCGACCTGGGCGAGGAGCCCGAGGCCGCCGAGGGCGAGGAGGCCGCCGCGGCCGCTCCCGCCGAGGAGGCCGCCGAGGGCGAGTCGGCCGAGTAGTCGATCCCGCTTCGTCGCGAGGGTCCGCGGCGCCGCATCCGGGTACGCTCGGATCGCGGGGCCGCGGGCCCTCCGCCGTTCCCACCCACCCTGCCCGGAGGCATCCGTGAACCTCATCGACCGCCTCCTGCACCGCCGGAAGGACGAGGCCGTGTCCGACAACACCTGGCTCGTGGTCGGCCTCGGCAACCCCGGCGCGCAGTACGCCGGCAACCGGCACAACGTCGGCCAGATGGTCGCCGACGAACTCGCGTCGCGCATCGGCGCGACCTTCAAGAGCCACAAGACGCCATCGCGCGTCGCCGAGGGGTTCCTCGGCCCGGGCCGGCCGAAGCTCGTGCTCGCGAAGCCGAACAGCTACATGAACACCTCGGGAGGGCCGGTCTCGGCGCTGCTGAAGTTCTACTCGCTCGGCGTCGATCGCCTCATCGTCGTCCACGACGAGCTCGACATCCCGTTCGACACCGTGCGACTGAAGCGCGGCGGCGGCCACGGCGGCCACAACGGCCTGCGCGACATCCAGAAGGCTGCTGGATCGCCCGACTTCACCCGGGTTCGCGTCGGCGTCGGGCGTCCGCCGGGTCGCATGGATGCTGCGGACTACGTGCTGCGCGACTTCGCCGGGCCCGAGCGCGACGCGCTCCCGAACCTGCTCGCGGATGCCGCCGACGCGGTCGAGGCCGTCGTCGAGCACGGGCTCGTGGCGGCGCAGCAGCGGTTCCACTCGCCGGCGTAGCGCGTCGACTTGACCCTGCACCGCAGTGCAGGCTCGAGCATGACGTCATGACCACTGAGACCGTCCCCACTCGTCCGTCCCCCGAACGGCCCGCGCCGCCAGCGCCGGCGTCGCCGCGAGCCGAGCGCCGCGTTCCGCTCGGCCGGGCCGGGGCGATCTACGACCTCGTCGTGACCCTGGGCTTCGCGACCCCGTGGACTGCGGCCGCCGTGCTCGGATCCCTGCGCGCCGCGCACGTCGCGCTGGGGCTCCCCGGCAGCCCGCCGCCCGTCCTCGGACCGTTCGAGCTCATGCTCACGGCGATGATGGGCACGGCCGTCACCATGTGGGCGGTCGCGCGCATCCGGTACCCCTTCGCGTCGTTGATCGCGATCGACACCGTCGGCCGCGTAGCCTTCTCGACGTGGATGGTGACGGCGCTCCTGGGCGGGGCGAGCCCCGTGATCGTGGTGTTCCTGGTGCCGGAGGCGATCTGGGCGTTCCTGCAGGCGATCGGGGTCGTCAGGGCCGTTCGGTGATGCACACGTCGGAACTCGCCGCCGCCGCGGGCGTGCCCGTGAGCACCGTCCGGTTCTACGAACGTCGCGGCCTCATCGCCGAGCCGGAGCGCAGCCGTGCGGGGTACCGACGCTACGCGGCCTCGACGGCGGCGCGCATGAGATTCATCGGGCGCGCCAAGGCGCTCGGCTTCACCCTCACCGACATCGCCGGGTTCCTCGATCTCTCCGACCGCGGGATGCCGCCCGAGGTCGCCGGCCTCGTCGCGGCGCGGATCGACGACCTCGACGATCGCATCGCGGACCTCCAGCGCGTGCGCGCCGCGCTCGTCGACCTCTCCGAGCGGCCGCCCGAGCCCGGTCGATGCCGGTCATCGACGCGCTCGGCGCGCCCGAAGCCGGCGAGCCCGCGAGCGGACACCCGGCACTACCACCGTGAGCGCAGTTCGGAGGAGGCGTCGATGGAGATGATCGTCGCGGGCGTGATCGGCGCCGCGTCATCACCGTGCTCGTGCTGGTCGGGGCCGTCCGGCTCAGTCCGGGGCCGTGCACCGGCTCGTCGACCGGAGGATGATGCGCGGCGACCCGCTCTCGATGCTGGCCGTGATCTGGGTCACGAGGAGCCGTCGATCGACCAGCTTCGCCCGGAGCGGCTCGGTGCGGTACTCCGGTCCGCGATACTCCCAACCGTCCTCGGACGTGAACTCCCTGCCGAGCGCATTGACCCACGCCACTCGATCGAGGTCGGGATCGAGGTCGACCACCCGTCGAACGTTCACCTGTCGGCCGCCCTCGCCGGTGACGCACGCGACCTCCTCGCTCGTCTGCGTCGAGGCGAGCACGAGGTCCTCCGGGATGGTCCCTTCGATCTCGTCGAACACCTCGGTGAGTTCGCCCTCGGCAGCCGTCGTCGAGGCGGGCCTCGGGTCGGGCACGAGCCGCGTGGCGATCCACACGCCGAGCAGCAGCACTGCGACGGCCAGGGCCGAGATGAGGGTGAGTCCGGGGCGCTTCCGCCCGGAACGAGGGGTCATGGCGCGACGCTGTCCCATCAGATGAGGCCGCGGAGGAACTCCTCCGGGGTGAGCCCGGCCGCGCGAGCGCGCTCGACCAGGCGGGTGTGCTCCTCGGTGGTCAGTTCGAGCGAGAGCGTGCGCCAATCGGCCTCGGGCTCGTCGAAGTCGAAGAGGGCGGCGTCCTCGGACTCCCGATCGGCGATGACGGCCGCCGCGGGAACCGGGGGCTCCGTGGTCGTGGCGGGCGGCGCACCGGCCGCGTTCTGCGGCGCCGGCTCGCAGTCGCCCAGCCAGCCCGGCCCGACCGGGATGTCGCCGCCGCGGCGGTACGCCTCGGCGACGGCGCGGGCCCGCTCGTCGGCGGCCTCGTTCATCGGGTGGCCGACGTGGCCGCGGACCCACTCGAAGCGGTAGCGGCGCCCGGCGATCGCGGCGTCGAGCTGCTCGAGCAGCTCGCGGTTCAGCACGGGGGAGCCGTCGGCCTTGCGCCAGCCCTTGCGCTTCCAGCCGGCCATCCACTTCGTGACGGAGTTGATCACGTACTGGCTGTCGCACTGCACGAGCAGCTCGTCGTCGAGGTGGGCGGTCGCGCGGAACAGCTCGAGCACCGCGGTCAGCTCGCCCTGGTTGTTCGTCGCGCGGGGCCATCCGCCCGCCGCCCAGCAGTCGTCGGAGACGTACCAGGCCCAGCCCGCCGGGCCGGGGTTGCCGAGGGCGGAGCCGTCGGCGGCGGCGATGATCATGCGGTGGTCCTTCCTGAGGGAGTGGGCGGCGACCATGCTATCGGCGGCCGCCGACCGGCAGGCACCCGGCCGCCGTGCGGCGCCTCCGTCCGCACGTCCGGCGGCGGTGTCAGGGGGCGCGCGTAGACTGCTCCGGTGATCCTGCAGGGCTTGAACACGGCGCTTTCGCGCGCCTCCACGATCGATCGAGCCCTCGCGGAGGCCGAGCGGAACGCCGACTTCTCAGCGCCCGCAGGGCTCGACGCGCCGCTCCTCGCCGGCCTGCTCGGCCGACGCGCCGCGAACGGCCACCCGCCGGTGCTCTTCGTCGTCACGGCGACGAGCCGCGAGGGCGAGGCGTTGCGCAGTTCGCTCGCGCCGTACCTCGACGACGCCGAGATCCTCGAGTTCCCAGCCTGGGAGACGCTCCCGCACGAGCGGCTCAGCCCGAGCGCCGAAACGGTCGGCCGCCGCCTGCACGCGATCCGGCGGATCGCGGCGTGGAGCGGCGAGGGCACGAGGCATCCGCTGGTCGTTGTCGCATCGGTGCGCGCCGCACTGCAGCCCGTCGCCGACAACCTCGCCGACCTCGCCCCCCTCGAGCTCGTCGAGGGCGGTCGCGGGCACGACCTCTCCGACATCGCCGTGCGCCTGGTCGACCTCGCCTACGCGCGCGTCGACATGGTGTCGCGCCGGGGAGAGTTCGCCGTGCGCGGCGGCATCCTCGACGTGTTCCCGCCGACGGCCGACCACCCGGTCCGCGTCGACTTCTTCGGCGACGAGGTCGAGGAACTCCGGGCGTTCTCGGTCGCCGACCAGCGCTCGCTGCCCGATCGGGTCGAGCGGGTCCTCCTCGCGCCGAGCCGCGAGCTGCTCCTCACCGAACCCGTGCGCCAACGCGCTCGCGAGATGGTGCACGAGTTCCCCAACCTCTCGGGCATGCTCGAGCGCATCGCCGAGGGCATCCCCGTCGAGGGCATGGAATCGCTCGCACCGGCCCTGCTCGAGCGGCTCGTGCCGGTCACGTCCTACCTGCCCGAGGGCGCCGCGGTGGCGGTCGTCGGGCCCGAGCGCGTCGCGGGTCGCGCGGTCAGCCTCGGCGAGACGAACCGCGAGTTCCTCGCGGCAGCGTGGGACGCCGCGACGGCGGGCGCCGCAGCCCCGATCGACCTCGCCGCCGGCGACTTCCTGACCCTCCGCGCGCTGCGCGAATCGGTGCTGTTCAGCGCGCCGGGGGCAGCCGACCCCGACCGCGTGTGGTGGACCTTCTCGAGCTTCGACCAGGGCGACGCGGCCGAGGCCGTCGGCGAGACGGCAGGCGGGGCGGATGCCTCCTACGTCCGCGTCGCAGCCACCACCGTGCCGAGCTTCCAGGGCAACGTCGAGGGCGCGGTCGCGCACGTCGGCGAACGGCTCCGCGACGGCTGGAGCCTCGTCGTCGCGGCCGCCGGGCACGGCCTCGTCGAGCGCGCGCGCGACGTGCTCGCCGAGCACGGGCTCGCCGGCCGCATCGTCGACTCCGTGCCCGACGAGCTCGAACCCGGCGTCGCGTTCCTCGTGCAGGCACAGGCCGCGGCCGGGTTCGAAGTGCCCGAGGCCAAGGTCGGGCTCATCGCCGAGGCCGAGTTCTACGGTCGTTCGGCCGGATACGACACGCGTCAGGTCAAGAAGCTCGCGAGCCGCCGTCGCAACGTCGTCGACCCGCTCCAGCTCAAGGCCGGCGACTACGTCGTGCACTCCACGCACGGCATCGGGCGCTTCGTCGAGCTCGTGCAGCGCGAGGTGGCGGCCGGCTCCCGGCCGACCGGACCGAGCCGAACCGCCGGCATCCAGCAGGCGCCGAAGACGGTGCGCGAGTACGTCGTGCTCGAGTACGCGCCGTCGAAGCGCGGCCAGGCCGGCGACCGCCTCTACGTGCCGATGGACCAGCTCGACCTGCTCAGCCGCTACGTCGGCGGCGAGGCGCCGAGCCTGTCGAAGATGGGCGGCAGCGACTGGTCGCAGGCGAAGTCGCGCGCACGCAAGGCCGTCCGCGACATCGCCGTGGAGCTCGTGAAGCTGTACTCGGCGCGGATGGCGGCCAAGGGCCACGCGTTCGGTCAGGACACGCCCTGGCAGCACGAACTCGAGGAGGCGTTCCCCTTCGCCGAGACGCCCGACCAGCTGCAGACGATCGACGAGGTGAAGGCCGACATGGAGCGGCCGATCCCGATGGACCGGCTGCTCGCGGGCGATGTCGGCTTCGGCAAGACCGAGGTCGCCGTGCGTGCGGCGTTCAAGGCGATCCAGGACGGCAAGCAGGTGGCGATGCTCGTGCCCACCACCCTCCTGGTCCGGCAGCACGTCGAGACGTTCTCGGAGCGCTTCGCCGGGTTCCCGGTCCACGTGCGCGCGCTCAGCCGGTTCCAGACCGACAAGGAGGTGCGCGAGACCATCGCCGGCCTCGCCGACGGCACGGTCGACATGGTGATCGGCACGCACCGGATCCTGACCGAGGACATCGCGTTCAAGGACCTGGGCCTGCTGATCATCGACGAGGAGCAGCGCTTCGGCGTCGAGCACAAGGACGCGCTGAAGAGGCTCAAGACGAACGTCGACATCCTCGCCATGAGCGCCACGCCGATCCCGCGCACGCTCGAGATGGCCGTCACCGGGATCCGCGAGATGTCGACCCTGGCCACGCCACCGGAGGACCGCCACCCGATCCTCACGTTCGTCGGGCCCTACACCGACCAACAGGTCGCCGCCGCCATCCGCCGCGAGATGCTCCGCGAGGGCCAGGTGTTCTTCGTGCACAACCGGGTCTCCTCGATCAACCGCGTCGCGGCGCAGCTCGCCGAACTCGTGCCCGAAGCCCGCATCGCGGTCGCGCACGGCCAGCTCAACGAGCACGTGCTCGAGCAGATCGTCGTCGACTTCTGGGAGCGCAAGTTCGACGTGCTCGTCTCGACGACCATCATCGAGACCGGCCTCGACATCTCCAACGCGAACACGATCATCATCGACCGTGCCGACAAGTACGGCCTCTCGCAGTTGCACCAGCTCCGGGGCCGCGTGGGCCGTGGTCGGGAGCGCGCCTACGCCTACTTCCTGTACGACCCGGCCAAGCCGCTCTCCGAGACCGCGCACGACCGGCTGTCGACGATCGCGGCGAACAACGAGCTCGGCAGCGGCATGCAGGTCGCGCTGAAGGACCTCGAGATCCGCGGCGCCGGCAACCTGCTCGGCGCCGAGCAGGCCGGGCACATCGCGGGCGTCGGCTTCGACCTCTACCTGCGCATGATCGGCGAGGCCGTGAACGCGTTCCGCGGCGAGGTCGCCGAGGGCCAGACCGAGCTGCGGCTCGAGCTGCCGGTCGATGCGCACATCCCCGAAGACTACGTCGACAGCGAGCGACTGCGGCTCGAGGCCTACCAGAAGCTCTCGGCCGCAAGCGGGCCGGCCGCCAAGGACGGCCAGATCGACCTCGTCGTCGAGGAACTCGTCGACCGGTACGGCGACCTGCCCGAGTCGGTCGAGCACCTCGTCGCGGTCTCGCGCCTGCGCCGAACCGCGCAGCTCGCCGGGCTCTCCGACGTCATCGCAACGGGGTCGAAGCTGCGCATCGCGCCCGCGAAGCTCCCCGACTCGCGTCGCGTGAGGCTCGAGCGCATGTACCCGGGCGCGAAGCTGTTCCCGCAGAACGACGTGATCCTGGTGCCGTTCCCGACGCCTGGCGGCGAGGCACCGGGAGACGCCGACCTCATCGAGTGGGTGTCGAACCTGATCGGCGTGATCTTCCCGACCGAGCAGCCGGTCGCACCGGCCGAAGGCACGCCGGCGACCGCCGGCTGACGCGTGACCGAGGGCCGTCGCGGTGCCGTTCTCGCTCTGGATCACGCTGCTCGCCGCGTGCTTCGCGATCAGCTTCACCCCCGGTGCCGGGGCGATCAACACGATGGGAAACGCGCTGAGCCACGGCTTCCGCCGCTCCATCTGGGGCATCCTCGGCCAGCAGGCCGCGCTGGTCGTGCACATCGCGATCGTCGCGCTCGGCGTGGGGGTGCTGGTGGCGAACTCGCCCGTGACCTTCGAGGTCATCCGCTACGCCGGAGCCGCGTACCTCGTCTACCTCGGGGTGCGGCAGATCCTGCGCAAGCCCGTCGACCCCGGTGAGGACGACGAGCCCGACGAGCCCGACGTCGATTCCGTCGACGGTCCGAACGCCGCGACATCGCCGCCTCCGGCCGAGTCGCGCTGGTCGATGTTCCGGAGGGGGATGTGGGTGAACCTGCTCAATCCCAAGGCGATCGTGTTCTTCCTCGCGTTCCTGCCGCAGTTCATCCGACCCGACTTGCCGCTGCCGCCCCAGTACGCGATCGTCGCCGCCACGGTGGTCGCGGTGGACGTCATCGTGATGTGGGGCTTCTTCGCGATCGCCGCGCACGGCATGCGGCGGTTCACCCGGTCGCGGAGGGGACAGCGGACGATCGACGTGACGTTCGGAGTGCTCTTCATCGCGATCGGAGGTCTGCTCGCGTTCGTGCACTGAGCGCGCGACCGCGACCCGCCCGGCCGGGGTTCCACGCTCGGCAACGTCTGGAGCGAACCTCCGACGCCGCCCGGATCAGTGTGCGAACGCACCGCCCGTGCCGGGCTGTGCGCCGGCGGCACGGTACTGGCGCGAGCGCACCGACACGAGGATCGCGGAGACGACCATCGAGATGCCGGAGCCGAGGAGGACGGCCAGGGTGCCGAGGTCGATGACCTCCGGCTTCCCCACGAACGCCAGTTCGTTCATGAGCAGGGACACCGTGAAGCCGATGCCGCCGAGCGCGCCGACCGTCGCCAGGTCGCCGATCGTGAGCGGAACGCCCGACCGTCTACGTGCGACGAGCAGCCCCAGGCCACCCGCGACGATGATGCCCACGATCTTGCCGACCGGCAGCCCCACGAGGATGCCCCAGAACGCGGGGTCGAACTCGCGCGGGTGCACGTAGGGGATGACGACCATCGCCGCCGAGAAGGCGAACAGCGGCAACACGACGCCGTTCGAGACCGGTTCGAGGTCGTGCGCCGCACGACCGGCGGGGCGCCTGGCCATGACCAGGCCGAGCACGACGCCCGCGATGGTCGCGTGCACGCCCGACTGGTAGACGAAGTACCACGTGAGCACGGCGAGCACCCAGAGGGCGACCATCACGGGCCACTGCGGACGACGCTTGAGGATCCACTCGGCGCGCGGCTTCAGCAGCCGGCTCACCGCACCGAAGAGCGCGGCGGCGATCGCGGCGAATCCGAGCGACGCCAGGTCTGCATCGGCGGTGAAGAAGAACGCGATGAGGAGGATCGCGATGAGGTCGTCGATGACGGCCAGCGCCAGCAGGAAGACGCGCACGCGCGTCGGGATCCAGCGTCCGAACACCGCGAGGACGCCGAGGGCGAAGGCGATGTCGGTTGCGGTCGGGATCGGCCAGCCCTCGGTGGTGTCGGTGCCGACGGTGAACGCCAGGTAGATGAGCGCCGGCACGATGACGCCGCCGATGGCCGCGATCGTGGGCAGCAGCGCCTTCGAGAACGAGTTCAGTTCGCCGATCACGAGCTCGCGCTTCAGCTCGACCGCCACGACGAAGAAGAAGATCGCGAGCAGGCCGTCGCTGATCCAGTGGTCGGTCGACAGGTCGAGGCCGATCCACGGCATGTCGATGTGCACGTCCATCAGCGCGATCACGGATGGACCGAACGGCAGGTTCGCGATGACGAGTCCGAGCACGGCGGCGGTGAGCAGCAGCACGGAGGCGAGGCGTTCGGAACGGAGGAGGTTCATGTGGCTCCAGGTCGGACGGCGCCGGGGGAGTCGTCGGCGCTCCTCCGGGTTCGTGACGGACGGCGTCGTGGTCGTCGAGCGCGCGGCGTTCCGCCGGCCGCTCGCACTCCAGCCTATCCGACCCGCCGTTCCGGCCCGGAGCGGACCGGACGGGCGGGAGGGGCGGGGCTCAGAGCAGGTAGGTGATCGCGAGCAGCGCCGTCGTGGTCAGGGTGATCGTGTACGGCAGGGCCATCCACAGCATCCGCACGTACCCGAGCCGGATGAGCGGCGCGAGCGCCGACGTCAGCAGGAACAGGAACGCCGCCTGCCCGTTCGGCGTGGCGATGCTCGGCACGTTCGTGCCCGCGTTGACCGTCACCGCGAGCGCCTCGTACTGGGCGCGCGTGATCACGCCGGCGTCGAAGGCGCTCGCGACCTCGGTGATGTAGACCGTGGCGACGAACACGTTGTCGCTGATCGCCGAGAGCGCGCCGGTCAGCAGGAACAGGAAGGTCAGCTGCTGCTGACCCTGCTGCGCGAGGTCGAACTCGATGAGGGGCGTGAAGAGCCCCTGGTCGTTGATCATCGCGACGATCGCGAAGAACGTGACGAGCAGTGCCGCGAACGGCAGCGCGTCCTGGAAGGCCCGCCCGAGCCGGTGCTCGCTGATGACGCCGTTGAAGGCCGTGACGAGCACGATCACCATGAGCCCGATGAGGCCGACCTCGGCGAGGTGGAACGCGAGCGCGGCGACCAGCAGCAGCGCCGTGACGCCCTGAACCACCAGGCGGGCGCGGCGACGCGGGTCGTGCCGCGCGGACTCGCGGCGGTCCCAGCGCTCCATGACCTCGCGGACGGATGCCGGCAGCTCGGCGCCGTACCCGAACCAGCGCGTGCGCTCGAGGAGGAGCGTCGTGCCGAGGCCGACGACGAAGACGGGGAGCGAGATGGGCAGCATGTGGACGAAGAAGTCCATGAAGCCCCAGCCGAGCAGCTCGCCGATGACGAGGTTCTGCGGTTCGCCGACGAGGGTGGCGAGCCCGCCGAGGGCGGTGCCGACGGCGGCGTGCATCATCAGGTTCTGCAGGAAGAGCCGGAACCGCTCGAGGTCACCGCGGTGCGGGTCGTTGACGAGCTCGTCGTCCTCGTGGTCGTGGTCGTCGTCGAAGCCGCGATCGGACGCGAACCGGTGGTACACGGAGTACAGGCCGGTCGCCACCGCGATGACGACCGCGATCACGGTGAGCGCGTCGAGGAAGGCCGAGAGCACGGCGGCGGCGACGACGAACGTGAGCGAGAGCAGCACCTTCGAGCGCACGGCGACGAGCAGCTTGGTGAAGACGACGAGGAGCAGCTCGCGGATGAAGTAGATGCCCGCGACCATGAAGATCAACAGCAGGATGACCGCGAAGTTCTGCGTCGTCTCGTGGTACACGCTCTCGGCGCTCGTCATGCCGATGACGACCGCCTCGATCGCCAGGAGCCCGCCGGGCTGGAGCGGATAGCAGGTCAGCGCCATCGCCAGCGTGAAGATGAACTCGGCGACGAAGAGCCATCCGGTCACGAACGGCCCGAACGCGAGGAGCACGAGCGGGTTGGCGATGAGGAATGCGACGATGGTCGCCTTGTACCAGCGCGGCGCGTCGCCGAGGAAGTTGCGTGCGGCTGCGCCGGCGAACTGCCGGACCGTCACGGGAGTCCGGCCCGTCTGGGCGTCCATGGGTCCCCTGTCTGGCGACGAGGTCGCCGGGTTTCACGTGCGACCGCGCAGTGGGCGCGGATCGGCCGACCAGACTTCCCGGCACTCCGTGGACGATCCTATCGGCGCCTAGCATGGCAGCGTGGCCCGCGGCACCGTCGCGCGTCACGGAGCACGGACTGGGGAGGACGCATGGGCGAGGCTCGAGCGGGCGGCGGCATGAGGGCGGATGCCGCGGAGCGGGCGCCGATCGTGCCCGGCGGCACCGCGACCGGACTGGCGGAGCTCGTCGAGACCGTCGCCCTCCTGCGCGCGCCCGGCGGGTGCCCCTGGGACGCCGACCAGACCCACGAGTCGCTCGTGCAGTACCTCGTGGAGGAGTGCTGGGAGTTGATCGACGCGATCGAGTCGGGCAGTCGCGAGGAGATGATCGAGGAGCTCGGCGACGTGCTCTACCAGGTGCTCTTCCACGCCGACCTCGCCGCGCACACGCCGGGCGAGGACTTCGACATCGACGACGTCGCCCGCCACATGACCGCGAAGATGGTGGCGCGTCATCCGCACGTCTTCGGCGACCGCGAGGCCGAGACCGCGGCCGACGTCGTCGCCTTCTGGGACGACCTGAAGGCCAGCGAGAAGCCGCACCGCACGAGCGTGCTCGACGGCGTCCCGCAGGGCATGCCCGCGCTCGCGCTCGCGCAGAAGCTGCTCGGCAAGGCCGAGAAGGTCGGCGTGACCAGGGCGGCGACGGATGCCTCGTCCGCGCCGTCCACCGAGGCCGAGCTCGGCGACACCCTCATGGCCCTGGTCGCCTCCGCACGAGCACAGGGGCTCGACGCCGAGCGCGCGCTTCGCGGCGCGATCCGGGCGGTGCAGGAGGACGTTCGGGCCGCCGAGGCCTGAATCGAATCGGGACCCCGCACGCACGTCCGGCCGTGCGGGGCGGCGGATCAGGCGATGCGGCTGCCCCGCGGGATTCGATGCGCCGGCGTCGCCGTGCGCCGTATCGCCCATGCGAGTGCGGCGGCCGCCAGCAGGAGGTGGATGGCGAGGCCGACGAACCACGACGGCACCGAGCGCTCGTAGACGGCCTCCGCCGTCTCCGTGTCGTCGTCGATGACCGCGCCGCTGGGGGTCCAGTTCGCGCACTCGTCGAACTCGACCTCGAGCTCGGGAGCGTGCTGGGCCTGGCGCACGCCGACCGCGATCCACGTGAACAGGTCGGTCGGCGTGCCGTGCGAGTCGAAGCCGGCCGGCGCGGAATCCGCCACGACGACGTACGGGTTCGCGGCGAGGAAGCCCCACACGTGGTCGAACCGCGGCACGTCGTAGCTCCACGTCTGCGGCGGGAGGCAGGGCGGTTCCTCCCCGGGCGGCACGCCGTCGCGCTCGACCGCCGTCCAGTCGACGTAGTGGTTCGTGCTGCGCACCTCGGACTGCACCGACGCGCCGCCGAGGCCGAACGCGATGAGCGTGCCGATCGAGAGCGCGGCGACGAGGAGGTAGGTCACCGCGACCGAGAAGAGCGGGCGGTTCAACAGGCCGGAGAGCCCGACGCCGATCGCGGCGACCACCCCGAGCTCGAGCGCCGTGACGAGCGTCGAGACGAGGATCGTCGGGGCCGGCACCTCGCCGAGCGCGACCGCGAAGATGAGGAAGGGCAGGGCCGCCGCGAGGAACGCGAGCGCCGTGATCCACGCCGCGATCCACTTGCCGAGCACGATCTGGGTCGTCGTGACGAGCGTCACCTGTGTCGTGGCGAGCGTGCCCGCGTCGCGCTCGCCGTTGATCGCGTTCGCGCTGAGCGCGGGGGAGACGAGCGTGCCGAGCAGCAGCACGAAGAAGACGATCGACGAGAAGACCCCGCCGCCGCCGTCGAGGAACGCGTTCGTCGCCAGCACCAGCAGCACGGTGACGCCGGCGACGAGCACCACGAACACGCCGAGGAGCACGTACCAGGCGACGGTGCGCACACGCTGGCGCAGGTCGAGCGTCACGACGAGCCAGAGGCCCTGCAGGAAGCCGGTCATGCGTCCTCCTCCCCGTTGCGGCTGAGATCGAGGAACACGTGCTCGAGGTCGCCGACCGCGGGGGCGAACGACGAGACCGGCACCCCGGACCCGATGAGGTGGGCGATGAGCTGCGCGGCGTCGGCCTCCGACGCGAGCGGGACGACGGCGCCCAGGTTGTCGATGCGGGCCACCTCGCCCCACCCGGCCGCGTCGAGCGCCGTCCGGAGTCGTTCGAGGTCGAGCGATCGCAGCCGCCAGTCGCGCGCGGTGCCTGCCGCGCGGGCGATCTCGTCGGCGGCCGCCGTCACGCCGCGGGAGAGGTAGACGGCCTGGTCGGCCATCTCCTCGAGCTCGGCCAGGACGTGGCTCGAGACGAGCACCGTCCGGCCCTCGGATGCGAGACGGCGGACGAGCGCCCTGAGCCCGGCCCGCGCGACCGGATCGAGGCCCGAGGCGGGCTCGTCGAGCAGCAGGACCTCCGGGTCGTGGACCAGGGCGCGGGCGAGGCTCAGTCGCTGCTTCTGCCCGCGCGAGAGCACTCGGGTGGGGCGATCCGCGAGCTCGTCGAGGTCGACGAGCTCGATGAGTTCGTCGGCACGCGACCTCGCGGTGGCCGTCGAGCGACCGTACATGCGGGCACTGATCACGAGCGCCTCCCGCACCGTGAGCGAGGCCCATGAGCCGAGCAGGTCGGGCATCCAGCCCATGCGGGCCCGGACCTCGGCCGGATCGGCCGCCGGGTCGAAGCCCGCGATGCGGATCGTGCCCGCGTCGGGCCGGAGCAGCGAGGCGAGCATGAGCAGCAGCGTGGTCTTGCCCGCGCCGTTCGGCCCGATGAGTCCCGCCACGTGGCCGGGCTCGACCGTGAATGTCGGGTTCCGAACGGCGCGCACGTCGCCGAACGCGCGAGAAACCCCGGAAACCTCGATGCCCGCCATCCGACCTCCCTCGGGTCGGCGCGGCGCCGACGAGACGCGAGCCTAGCGAGGCCGCGACCGGGTGTGGCCGCGGATCGCCAGCATGTGGAGAACTCCGTCCGGAACGGTGGAGCCGGCGGGCGACCGAGCGTTCCGCGCCGCGTTCGGGCGGGGCATCCGCTGCTGGAAGAATGGAGCGCATGGCCCAGACCGTGACGCCCCCGCGCGGCATGCGCGACTTCCTGCCCGCCGAGAAGGCCCGCCGCGAGCACGCGCTCTCGGTGATCCGCGGGGTGTACGCGACCCATGGGTTCGACGAGATCGAGACCCCCGTCATGGAGGACTCGGCCCGGCTGCACGCCGGCCTCGGCGGCGACAACGAGAAACTCGCGTTCGCCGTCATGAAGCGAGGCATCACCGCAGACGACCTGGCGGCGGCCGCCGCATCCGGCGACGCCCTCTCGCTCGCCGACCTCGGCCTGCGCTACGACCTCACCGTGCCGCTCGCCCGGTTCTACGCGACGCACCGCGCCGCGCTGCCGCCGGTCTTCCGCGCCATCCAGATCGCGCCCGTGTGGCGCGCCGAGCGCCCGCAGAAGGGCCGGTACCGGCAGTTCGTGCAGTGCGACATCGACATCATCGGCGAGGCCGGGCCGCTCGCCGAGCTCGAGCTGCTGACCGCGACCGTCGGCGCGCTCGACGCGCTCGGGCTCGAGGGCTGCCGCATCCGCCTGAACGACCGGCGCATCCTCGCCGGCATCCTGGGCTCGTGGGGCGTGCCCGACGAGCTCCGCGAGCGAGCGCTCATCACGATCGACAAGCTCGACAAGATCGGGCCCGACGGCGTCGCGGCCGAGCTCGCGACGCTGGGCGTCGAAAGGGCGGACGTCGCGGACGAGCTGCGCCAGCTCGCGACCGCAGACTGGCACCTCGCCGACGGCGTCGTGCCGCCGCCCGCCTGGCTCGACCTCGACGCCTACCGGGAGCTCATGGCGCTCCGCGCCGCCGTGCCGGGCACCCCCGTCGACTTCGACCCGACGCTCGTGCGCGGCATGGGCTACTACACCGGCACGATCTTCGAGATCGCGCACCCCGACCACGGCTACTCGCTCGGCGGCGGCGGACGCTACGACCACATGATCGGCCGCTTCCTCGGGCACGAGGTGCCCGCGTGCGGGTTCTCGATCGGCTTCGAGCGCATCGTCGACCTGCTCGCCGTACGCGACGAGGGCCGTCCGCGCTCGGTCGTGCTCGTGCACGACGCCGACCTCGAGCCGGCCTCGCTGCTCGCGCTCAAGCACGAGCTCGTGGCATCCGGCATGCGCGTGCGGTTCGAGCGGCGCGTGAAGAACCTCCGGGGGCTGCTCGAGCGCGTGACCGCGGACGGCTTCGACGCCTGGGCGCCCGTCGACGCCGAGACGACGGATGCCGCGTCGCTCGCCTTCCGCGACCTCGGCGAGTAGCGCCGGCTGCGCCGACATACGCGAGCGGCCCTCGGAACCGGGGTCCTAGACTGTCGTGCGGGCAACGACGGAGTCGTCCTCGCACATCCCCATCACAGAGGAGTTCACTGTGGCATTCATCGAAGCTGTCGGCGCACGGGAGATCCTGGATTCGCGCGGCAACCCCACGGTCGAGGTCGAGGTCCTCCTCGACGACGGGACCGTCTCGCGGGCCGCGGTGCCCTCGGGGGCGTCGACCGGCGCGTTCGAGGCGTACGAGCTGCGCGACGGCGAGGCCGACCGCTACCTCGGCAAGGGCGTGCAGAAGGCCGTCGACGCCGTGCTCGACGAGCTCGGCCCGGCCATCGAAGACCTCGACGCCGCCGACCAGCGCGTCGTCGACGCCGCCCTCATCGAGGCCGACGGCACCGACAACAAGAGCCGTCTCGGCGCCAACGCGATCCTCGGCGTCAGCCTCGCGGTCGCGAAGGCCGCGGCCGACTCGGCCGACCTGCCGCTCTTCCGCTACCTCGGCGGCCCGAACGCGCACGTGCTCCCCGTTCCGATGATGAACATCATCAACGGCGGCGCGCACGCCGACACCGGCGTCGACATCCAGGAGTTCATGGTCCTCCCGGTGGGCGCGCCCACCTACTCCGAGGGCCTCCGCTGGGGCGTCGAGACGTACCACGCGCTGAAGAGCCTGCTGAAGTCGAAGGGCCTCTCGACGGGCCTCGGCGACGAGGGCGGCTTCGCCCCCGACCTCGAGAACAACCGCGCGGCGCTCGACCTCATCGCCGAGGCGATCGGCACGGCCGGCTTCACGCTCGGCACCGACATCGCGCTCGGCCTCGACGTCGCGTCGACCGAGTTCTTCGAGAACGGCGTCTACCGCTTCGAGGGACAGGATCGCACCGCAGCCGAGATGAGCGCGTACTACGCCGAGCTCGCCGCCGCGTACCCGCTCGTCTCCATCGAGGACCCGCTGGCCGAGGACGACTGGGAGGGCTGGGCGACGCTCACCTCCGAGCTCGGTTCGAAGCTGCAGCTCGTCGGCGACGACCTGTTCGTCACCAACCCGGCGCGCCTCGCCGACGGCATCGCGAAGCACGCCGGCAACTCGATCCTCGTGAAGGTGAACCAGATCGGCACGCTCACCGAGACGCTCGACGCGGTCAAGCTCGCGCAGCGCGCCGGCTACACCGCCGTGCTCTCGCACCGTTCGGGCGAGACCGAGGACACGACGATCGCCGACCTCGCCGTCGCGACCGACTGCGGTCAGATCAAGACGGGCGCGCCCGCCAGGTCCGAGCGAGTGGCCAAGTACAATCAGCTTCTGAGGATCGAAGAAGAGCTCGGCGAGGCCGCGGAGTACGCGGGCCGCTCGGCATTCCCGCGCTTCACGGCGTGACGCGTACCTGAGACGCACGACGGGGGTGGCCGGTGGCCGCCCCCGTCGGTCGTTTCCAGGAGGTGAGGAGGACGATGAACGCTGCACGTCGTCCCTCCCGTCCTGGGCGAACGGATTCCGGTGTCGCGAACCCGACGGTCGCGAGCCGGGCGTCGGCGACGCCGAAGGCGGGCAAGCCGCCGCGCGCGAACTCGAGGCCCACGCGTTCGGAGCCCGCCGGTTCCAAGCCCGCCGGTTCCAAGCGCGCGCCGCGTCCGTCGATCCGCCAGGTCGCGGAGACCTGGCTCGCCGGCATCCGGTTCTCGGGGTTCTCGATCATCATGATGGGCGTCCTCGTGCTCGCCGTGGTCGTGCTCGCGCCGAGCATCGCGGCGTACGCGGCGCAGCGACAGCAGATCGCCGAGTTGAAGGCCGACGTTGCCCGCCAGGAGGCCGAGGTCGCGCGCCTCACCGACGAACGCGAGCGATGGAACGACGAGACCTTCATCGTGACCCAGGCCCGCGAGCGTCTGTACTACGTGCTTCCGGGCGAGATCAGCTACCTCGTCATCGACGACCGCGATCCGGCCGCCGCGGTCTCCGCAGACCGCGCGGTGTCCGCCGAGGTGACCGAGGCGCGAGGCGACTGGATGCAGACCATGCTCCGATCGGTGATGACCGCCGGGCTCGCTCCGAGTGCGACGGATGGCGCGGCGACGGCGCCCGAGCCGGCCGGCACCGAACCCGATCCGTCCGACCAGCCCGCCGACGAGGGGAACCGATGACCCGCCCGCCGTTCGAACCCGTGACCGACCGCGACCTGCGGATCGTGTCGGCGCAGCTCGGCCGACCCGCGCGCGACGTCGTGGGCATCGCGGCGCGCTGCGTGTGCGGAGCGCCCACGGTCGTCTCGACGCGCCCGCGGCTCTCGGACGGCACGCCGTTCCCGACCTTCTACTACCTGACGCATCCGGTGGCGACGGCCGCGATGTCGTTCCTCGAGGCGGCGCAGCTCATGGTCGAGTTCACCGGGCTGCTCGCCGAGGATCCGGAGCTCCGTGAGGCGTATCGCGGCGCGCACGAGCAGTACCTCGCCGACCGGGCGATGTTCGGCGTGGTCGACGAGATCGCCGGCGTGTCGGCGGGCGGCATGCCGACCCGGGTCAAGTGCCTGCACGCGCTCGCCGGTCACGCACTCGCCGCCGGCCCCGGGGTGAACCCGATCGGCGACCTCGCGCTCGAGCGGTCGACCTGGTCGCCCGATGTCTGCCGGTGTCCCGACTACGGCGTCGACGACGTCGAGGAGGCGCCCGCGTGAGTCCGACGCGCAGCCGCCGCGTCCGGCGACCTGAGCGGTCGTCGAGGCTCGCGCGCCGCCGGCAGGTCGTCCGTGCAGGCGTCGGCGCACTCGTCGTCGGAGTGCTCGCGCTCTCCGGGGCCGCGCCGGCTCAGGCCGACACGGTCAGGGACCTCGAGTACTGGCTCACCGACTACGGCTTCACGCAGGCGTGGACGACGTCGCGCGGCGACGGCGTGACCGTCGCGATCATCGACACCGGCGTGAACGGCGACGTCGCCGAGCTGCAGGGCGTCGTGATCGGGGGTACGGATGTCTCGGGCATCGGCTCGCCCGACGGCCAGACGCCCGTCGGCGAGGAGGATGAGCACGGCACGATGGTCGCGTCGCTGCTCGCCGGTCGAGGCACCGGCGAGGGCAACGGCGTGATCGGCGTCGCACCCGACGCCGACCTGCTGACGGCATCGGTCGCCTTCGGCCTCGAGACCGGGGCCGAGAAGACCAACGACGAGCAGATCGCCGAGGCCGTCGTGTGGGCCGTCGACAACGGGGCCGACGTGATCAACATGTCGCTCACGCGGAACACCCCGGACTGGCCGGAGAGCTGGGACGAGGCATTCCTCTACGCGTTCGAGCACGATGTGGTGGTCGTCGCGGCGGCAGGCAACCGCGGGTCGGGGACCACCCAGGTCGGCGCGCCCGCGACCATCCCGGGCGTGCTCGCCGTCGCCGGCGTGGACCGCGACCAGAATGCGAGCTTCGACGCGAGCTCCCAGGGCATCACGATCGCCGTCGCCGCACCGAGCGAGGACCTCGTGGGCGTGCTCCCCGACGGCAGCCACGTCGTATGGTCCGGGACCAGTGCCGCGGCACCGCTCGTGTCGGGGCTCGTCGCGCTCGTGCGCGCCGAGTATCCCGAGCTGGATGCCGCGAACGTGATCAACCGCGTCATCCGCACCGCCGACCCCAAGGGCGAGGAGGTGCCCGGGCCGTTGTACGGGTACGGCATCATCGATCCGGTCGCGGCGCTCACGGCCGAGGTCGAGGCGGTGGAGCAGAATCCGCTGGGCAGCCTCGAGGAGTGGATCCGAGTCCATCGGCGCGCCGACCTCCCGGACCAGGAGGGCTCGGAGAGCACGGACGACCAGGAGATCGTGCCGATCGCCGACCCGCCGCCGCCCCGTGCCGACAGCGCGAAGACCCTGCTGCCGACGCCGTGGACATTGTCTTATATCACGGTGCCGCTCTCGCTGGTCGCCGGGTTTGGTACGCTAGCAGCGCTGTTGGGCATCGGCGCCACTCGGCACATCAGGCGTTCCACGCGGTCCGACGCGTAGGCACGCAGGCATCACAGATCCAAGGAGTCCATTCACCGTGCCCAAGATTCTGATCGTCGGTGGCGGCTATGCGGGGTTCTACACGGCGTGGAAGCTCGAGAAGTGGCTGCGACCCGGCGAAGCCGAGGTGACCGTCGTCGACCCGCTGCCGTACATGACCTACCAGCCCTTCCTCCCCGAGGTGGCCGCGGGTTCGATCGAGGCCCGCCACTCGGTGGTGTCGCTGCGTCGTCACCTGAAGAAGACCAACGTCATCACGGCGAAGGTGACCGGCATCGACCACGCGTCGAAGACCGCGACCATCACGCCCGAGGCGGGCGAGCCGTGGCAGTTCGACTACGACGTCGTCGTGGTCACCGGCGGTGCCGTCTCGCGCACCTTCCCGATCCCCGGCGTCGCCGACCGGGCGTACGGCCTCAAGACGATCGAAGAGGCCGTCGCGATCCGCGACCGCCTGCTCACGAACTTCGACAAGGCCGCGAACCTGCCGGCCGGCCCCGAGCGTGATCGCCTGCTCACCGTCGTCGTGGTCGGCGGCGGCTTCGCCGGCATCGAGGTGTTCGCCGAGCTCCGCTCCTTCGCGAGCGCGCTGCTCGAGTTCTACCCGCAGCTCTCGTTCGACGACACCCACTTCCACCTCATCGAGGCGATGGGCCGCATCATGCCCGAGGTGTCGCTGCCGACGAGCCACTGGGTCATCAAGCACCTGGCTCAGCGCGGCGCCGAGATCCACCTCGACACGCAGCTCACGAGCGCGGTCGACGGCCGGATCGAGCTCTCGACCGGCGAGACCTTCGAGACCGACCTCATCGTGTGGACCGCAGGTGTCATGGCGAATCCGGCCATCGTGCGCACGAGCGACCTGCCCGTCGAGGAGCGCGGCCGCATCAAGGCGCGCCCCGACCTGCGGGTGGGCGACGAGGACGACATCGTTCCCGACGCCTGGGCGGCCGGCGACATCGCCGCGGTCCCCGACCTCACCGGCGGCGGGGTCGGCGGCTACTGCGTGCCGAACGCCCAGCACGCCGTGCGTCAGGGCAAGCTCATGGCGAAGAACATCGTGGCGGTCCTCCGCGGCGAGGAGCCGAAGGACTACATCCACAAGAACCTGGGCGCGGTCGCCGGTCTCGGTATCGGCTCCGGCGCGTTCCAGTCGGGCAAGATCGCGATCACGGGCCTCCTCGCCTGGTTCGCGCACCGTGGCTACCACGGCCTCGCGATGCCCACCTGGGAGCGCAAGTTCCGCGTGTTCTGGGGCTGGTGGAACAACTTCTGGCTCGGCCGCGACATCGTCTCGCTCAGCGCCGTTCAGAACCCCCGCGCCGAGTTCGAGCGGTTCGCCGCCCGTCCGAAGCCGGCCGGCGAGGTCGCCGCCCCGGCCGCCCCGGCGAAGCCGGAGGGCAAGAAGCCCGTCGCGAAGTCCTCGAAGCCGGCACCCAAGGCCGTCGCCGCGAAGTAGGGCGCCTATGCTGTGACGCGGTGCCGGCCTTCGGGTCGGCACCGCGCTCCCGTAGCCCAATCGGCAGAGGCAGGCGACTTAAACTCGCCTCAGTCTGGGTTCGAATCCCAGCGGGAGCACCGTGCCATCCCTCCGCGAGATCCGCGTGATTTCGCGGAATTCAGGGCATCGAGACCGGCGACGGATCGGCCCGTGGCAACGGATTGGCAACAACCGCGGCCGATCGGGCCTGATCGAGGGCGGTCGAGACGGCCTCGAGATCGTCGTCGAACAGCTCGGCGTACACGTCGAGCGTCATCGCCGCCGAGGCGTGCCCCAGCATCCGCTGCACTGCCTTGACGTTCGCGCCGGCGCTGATCGCCAAGCTCGCGGCCGTATGACGTAGGTCATGGGGCGTGAGCCGCGGGAAGTCCGGATCGGCCGTCTGGGCGCGTCGTACGGCCGCGGTGAACCATCCGCGCTGCGAGTGCGGCAGCACCATGTGGGTCGCGCCGTCGCCGAACAGGATGCCGTCGCGGTGCTTGTCCTCGCACATCCGGGCGAGGGGCTCCGACAGGAACGCGGGGTACGGCACGGAGCGCGTGGCATGCGTCTTGGGCGTGCCGACGTGGATGACCCCGTTCACCTTGACGGCGTTCTCCTCGACCTTCACGCGCCGCCGCAGGGCATCGAGGTGCTTGACTCGCAGTCCCGTTGCCTCACCCCAGCGCAGGCCGGTGTAGGCCAGGAACTGCACGAGGGTCGGGTGCGCGGATGCCTCGGCAAGGAGCTGCACCTGCGTGTGGGTGAGGTAGACCTTCGGCTTGCCCGTCTTGCGGGGGAGCGTGAGCCCGCGAGCGGGATTCGCGGCGATCCGCCGATCCTTCACCGCGCCATCCAGCGTTCCGGCGAGGATGCCGTGGGCCCGAAGCACGCTCGTCGCGCTCATCGACCGGCTCAGGTCGGAGACCCAGGCCTGGATCTCGGTGTGCCGGAGGCTGCCGACGGCTCGCTCGGACCACACGGGCGCCACGTGCAGCCGCCACGACGACTCGAGCGGCGCGAATGCCGACGGCTTGAGCACGTGCTGCTGCGACGCCAGCCACTCGGCGCCCAGCGCACCCACGGTGACCCGTGCGGCCGTTGCATCGATGAACTCACCGCGCGCCTTGGAGACCTCGACCTCGGCGAGGAAGAGCTCTGCGTCGCGCTTGGTCTTGAAGCCCCGCTTCTGCCCTTGCGTCCTGTCCGGCTTGCGGAAGAGCACGCGATATCGCCGGCCGCCGGCGACGGCGTAGGCGTGGATGCTACCCACGGCAGCGACCGATCTCGCTCATCATCGACGTCATCCCTGAGACCTTGTGCACGGACTTCAGGCTATCCATCCCGCTGTTGGCCCACCGCCGTCGAGCTCGCGATGCCCGGATATTCTCGCGCTCGCGCGTACTGGTTCTCTTGCTGTTCTTCCTGTTCCTTCCTGCTTCTTTAAGGGGTACGCGTAGTGTCCCCCTGCAGGTACGCTGACTGACCCCCTAAGGGGGTCGGTGGCCGTACCCCTGAGGGGGACGGTGACTGACCCCCTGCGAGGAGTGCGCGGGGGAGTTCTCCACAGGCGGCCGCCTCGACGAACGCGGGCGCTGGTCGAGCGGCGATCGCGCGTCCGCGATCGACCCGGCGCGACGCCGGTCCTCGCCGTCGGCGAAGGGCACTTGGCTGTTCACCGGCCGCGAATAGGTGGACGAACGCTTGGCCCACCTCTTTCCCAGTCCCGCCGCCTCTGCCGGGCTTCGCCCGCTTCCCAACCTCCCCCAGTCATCCTTCGTCTTCCCGGGGGAGGTTGGGAAGTGAAGCAGAGGCGGCGGGCCAGGGAAAGACGTGGATCGGAATCCAGGTGCGCGAGAGTTGAAGCATGGACCGTGGACGAGGAATCAGCCTGGGAGAACAGGGACGACGGATTGGCGGGGCCGACGCGTCCGGTCTCGAACTAGGGTTCAGTGGTGGCATACCCCGGAGCCGGTGAGAAATGTTGACCGCTGACGTCGTCTCCGGTCTGATCGCTGGATCGTGCGAGGAGATCAGCGCAGGTTCCAGGTACGAGATCGACCCAGAGCGGCTGTTCGCCAGAACCGACCGGGGATGGCGCACCTGTATCGGGTTCTTGTGGGCCGCGTTGTTCATCCTCGCCATCGTCGTCTTCCTCTGGTTCGCCCTCTCCGACGGCGACGTCACCGTCATCGTCGGGATACCTGCTCCGGGGCTCCTCATGCTGAGCGTGGGTCTCCTGGTGGGAGCGGCACTCATGCTTCTCCCCAACCTGCATCGAAGGCTGGGGATCATTGCGGCCGACAACGGCGGCGACCTGTTCGTGATGGGTGCGACACCGTTCGCAGGGACGTACCTGGTCGTCACGGAGGACTGCATCGTCGCGTTCGATCGCCACGGGTCGCTGCTCGGCAGGTGGCGTGCGGAAGAGATCGACGCGGTCGCGCTCAAGCAGTTCGGCAACGCAGTCGGCGCCGTGCTCTTCACCCACGACCGCTGCTTCGAGCTCTCCATGTCGGCCAGAGCCGGCGGCCCGCTCGCGCCCGTCTGGTCAACTGGCGGGGCGCTCGGTCGAACACAGCTACGCCAAGCGATCGAGGCGAGCCTGCAACGACGCGGGATCTCGGTCGTCACGAGGGGCTTGGTCCCCGGGTAGCTCGCTCGCGCGACGATCTCTCCAAGCTCCCCTCTCGCTGGAGGATCCCGGTCCGGCCCCGATGTCGGCACGGCGTGCTAGCCTGACTTCATCACGATCAGCCCGCTCGCCTTCTGGCTCGGGCTGATTTTCTTTCCTCTGGAGGTGCGTGGTGGAGTACGGCAAGCCGTGGCTCTCCATCGCCGAGCAGATCGACAAGCTGCAGGACCGGGGCGTGGTGGTCGCCTCCACGGCGCATGCCGCGGCACTGCTTCGTGCGGTCGGCTACTACCGCCTCACCGGCTATCTCTATCCATTCCGCGAGTCGGAGCGGGTTGAACATGGAGACGGAACCGTCCGGGTCCGGATTCACAACCGGTATCGGCCGGGCACAAGTCTCGAGCACGCCGCGTCGCTCATCGATTTCGATCGCAGTCTCCGGCTGCTGGTGCTCGACGGCGTCGAACGCATCGAGGTATCGCTGCGAATGCAGCTCGGATACCAGCTCGGCAAGGTTTCGCCCTTCGCTCACTTGGACCAAGCGTCATTCGTCGAAAGCTTCACCGAGATCTCCACCGACCCGGACACGGGCACACCGACCAGCAAGCACGCTGAGTGGCTCTCCCGCGTTCAGGCGCGTCAGGACAGCTCTGACGAGGCGTTCGTAGCTCATTTCCGAGACAAGTACGACGGCCGGATGCCGATCTGGGCGCTCACCGAGATCCTTGAGATGGGGCACATCGCGCGCCTCTATGCCGGCCTCAACCGGAATCTCGCGTCCGAGATCGCCGAGGCGTACGCGGTGCCGTCGAAGAAGATCATGACGAGCTGGATGGCCAGCGTGAACTACGTTCGCAACGTGGCTGCGCACCACGCTCGCCTCTTCAACAGGAAGCTGGTTTCCGCACCCGCACGCCCACGACCCGGACAGGTTCCACTCCTCGACCATCTTCGCGACGAGACGACGGCGAAGTCCGTATTCGGGGTCTACAACGCCCTCGCGGTCATCGCATACCTGCTCGGAGCGATCGAGCAACGGGACAGCTGGGTCGCGGACCTGAAACGCCTCATGGAACAGTTCCCGGCCCGCGACAACTTCGATACCACCGCGCTGGGCATGCCTCGCGGATGGCGAGACCTCGAAATCTGGCAATAATCCTCGCGCAGAGAAAATCGCGCGACCGAATAGTCCGCCAGCGTTTCGATCAAGGATCGTCCGTGCGCGAACCGGGAGAGACGGTGGAAGTTCGTGCGAGCATGACCGACATGACGACCTGCGACGCGGAGCCGAGACCGCTGACCGAGCTCGAGCGCTCTGTCTTGGCCCGCTTGTTGAGTGTCGACTTCGATGGAGTGGCCGCGCTCCGAGAACAGGCTCGACAAGCGATGGTGCTTGGCATGTGCGTATGCGGGTGTCCCTCGATCGACTTCACGAAGGTCCGTGGGCGGGGCATGATCGTGCGCGTCGACGCGGCGATCCGAGGCACCAACGACAGCGTCTTCTTGTACACGATCCGCGAGAAGGACGGACTCGAGCTTCTTGGCGGGATCGAGTACACCGGTTACGGCGCCACGCTTCCGGGCCAGTTGCCAGCGCCCGACCGAATCTCCTTGGCGGGAATGCGGCGGTGAACTACACGCACGCGGCCAGTGCCGCGTGCGGATGGCCGCGAAGAACTCAGCTACCTTGGCTGAATGGACGACGATGGGTTCGCACAGCAGGAGGCATCGGATCGCCGAGCCATCGAGGCGGTCGAGGATCAGCCACTGCACGACGAGTGGCCGAATGCGGCGATGCGACCCGGCGCTCGCGTGCGGGTCATGAAGGACGAGTCCTGGGACGGTCCGTGGCGCGAAGTGTTCACCGGAGTGGTTGACGCCACGATCGCACCACGGCATATCCGGAATTCGCGGGCGCGGGCTGATGAACTCGAGTACTCGGTGCGGTTCGATGAACCGCAGTTCGATGCGGAAGGCGATGGCCCGTATCGGAAGGCAGTGATCTGGGATCGGTCCCTGGAGAGGTACTGATTCCCCTCACGCAGCGCTTGGGCTCGACGATGCGGTCTGTGGTTTCGCGTCGCGACGCTCGGGATCTCCTCGCGTCGCACCGAGGGATCGATTCCGGCCTCGCCGGTGGCAACAGAATGGCAACAACCGCTCGTGAACGAGGTGGATCCTGCGAATCCAGGACCCCCTCATGTGAGCCGGAATTCCGGGGTTCTCCAGCACTAGCCGCATATCGCCGCGGAACAGTTTCGGGTTCGAATCCCAGCGGGAGCACCGTTCTTCTCACCCCAGGGGCAGCGGAGACGCACACGCCCGGGCACTCCGGCCGCTCGGAATGGGTCTCGAACGCATTGCGCTGGGGAGTGCCTTCACGAACGCTCAGGAGACGGTCGCGTCCGCCTTCTTCCGGTTCCGGATGCTGGAGACGAGGATCACGACGGCGGCGATGCCCGTGATGACGTACATGACGAGTTGAGCGATCGCGGCGGTGGAGTTCAGCGCTCCTCCATCGCCGACCTGGCCGAGGATCGAGAAGTCGACGAGGGCGTGCAGCAGGATCGGGACGACGAGGTTCCCCACCAGCCGCAGCGTGATGTAGAACGACGCACCCGCGATGGTCGCGACCAGGATCTGCGTCATCGTGTCGCCCACGTCGGCGCCGTTCAGGATGGTCACGGCATGCATCACGCCGAAGAGGACCGACGAAACCAGCATCACCACGAACTCGTTCTGGGTGGAACCGCGGAGCGCTCTCACGACGATCCCGCGGAACGTCGTCTCCTCGGCGACGCCGACGAGCAGGACGCCGAGCCCCAGCACGAGCAGGTAGTCGACCCCGCGGGCGCTCCAGTCGTTGCTCGCGATCCTCGCGATGGCGCTCCCGGCCATGATGATGGGGATGATCCACATCCAGGCAGGCAGCCGAGGCACGTCCTGCCGGTAGATCCCACCCCAGGAGCGATTGAGCAGGATCGCGATCACGGTGAAGATCAGCGCGGTCATGCCGACGCGGAAGACCGCTCCGGTCCAGAGGTTCTCCGTCGAGTCGGTGATCGTCTCGTAGTCGACGTCGAAGACGCGCCCCCACACGTACTGCGAGAGCATGAACAGCACGGTGATGACGATCGCGGTGATCCAGGTGGCTCGTACCTTGGAAGACATCGTTGCTCCCTTTGTCTCCGGGCCCGGGGGCCGAACCCGGCAGCATCCATGCGCCTGATGGGCTCGAACGTAGCAGTCCGACCGGGGGCCGCGACGGGAACCGCGCGCTGCGTGTCGCGTCGAGTCCTGCACGGATGCCACGGCACGTCTTCCGGGGCGGATCATGATCCCGGCGGCACGTGCCAGCGGGAGCACCGTGCGCGGGAGCGACGTGCGTCGCATCGGTGCCCGGACGCGGAACGAGCGGATGCCGCGACGGCCTCCTCCGGGGAGGGGCACGTCGCGGCATCCGCTCGTGGATCAGCGGGGTCGCCGCCGATCGGTGCTGCGAGGACTACGCGATGACGCGGATGTTCTCGGCCTGCAGGCCCTTGGGGCCGCGGGCGGTCTCGAACTCGACCTTCTGGTTCTCGTCGAGCGAGCGGAATCCACCCGTCGCGATGGCGCTGAAGTGCGCGAAGACGTCGGCGCTGCCGTCGTCGGGGGCGATGAAGCCGAAGCCCTTGTCGGCGTTGAACCACTTGACGGTTCCGGTTGCCATATTCATTTCCTTCTGTAGTAGCCGAGCCGCTGGAAGCGACTGCGACGTGCACGACTCAGGTCGTGCGATGTTCCGACGGCGATGTCCGCCAACGGACGTGCGGGATGCAGTGGGGGCGTGGTGCCGCGAGCTCGCCCACGGTCGGCGCGATCGTTCGCGCGAGATCCGCGGGAGCGGCCGGGCATGGTCGCCCGGATCGCACCGAGTGATACGGCGGAGGAGATGTGTTCACGTCCCGGGGGGTCTGGTCGACTTCCCAGCCGGGTTTCGCGGGCGATCGCCCACTGCAGATTCCGCAACGCTACCGCGTCCGCATGGGAGAGGTCTGTGAGAGACCCGACGGCGCCTCAGGACAGGCGGTCGATCCGGCGCAGGATGAGGCCCTCGCGGAGGGCCCACGGCGAGACCTCGAGCGTCTTCGCCTTGAACGCGCGCATGGTCTCGGAGAGCACGACGGCCCCGGCGACGATCTGGAACGTCCGGTCGGCGGTGATGCCGGGCAGGTTCGGTCTCGCGTCGGCCGGGATCTTCGCCAGGCGCGGGATCCAGTCGTCGAGGCGTGAGAGCTTCAGGATGCTGCGCTCCTCCGAGCCGACGCCCTCCTCGGTGCTCCCGGCGAGCCGGGCGAGCGACCGGATGGTCTTCGAGGATCCGACCACGTGGTCGACCTCGGGGATGCCGCCGATCTCGTCGACCGTCGAACGCAGGACCGCGCGCGCGTGCGCGCGAAGCGCGTCGACCTGCTCGTCGGTCGGCGGATCGGTGGAGAGGTACTCGATCGTGGAACGGCCGGCACCGAGCGGGACGGACCGGGCGTGGGCCGGGACCTCGTCGCCGCCGTGCGCGATCTCGAGCGAGCCGCCGCCGATGTCGAAGAGCAGGATGCGGCCGGCCGACCATCCGTACCAGCGGCGGACGGCGAGGAAGGTGATCCGGGCCTCGTCGGCGCCGCTCAGGACGTCGAGGTGGATGCCCGCGGCCTCCTCGATCAGGGCGAGCACTTCGGCGCCGTTCGTCGCTTCGCGGATCGCGGAGGTGGCGAACGCGAGCAGCTCGTCGATGCCGGACTCCTCGGCCACGGCGGATGCCTCGTGCACGGCCTCGAGGATCGCGTCGATGCCCTCCTGGCTGATCGACCCGTCGTCGTCGAGGTAGCGCATGAGCCGCAGCACCGCCTTGTGCGAGGCGGCCGGGATCGGTCGCGCACCGGGGTGGGCGTCGACGACCAGCAGGTGGACGGTGTTGGATCCGACGTCGAGAACCCCGAGGCGCATGAGGCGAGCGTACCGGGAGGCTGGTGCGATGCGCGCGGCGCGTGCATACTGGGTCGAATTGGGACGATCGTCCCAGTTCCGCGCCGCGCCCGACGAAGCCGCAGGCGAGGTCGAGAGGAGCGCCGTGTCCCGAATGTCCGCCGCCGAGCGGCGCCCGGCGCTCATCGAGGCGGGCCTGCGCGTCATCGCGCGCGAGGGCATCGCCGGTGCTTCCACGCGGGCGATCGTGGCCGAGGCCGGGATGTCGCTGGCGAGCTTCCACTACGCGTTCGACTCCCGCGACGCGTTCCTCGACGAGCTCATCGCGACCGTCGTCGCGCGCGAGACCCAGGCCGTACTGCCACTTCCCGACGTCGACGGCGACCTGCGCCAGGTCATCGATGCGGCCTTCCGGCGCTACCTCGATCACCTCCGGGCCGATCCGGCGCACGAGCAGGCCATGCTCGAGCTCACGCAGCACGCGCTGCGCGATCCGGAACGGCATCCGGTCGCCGTCGCCCAGTACCGGCAGTACGCCGACCTCGCCGAGCGCGCGCTCACGATCGCCGCCGACCGTGCGGGCGTCGCGTGGCGCGCGCCCGTGTCGGAGGTGGCCCGCGTGCTCATCGCGTTCTCCGACGGCATCACCCTGAACTGGCTCGTCCACCGCGACGACGACGCCGCGCTCGCGGCTTCCCGCGCGGCCGCCGATGCCCTCTCGAGAATGGCGGAACCCCGGTGACCCGTACCCACGACGCCTCGCACACGCCGCCGGGATCGGCCCCGACGGCGGCGCCCGCCGCCGGCTCGTTCGCCGAGCCGACTCGCGCGGTGCGCGCCGGCTGGATGGCTGCGTTCGCCGCCGCGTGGCTCGGCATCTGGATGGCGCAGCTCACGCCCGTGCAACTGCTGCTGCCCGCCCAGATCGACGCCGAGCTGCACCCCGACGACTGGATCGAGAGCGTCGTCGCCTTCGGCGTGGTCTCCGGGATCGCCGCCGTCTTCGTCGTGATCGCCTACCCGTTGACCGGCGCGCTCTCCGACCGCACCACGTCGCGGTTCGGTCGTCGCCGGCCGTGGATCGCCGGCGGCGCCGTGCTCTTCGCGGCGTCGCTCGTGCTGCTCGGCCTCCAACACGAGCTGTGGGCCATCGGACTGGCGTGGGTCGGTGCGACGATCGGATTCTGCGTCATGACCGCTGCGCTGACCGCGACGATCTCCGACCAGGTCCCGGTCGACCAACGCGGCGTGGTCTCGGGGTGGATGTCGGCGCCGCAGGCCGTGGGGATCATCCTCGGCCTCGTGCTCGTCACCATGGTGTTCACGGGCCAGCTCACGGGGTACGCCGTGGTCGCGGCGGCGCTCCTCGTGCTGGCCCTGCCGTTCCTCCTCAGGGCCGAGACGCCGCTCGCCCCCGCCGAGCGGGCACGCGTGAGCGCCCGTGGCATCCTCTCGAGCCTCTGGATCAGCCCGCGTGCGCATCCCGACTTCGGGTGGACCCTCCTGAGCCGCGTGCTCGTCTCGATCGGCAACGCGCTCGGCACGAGCCTGCTGCTCTACTTCCTGATGTTCGGACTCGGCGATCGGAACGCCGAGGACGACCTGCTCGTGCTGACCCTCGTCTACATGGTGTTCGTGATCGTCGCATCGCTGGCGTTCGGCCGGCTCTCCGATGCGCTCGGACGGCGGCGGATCTTCGTGCTCCTCGCATCGGCGCTGCAGGGGGTCGCCGCACTGCTGCTCGCGGTCATGCCGTCGATCGCGGTCGCGATGGTGGCGGCCGGCCTCCTCGGCCTCGCGTACGGGTGCTTCCTCTCGGTCGACCAGGCGCTCGCGACGCAGGTGCTCCCGGACCCCGCGTCGCGCGGCAAGGACCTCGGCATCATGAACATCGCGACCGCCGTGCCCCAGTCGGTCGGCCCGCTGCTCGGCGCGCTCGCCGTCGCGGCGACGGGCTCGTTCACGCTCGTCTTCGCACTCGGTGCGGCGTTCGCGTTCGCCGGTGCGGTCGCGGTCTCGCGGGTGCGGAGCGTCCGATGAAGGCCGAGCTCGACCTGCGCCCGGTCGCGTCCGCCCGGCCCTGGCTCGAGCCGTCCGCCCACTGGCCGGCGCTCACCGAGGCGACGCGGCACCTCGATGCGCCCGTCGGGGCGCTGCACGTCGGCGCCCTCCGGTGGAACGCCCACGAGATGGTGCGCCGCGCCGCGGGCACGCCGATCCGCGTCGCGACGAAGTCCGTGCGAGTCCGCGCGGTCGTCGAGGCCCTCCTCGACCTCCCCGGATACCGGGGCGTGCTCGCGTTCACGCTCGCCGAGGCGATCTGGCTGGCCGAGCGGATGCCGCAGCTCGACGACCTCGTCGTCGGCTATCCCACGGCGGAGGCCGCGGGCATCCGGAGGCTCGCCACCGATCCCGACCTGGCGCGGCGCATCACGCTCATGGTCGACGCACCCGCGCAGCTCGACCTCGTGGACGCCGTCCTCCCGCCGGCGAGGCGCGAGGAGATCCGGGTGTGCCTCGAGCTCGACGCCTCGTGGCACGCGCCGGTGCTCGGCCACCTCGGAGTCCGGCGATCGCCGGTGCACGAGCCGGAGGACGCGGAGGCGCTCGCCGCGTACATCGCCGGGCGCCCCGGCTTCCGCCTCGTGGGCGTGATGGCGTACGAGGCGCAGGTGGCCGGCGTCGCGAACGCGCCGCGCGGCCGCCCGGTCGACGGCGCCGTGAACCGCTGGATGCAGTCCCGTTCGATGCCCGAACTCGTCGAACGCCGCGCGCGGGCCGTCGCGGCGGTGCGGCGCCACGCCGACCTCCAGTTCGTCAACGGCGGCGGAACCGGCTCCCTTGAGGCGACGGCCGCCGACCCGACGGTCACCGAGCTCGGCGCCGGGTCGGGCATCCTCGCCGGCCACCTCTTCGACGGCTATGCCCACTTCACGCCCGCACCGGCGGCCGCCGTCGGGCTCGACGTCGTGCGGTCGCCGAGCCCCCGCCACGCGACGATCCTCGGCGGCGGCTGGGTGGCGTCCGGCCCGCCGGGCCCCGACCGGCTGCCCCGCATCGCCTGGCCCGAGGGGCTGCGGATGCTGCCGCGGGAGGGCGCCGGCGAGGTGCAGACCCCGGTGACGGGTCACGGCGGGGCGCTGCCGCGGCCCGGCGACCGGATCTGGCTTCGGCACACCAAGTCGGGCGAGCTCGCCGAGCACCTGAACGAGTTCGCGCTCGTCGACGGCGACGAGGTCGTCGGCACCGTGCCGACGTACCGTGGAGAGGGGAAGGCGTTCCTGTGACCGCGAGTGGAGCAGTATGGCGCAACTGGGGGCGCACCGCCGCCGTGCGTCCGAATCGGATCGAGCGTCCGGCCGACGAGGGAGCCGTGCAGCGCGCGGTCGTCGCGGCCGAGGGGCGGCGCATCAAGCCCGTCGGCTCGGGCCACAGCTTCACCGCGATCGCGGCGGCCCCCGACATCCAGCTCGACCTCGCCGATCTCTCGGGTGTTCGCGCGGCGGATCCGGCCACCGGGCGCGTCTCGCTCGGCGCCGGCACCCCGCTGCATCGGCTCCCGCACCTGCTCGCGCCGTACGGGCTCGCGATGCCGAACATGGGCGACATCGACCGGCAGACGATCTCGGGGGCGACCTCGACGGGCACGCACGGCACCGGGATCGGCTTCGGCGGCCTCGCCACCCAGATCGTCGCCGCGCGGCTCGTGACCGGCGCGGGCGAACTCATCACGGTGAGCGAGACCGAACGGGCCGAACTGCTGCCCGCGGTGCGGGTCGGCCTCGGCGCGCTCGGCGTGATCACCGAGCTCACGCTCCAGCTCGTGCCGCGCTTCGTGCTGCATGCCGTCGAGCGGACCGAACCGCTCGACGAGGTGCTCGACGAGTGGATGCCGCGGGTCCGCGAGCACGACCACTTCGAGTTCTACTGGTTCCCGCACACCGCGACCGCCCTGACGAAGACGAACACGCGGCTGCCGGGCGACGCCCACCGCACGCCGCTCGGCCGCGCCGAGCGCTGGCTCTCGGACGAGGTGCTCGCGAACGGCGTCTACCGCGCCATGTGCGCGCTCGGCCGGATCGCGCCCCCGGTCACGCCCCCGCTCGCACGACTCGTCGACCGGTTCACGGGCAACCGCGACTTCAGCGACTTCTCGCCGAACGTCTTCACGACGAACCGGTCCGTACGGTTCCGCGAGATGGAGTACGCGATCCCGCTCGAGGCGATCCCCGAGGCGTTCCGCGCCATCCGCTCGCTCATCGCGGCGCGCGGATGGCGCATCAGCTTCCCGGTCGAGGTGCGGGCCGCGGCATCCGACGGGAACTGGCTCTCGACCGCCTACGGGCGGGAGACGGGCTACATCGCGGTGCACCGGTACTTCCGCGAGGACCCGACGGAGTACTTCGCCGGCGTCGAGGAGATCATGCGCTCCTTCGGCGGGCGACCGCACTGGGGCAAGATGCACACGCAGACGGCCGAGTCGCTCCGCGAGGCGTACCCGCGCTTCGACGACTTCCTCGCGGTGCGCGATCGGCTCGATCCCGACCGGCGCTTCTCGAACCCGCACCTCGATCGCGTGCTCGGCGGCGGCGAGGGTCGCAGCGGGCGGTCGGAGGTCAGGGCGTTCGACGGCGCAGCGTGATCGAGCCGAGCACGATCGAGCCGACGATCCACGCACCGATCACGAGGACCTTGCCCCAGATCCACGCGGCATCCTCGGAGCCGTCGGCGACGGCCGTGAGCGCATCGATGGCGAAGCTCAGAGGAAGTGCGTCGCCGATCGCCTGGAGCACCTCGGGCAGCTGATCGCGGGGCAGGAAGATGCCGCCCAGCAGGATCTGCGGGAACACGAGCACCGGCATGAACTGGACCACCTGGAACTCGGTGCGCGCGAACGCGCTCGCCAGGAGCCCGAGCGACGTGCCGAGCAGGGCGTCGGCGACCGCGACCGCGAAGAGGAGCCAGACCGACCCCTCGATCTCCAAGCCGCACACCCACACGGCCCAGGACACCGCGATGGCGGTCTGGAAGATCGCGAGCAGGCCGAATGCGAGCGCGTACCCGAGGATGAAGTCTCCCTTGCCGAGCGGCATCGAGAAGAGCCGCTCGAGCGTGCCCGTCCGCCGCTCGCGCAGCGTCGCGATGCTCGTGACGAGGAACATCACGATGAACGGGAACAGCGCGATCATCGCCGGGCCGATGTCGGCGAACACGTCGGTGTCGGTGAAGATCCAGGCGACGAGGCCGATCAGCAGGCTCGGCACGACGAGCAGGAGCCCGATCGTGCGAGGGTCGTGGCGGATCTGGCTCAGGACCCGACCGGCGGTGGCGAGGGTGCGCACGGGGGTCATCGCGGCGCCTCCTCGTCGGTCATCGGGGTGGTCGCACGCTCGATGAGCGTGAGGAACGCGGTCTCCATGTCGTCGGTGCCGGTCGCGGCGAGCACGCTCGCGACGGACGCGTCGGCGAGCAGTTCGCCGTTGCGCATGAGCAGCAGCTGGTCGCAGCGCTTGGCCTCGTCCATGACGTGGCTCGAGACGATGAGCGTCGCGCCCTCGCCGGCGAGCTGGTGGAAGAGCTCCCACAGCTCGACCCTGAGCACCGGGTCGAGCCCGACGGTCGGCTCGTCGAGCACGAGCAGTTCGGCGTCGCCGAGGAGCGCCGTGGCGAGGGAGACCCGGCTGCGCTGCCCGCCCGAGAGCGATCCGGCCAGGCGACGCTCGACGTCGCCGAGGTGCGTCCGCGCGATCGCCTCGTCGACCTTGGCCCTCGGCACGCCGAGCACGCGCGCGAAGTACGCGAGGTTCTGGCGCACTGTGAGGTCGTCGTAGACGCTCGGCTGCTGCGTGACGTAGGCCACGCGGCTGCGGAGCTCGCGAGAACCGGCCGGAAGGCCGAGCACCTCGACGGTGCCCGACTGCACGACCTGCACGCCGACGATCGAGCGCATGAGCGTCGTCTTGCCGCTGCCGCTCGGGCCGAGGAGGCCCACGATCCGGCCTCGCTGCACCGAGAGCGAGAGCCCGTGGAGCACGGGCGTCTTCGCACGCCGGACGTGGAGGTCGCGGATCACGATGACGGCATCGTCGGCATCGGCTCCCGGGGAGGGCGGAACGGCCACCGACTCGGTGGGGGCGCGATGCCGTGCGTGCGGCGACGAGGACTCGTCCACAGGGCCGAGCCTACGCCCCGGAGGGGCGCCTCCGCTCGCTTCGAGTCTCATGGGAAACCCGGCGCGTCGCAGGGTCGATCGATAGGATTGAGCGTCCAGTGAATTCGTCGCCGAAGCCTCAGGAGTCCCCGCCATGGAATGGCTGATCCCGCTCATCATCGTCGTCGTCCTCGTCCTGGTGATCGGCATCTACCTGTGGGCGACCTACAACTCGCTCGTCACGCTCAACGTGCGGGTCGACGAGGCCTGGAGCGACATCACCGTCCAGTTGAAGCGTCGAGCCGACCTCATCCCGAACCTCATCGAGGCCGTGAAGGGCTACGCCGCCCACGAGAAGGCGGTCTTCGAGAACGTGACGAAGGCGCGCGCCGAGACGCTCTCCGCGAGCGGGCCCGCCGAGGCATCCGCCGCAGAGAACCACATGCAGCAGGCCCTCAAGTCGATCTTCGCGGTGGCCGAGGCCTACCCCCAGCTGCAGGCGAGCCAGAACTTCCTGCAGCTGCAGTCCGAGCTGGTCGACACCGAAGACAAGATCCAGGCGTCGCGCCGGTTCTACAACGGCGGCGTGCGCGAGCTCAACACCAAGATCAAGGTCTTCCCGAACACGCTGTTCGTGCGCGGCCTCGGCTTCCACGAGCGCGATTTCTTCGAGGTGACGGAGGCGGCGGCGATCGCCGAGCCCCCGCGCGTGCAGTTCTAGCCGCCGATGTACCGAGCGATCGCCCGGAACAAGCGCAACTCCGTCTTCACGATCCTGCTCTTCCTCGCCATCGTCGGCGGGCTGGGCTATCTCGCCGCGGTGATCTACCAGGACCTCACGATCGTGGTGATCACGCTCGTCATCGCGACGGCGTACGCGCTCTTCCAGTACTTCACCGCCGACCGGCAGGCACTGGCGATGTCGGGGGCCGTCGAGATCCACAGCGTGTCGGAGCATCCGCGGCTGTGGCGGACGGTCGAGAACCTCTCGATCACGACGGGCACGCGGATGCCGCGCGTGTTCGTGATCTCCGACCCCGCGCCGAACGCGTTCGCGACGGGGCGCGACCCCGAGCACGCGGTCGTCGCGGCGACGACGGGCCTGCTCGAGATCATGGATGACTCAGAACTCGAGGGCGTCATGGCCCACGAGCTCGGCCACGTCCGGAACTACGACATCCGGCTGTCGATGATCGTGTTCGGCCTCGTCGTGGCCGTCGGCTTCATCTCCGACATGTTCGTGCGCATGGCCTTCTTCGGCCGCAACAACAACGGCAACCCGGTGGTCATGATCTTCGGCCTCGTGGCCATGCTCATCGCCCCGCTCGTGGCGAGCCTCGTGCAGCTCGCCATCTCGCGGCAGCGCGAGTACCTGGCGGATGCCACGGGCGCGATGACGACCCGACACCCCGATGCGCTCGCCCGCGCACTGCTGAAGCTCGAGCAGTACGGGCGCCCGATGCGGCGGCAGAACTCGTCGATGGCGCACCTCTGGATCGCCGACCCGCTGAAGCCGGGGGTCATCGACCGACTGTTCGCGACCCACCCGCCGATCCCCGAGCGGGTCCAGCGGCTCCACGAGATGGGCCGCAGCTTCTAGGTCGCCACCGCGGCGGTCGACGAACCCCCGAGCACGGCCGTCAGGGCGGGGGACAGGTCGCCGCGGCCCGCGACCACGACCTCGTCGAGACCCTGCCACGCCGCGGCCTCGTGCAGTACGGGCGCGAGTCGCTCCGCCAGCTCGGGCGGCGCGCCGTCTTCGGCCCACGCCGACTGCACCCGGAGCACGCCCGCCTTGCGGTCGCTCTTCAGGTCGACGCGGCCGACCACCCGATCGTCGACGAGCACCGGGAGCGAGTAGTAGCCGAACTTCCGCTCCGGCTCGGGGGTATAGATCTCGATGCGGTAGTGGAAGTCGAACAGGCGCTCGGTTCGCGGACGGAACCACACCACGGGGTCGAACGGCGAGAGGAGCGCGACGCCCTCGATGCGGCGCGGCTTGCGGGCGTCGCGATGCACCCAGGCCGGCGCCGGGCGACCGCCGCTGCCCCACCCCGACACCTCGACCGGCACGAGCACGCCCGCATCGACGAGCTCGGCGATCGCGGGGCGCACCTCGGCCTGGCGCATGCGCCAGTAGTCGGCCAGGTCGGCCGAGGTCGCGATGCCGAGCGCCGCCGCGGCCCGGTCGACGAGCATCCGGATCGCGTCGGGCTCGGCGGGCCCGTGCTCGAGCAGGTGCGGTTCGAGCGCCTGCTCGGGGAGTGCGTACACGCGCTCGAAGCGCCGGCGCTCGACGCAGACGACCTCGCCGGTGCGGAACATCCACTCGAGCGTGCGCTTGGCGTCGGACCAGCCCCACCACGGGCCGCGTCGCCCGTTCGCGTCGTGCTCGATCGCGCTCGCCGGCATGGGCCCGTTCGCGGCGAGCTCGGCACGAAGCCATGCCGCGAGCTCATGGTTCTCGCTCAGCCAACCGCCCCACTCCGACTTGCCCTCGCGGCGGTACTCCGCGCGACGGAACTCGAACAGCGGCCACAGTTCGCGCGGGATGAACGCCGCCTGATGCGCCCAGTACTCGACGAGGCGCCCACGGCGCCCCCACGCCATGCGATCGAGCTGCTCGCGGTCGTACCGCCCGAGCCGACTGAACGCCGGGAGGTAGTGGCTGCGCTCGAACACGTTGACCGAGTCGATCTGCAGGAGCCCGAGCCGAGCGACGACGCCGGCGAGCTGCCGGGTGCCGGGCGTCGGCGGCGCCGGTCGGCCGAAACCCTGGGCGGCGAGCGCGATGCGTCGTGCGAGGGCGGGTGAGAGCTGGTCGACCATGGTGCATCGACCCTAGCGGCGACCGCAGACACATGGCCGCCCGAGCATGGGTCCGCGCCTAGACTGTGACGGTGAGCGAGGCGAAGGGGACCTCGCGTGCTCGGCGGGCACGCGTGCGTCGATCCTCCACGTCCGAGAGAGCCGCCGAGCGGGCCGCGCAGCGCGACGCCGAGCCGGTGCGCGACGCCGCGGCATCCGTGCCCTATGCGATGCGCGTGGCGGCCGCCTGGTCGTGGCGACTGCTGCTCGTGGGCGGCGTCCTCGCCGTCGTGATCTTCCTGATCATCCAGCTCCGGTTGGTGATCGTCCCCGTTCTCGTCGCCCTGCTCATCTCGGCGCTGCTCGTGCCGTTCTCCGAGTTCCTGCAGCGGCACCGCTGGCCGAAGGGGCTCGCGGTCGCGGCCTCGATGGTCGCGACGCTCGCCTTCGTCGGCGGGCTGCTCACCCTCGGCATCTCGCAGATCGTGCGTGGCTCCGCCGACCTGGCCGACCAGAGCGTCGTCGCCTGGGAGGACTTCCGCACGTGGCTCCTGGACGGGCCGCTGCACGTCACCAGCGACCAGATCGACCAGTTCGTGCAGCAGGCCGTCGACACCGCGCAGTCGCAGAGCGGCGTGCTCGTCTCGGGGGCGTTGTCGGTCAGCTCCTCCATCGGTCACTTCCTGGCCGGTCTGCTGCTCGCCCTCTTCGCCACGCTCTTCATCCTGATCGACGGTCGCGGCATCTGGGACTGGATCATCGGGATCTTCCCGCGCCGGGCGCGTGCCGCGATCGACGGCGCCGGCCGGTCGGGCTGGGCGACGCTGGAGAACTTCGTCCGCGTCCAGATCTTCGTCGCGGGCATCGACGCCGTCGGCATCGGGGTCGGCGCGCTGCTGCTCGGCGTGCCGCTCGCGATCCCGATCGCCGTGCTCGTCTTCCTCGGGTCCTTCATCCCGATCGTCGGTGCGGTCGTCACCGGCGCGCTCGCCGTGTTCGTGGCGCTCGTCTACAACGGCTGGGGCATCGCGCTGGCCATGCTCGGCGTCGTCCTGCTCGTGCAGCAGGTCGAAGGACACGTACTCCAGCCCCTCATCATGGGCACGGCGGTCAGGGTCCACCCGCTCGGCGTGGTCGTCGCGGTCGCCACCGGTTCGCTGCTCGCCGGCATCCCCGGAGCGCTCTTCGCCGTGCCGGTCGCGGCGGTCGCCAACGTCATGATCATGTACATCTCGGGCGGCACCTGGAAAGAGGCCGAACCGCCCCCGCCCGCCGAGATCCGATCTCCGCTGTGGCGCACGGTACCGCAGCGACCCGGATACGGACGGTGACATGAACCACGCCCTCGAGACCACCTCCGCAGCGCCGCTCGGAGAACCGGACGCGGCGCTCGCCGGCCCGACCCTCGCGGAGTTCGAGCACGCGCAGCGGACGGTCGCGGCGATCGCGCGCCGGACCCCGATGGAGACCTCGCGATACCTCGGGGCGATCGCCGGGGTGCCCGTGCACCTGAAGTGCGAGAACCTCCAGCGCACGGGGTCGTACAAGCTCCGCGGTGCCTTCAACCGCCTCTCGGCGCTCACCGCCGAGGAGCGGGCGAGGGGCGTCGTCGCCGCGTCGGCCGGCAACCACGCGCAGGGCGTGGCCTACGCGGCGCGCGAACTCGGCATCAGGGCGACGATCTTCATGCCGGTCGGGGTGGCGCTGCCCAAGCTCGAGGCCACGCGCGCCTACGGTGCCGACGTGGTCCTGCGCGGCGACTCGATCGGCGAGACGCTGGAGGCCGCCGCGCGCTTCGCGACCGAGACCGGAGCGACCGTGATCCCTCCGTACGACCACGAGGACGTCATCGCCGGACAGGGCACGCTCGGCCTCGAGATCCTCGAGCAGGCGCCGGATGCCACGACCATCGTCGTGCCGATCGGGGGCGGCGGTCTCGCCGCGGGCATCGCGAGCGCCGCGAAGCAGAAGGCCGCGGCGCTCGGCCGGACCATCCGCGTGATCGGCGTGCAGGCGGAGAACGCCTCGCCGTATCTGCCCTCGCTCGCGTCTGGCGAACCGACGTCGGTGCCCGTCGTACCCACGATCGCCGACGGCATCGCCGTCTACCGGCCCGGCGAACTGAACTTCGAGATCATCCGCGCGGCGATCGACGAGGTCGTCACGGTGACCGAGGACGACATCGCCCGCGCGCTGCTCGTCCTGCTCGAGCGCGCGAAGCTCGTGGTCGAGCCCGCCGGAGCGGTGGGCGTCGCAGCCCTGATGACCGGCAGGGTGCACTCGGACGGGCCGCTCGTCGTCGTGCTCTCGGGCGGGAACATCGACCCGCTGCTCATGCAGCGCGTCATCGCGCACGGGCTCGCGGCATCCGACCGGTACCTGACCCTGCGGATCGGGTTGCCCGATCGCCCCGGCCAGCTGGCGCGCATCTCAGAGCTCCTCGCAGCCGCGAACGCCAACGTCGTGGAGGTGCTGCACACGCGCCACGGCGCGGGGATGCAGATCTCGGAGGTCGCCCTCCAGCTCTCGGTGGAGACACGGGGCCCCGCGCACCGTGAGGAGGTCGTGGCGACCCTTCGTCGTGCCGGGTACGAGCCCGAGATCGTCGCGGAGTGACGCGCGGATGCACCGGAACGTCGAACGGCCCCTCCGTCGTGGAGGGGCCGTTCCGCGTTCGTGAGGGTCAGTGGGTCACTGACCCGACCAGGTGTCGACGCCCGTGATCCGAACGGCGATCTCACGGCCGTTGGGGGCCGTGTACGAGGTGGTGTCGCCGACCTTGAGGCCGAGGATCGCCGCGCCGAGCGGAGACTGCTCGCTGAAGACGTCGAGCTCGGAGTCGCCGGCGATCTCGCGGCTGCCGATGAGGAACCGCTCCTCGTCGCCCGCGACGACGGCGGTGATGACGGTGCCCGACTCGACGACGCCGCTCGACGTGGGGGCCTCGCCGACCTCGGCGTGGCGGAGCAGTTCGGTGAGCTGGCGGATGCGCGCCTCCTGCTTGCCCTGCTCGTCCTTGGCGGCGTGGTACCCGCCGTTCTCCTTGAGGTCGCCCTCCTCACGCGCGGCCTCGATGCGCTTCGCGATCTCTTCGCGGCCGGTGGTGGAGAGGTGCTCGAGTTCGGCGTTCAGGCGGTCGAAGGCCTCCTGAGTGAGCCAGGTGACGGTGGCGTCCTGCGCCATGGTGCACACTCCCGTGAATAGACGTGTCGCCCCAGCGTGTGCCGGGGCGAATCCCCAATTCTACCGAAGCCAGCAGTTGGAGATCAAACCGGTGTTCGCCTCCTGCGCCGTGCGCACGGTCTCGGTGAGGGTCCGCAGCGGGCGGTCGGACGCCGGGATCTCGACGACCTTCCACCCGACGACGGTGAAGTCCTCGTTGTAGGCCTGCACGATGCACGCCGTGGCGTTGCCCGAGGGCACCGAGAGCCGCCAGGTCACCTCGACCGCTCGCGAGTCGAGCAGCTCGTGGCCGAGGTCGGTGGCCTGGACGAGCGGCTTGCTGCCGTCGAGGCCCGCCCAGACCACCCAGGAGACGAGGACCACGGCGAACGCGATCGCGGCCCCGACCAGGACGAAGCGGTCGCGACGACGACGCTCGGGCGTCCGGCCGTACCGGTCAGCGAGGTCGGATGCCGCGGCCGCCTCGGCCGGTGCAGCGGCGTCGGCGGCGGTGCCGTCGAGTGCGGCGTCCTCGGCCGCGGCGTCGGCGGACTCGCGTGGGGGCACCGCGCGGCTCCTTCCCGGGTGGATCGTCTAGGCTTGGCTCCCAGCCTAACCGTCCGTCCCTGAAGGGAATCCGATGCTCGTCGCGCCCGCCGTCATCACTCGCGGAGATCGTCGATGAGCCCCGCGCTCGCGTCGGCGCTCACGTTCGTCGCGGCCGCCGAGGAGGAGTTCGACCCGAACGACGTCACGCCCGGCGTCGTCGGCTTCATCGCGACGATCCTCATCATGGTCGCGGTGCTGCTGCTCGTGATCGACATGGTCCGACGCATCCGCCGGGTGAACTACCGGGCTGAGGCGCGCGAGCGGATCGCGGCCGAGGAGGCCGCCGCGGCCGAAGCCGCCGTCGGCGGCGACGCGCCGGTCGACGGCGCGTCTGCGTCGTCGCTGCCGGACGCCACGGCACCCGATGCTCCGCCGACGGAGCGCGACGAGCGGTAGCGGCGTCGAGCGGTAGCGGCGTCGAGCGCCGTGGGGCCAAGGCCCCGGTGCGAGCCGGTCCGGCCCGCGGGGTCGGCCGTCAGCCCATGTGGTAGGCGGGATCGATCGCGATGAGCAGCGTGGCCGTCCAGTGGCACATGAACGCGAGCACCGTGCAGACGTGGAAGATCTCGTGGAAGCCGAAGTGGCCGGGCCACGGGTTCGGCTTCTTCAGCCCGTAGACGATCGCGCCGCCCGTGTAGAGCAGTCCGCCGACGATGACGAGCACCATCATGGCCACGCTCGCCTCGAGCAGGTCGCCGAGGTACATCACGGCGGCCCAACCGAGCAGGACGTAGATCGGCACGTACAGCCAGCGCGGGGCTCCGATCCAGAACACCCGGAACGCGATGCCGATCAGCGCGCCCGCCCAGACGAGGCCGAGCAGGAGCCAGCCCTTCTCCGGCGGCAGCGCGAGGATCGCCAGCGGCGTGTAGGTGCCCGCGATGAGCAGGAAGATGTTCGCGTGGTCGATGCGCTTCAGGATGACCTTGGTGCGCGGCTTCCAGTCGAACCGGTGGTAGAGCGCGGAGTTGCCGAAGAGCAGCATCGAGGTGAGCACGAAGACAGCAGAGGCCCACTTCGCGGGCGCGCCGTCGGCGAGCGCGATGAGCACGATGCCCGCCGCGATGGTGATCGGGAACGTGGCCGCGTGGATCCACCCGCGCCAGGTCGGCTTGATGTCGGCCGGGTGCTCCGGCGAGGCGTCGATGAGGGGGAGGTTCGGGAGGTCGGGGCCGAGGCGCTCGTCTGCGGCCACGGCGGCGTCGGCGCGATCGAGTTCGGCCACCGGTCGGTGCAGGTGCTCTGCGACGTCCTCGGGTTCACGCTGGGTCATGGTCACAGCGTAGGGCGATGCCCATCACGGCTTGCTGTGAGTGTCCGATCGCGCGCGGGGGAGTAGCGTGGTCGGGTGCAGACGAGCGATCAGCGCCCCGGTCGCGGCCTCCTCTATCGGCTCTACCAGAATCGGCTCCGCCGTGAACTCGACCAGGCGGAACTCCCACGACACGTGGCCATGATCATCGACGGCAACCGCCGGTGGGCCAAGCAGCTCGGCTACGATTCGGCGGCGCACGGCCATCGCGCCGGCGCTGCGAAGATGCGCGAGTTCCTCGAGTGGTGCGACGACCTCGGCATCTCGGTGGTCACGCTCTACCTCCTCTCGGCCGACAACCTCGGCAACCGTACGTCGGAGGAGCTCGCCGACCTCATCGAGATCATCGCCGAACTCGCCGAGGAGCTCAGCCACTACCGCGACTGGCGCGTCCAGCACGTCGGGTCCGACGCCGGCCTCCCGGAGCCGCTCGTCGCCGCGCTCGATGCCGCGGAGCACCGCACGGCGGGCAAGCGGGGCCTGCACGTCAACCTCGCGGTCGGCTATGGCGGTCGCCGCGAGATCACCGACGCCATGCGCTCGATCGTGGCATCCCACCACGCCGAGGGCCGCAGCCTCGAGGACCTCGCCGAATCGCTGACGCCCGAGCTGATCGGCGAGCACCTGTACACGGGCGGCCAGCCCGACCCCGACCTCGTGATCCGAACCTCGGGCGAGCAGCGCCTGAGCGACTTCATGCTGTGGCAAGCCGCGCACAGCGAGTTCTACTTCGTCGAGGCGCTCGGCCCCGACCTCCGGGAGGTCGACTTCCTGCGCGCCGTCCGCGACTACACGCGGCGACACCGCCGGTTCGGCAGCTGATCGCGCACACGCATCGATCAGGATTCTGTCAGGATATGCCTCGGAGAAGGGGGCACCGCCCGTGAGCATGGACGACTACCTGGCCGGTTTCGGCGAGGAACCCGGGTACCTCGACTACGCCCGGGTGGGCCCGCTGTCGCGCGTCGCGGCCGAGGAGACGCTGGCGTTCACGCAGGTGCTCGAGCGGGCCCGCCACGGCAGCATGGAGGCCTTCGCCCAGCAGGACCGACGGCTCCGCGACGCGGCATCCGCGCTCACCGGCATCGCGGCCGACCGCATCGTCGCGGTGCCGAACACGTCGACCGGCCTCATGCACGCCATGTTCGGCCTGACCGGAACGGTGCTGCTCTCGCCGGGCGAGTTCCCGAGCGTGCCGATCGCCGCCGTGCGCGCGAACGAGGCGCTCCACTCCGTGCAACCGGCCTGGCTCGAGACCGACCACGGCAAGGTGACGCCCGGGCTGATCCGCGACCAGCTCGAGACCAACGTCGCCGCCGTCGCCGTCAGCCTCGTCGACAGCCGGACGGGGTACCTCTGCGACCTCGAGGGCATCCGCCAGGTGATCGGCGACCGGATCCTCATCGTCGACGCGATCCAGGGGTTCGGCATCGTCGATGCGCCGTGGGAGGTCGCCGACGTGGTCGTCACCGGCGGCCAGAAGTGGTGTCGCGCCGGGTGGGGCACGGGCGTCATGGCCCTGTCCGAGCGGGCGGCGGAGCGGCTCACGCCGGTCTTCTCGGGCTACACGGGCACCGCCGACGACGAGGTGTGGGACGAGGTGCCGCCGCCGGCCCCCGGTGCGCGCGCGTTCCGCGTGTCCAACCCCGACCCGATCGCGGGCGCCCGGTTCGCGGCCGCGCTCGAGGAGCTCGCCGAGGTCGGGGTCCCGGCGGTCAACGCCCGCATGGCCGAGCAGGTCAGCCGGGTGATCGACCTCGCCGACGAGTTCGCCGTGCCGGTCGTGAGCTCCCGCGACGAGCGCGAGCGCGCCGGCATCGTCGTGCTCGAACCCGAGCCCGAGCAGGTCACCGTGCTGACGGCGTCGTTGCACAACCACGGCCTGACGACGACCACGCGGCTCGGCACCGTGCGCCTCAGCGTGCACGCCGCGCTCGACGAGGAGACCGTCGAGATGCTGCGCGGCGCCTTCGTCTCGTTCAACACGGCCGCCGCGTACTGAGCGTGCCGCGTGCGAGGCGGCCGATTGTGAACAGCGGATGTCGCGCCGCGTGTCGCTTCAACGGATGTCGCCGGTCGGACGTACCGTCAGGACATCGGGCAAGGCGCCCGGTCGAGTCGGCTCGTGAACCGCTCGTGGGAGGATCGCCGGCCGGCGCGTGAGCCGAGCGAGAGCTCGGGGCAGGAGCGGTCGTGACCTCTGTCGATCCCATCAAGCCCCTCGGACCGATCGAGCCGGAGGCGCAGCACCAGCGCCGTCCCGGCGAGGCGACGCCCGGGGGTGCCGCGCAGGACGAGCGCACCTACGTGCTGGACACGTCGGTGCTGCTGTCGGACCCGCGCGCCCTGTTCCGATTCGCGGAGCACCCGGTGGTGCTGCCCGTCGTCGTCATCACCGAGCTCGAGGCCAAGCGCAACGACCCCGAGATCGGGTACTTCGCCCGCGCCGCGCTGCGGCTGCTCGACGACCTGCGCGTGCAGCACGAGCGACTGGACTTCCCGATCCCGGTGGGGGACGGCGGATCCCTCCGGGTCGAACTGAACCATTCGAGCCTGTCCGTCCTGCCGAGCGGGCTGCAGCTCGCCGACAACGACTCGCGAATCCTCGCGTGCGCGATGAACCTCTCCAACGACGGCGTCGCCGTGACCGTCGTCTCGAAGGACCTGCCGCTGCGCATCAAGGCCGCCTCGATCGGCCTCGACGCGCAGGAGTACCGCGCCGAGCTCGCCGTCGACTCGGGCTGGACGGGGATGGCCGAGGTCGACCTGGGCTCGAACGACATGGCGAAGCTCTACGAGCACGAGCACCTCGAGACGCCCGCGGTCGAGGGCATGCCGGTGAACACCGGGCTGGTCATCCACTCCGATCGCGGGTCGGCACTCGCCCGCGTCGTCGGCGACCGCGAGGTCCGGCTCGTCCGCGGCGACCGCGAGGCGTTCGGCGTGCACGGCCGCTCGGCCGAGCAGCGCCTGGCGATCGACCTGCTGCTCGATCCCGAGATCGGCATCGTCTCGCTCGGCGGCCGCGCCGGCACCGGCAAGTCGGCGCTGGCGCTGTGCGCGGGCCTCGAGGCGGTGCTCGAACGACAGCAGCACAAGAAGATCATGGTCTTCCGGCCGCTCTACGCGGTCGGCGGCCAGGAGCTCGGCTACCTGCCCGGCGACCAGGGCGAGAAGATGAACCCGTGGGCGCAGGCGGTCTTCGACACGCTCGGCGCGCTCGTCTCCGACAACGTGCTCGACGAGGTCGTCGACCGCGGGATCCTCGAGGTGCTGCCGCTCACGCACATCCGCGGCCGTTCGCTCCACGACGCCTACGTGATCGTCGACGAGGCGCAGTCGCTCGAGCGGAACGTCCTGCTCACGGTCCTCAGCCGGGTCGGCCAGAACTCGCGCGTGGTGCTCACGCACGACGTCGCGCAGCGCGACAACCTGCGCGTCGGCCGTCACGACGGCGTTGCGAGCGTGATCGAGACGCTGAAGGGGCATCCGCTCTTCGCCCACATCACGCTCACCCGGTCGGAGCGCTCGGCGATCGCCGCGCTCGTCTCGGAGATGCTCGACGGCTCCGAGCTCGCCTGACGCTCGGCGCACGCCGGCCGCGGCGCGACACGACGGCCCCGGAACCTCGCGGTTCCGGGGCCGTCATCGTGTGCTGCGAGCGGATGCCGCGGGATTCAGCCCTGCTGCGGCGGCCGCGTCATCGAGAGCAGGTGGAGCGCCTCGTCGAGCTGGGCCTCGGTCAGGTCGCCGCGCTCGACGTGGCCGAGGTCGATGACGGCCTCGCGGACCGTGATGCCCTTGGCGACCGAGTGCTTGGCGATCTTCGCCGCGGCCTCGTAGCCGATGATCTTGTTCAGCGGCGTCACGATCGAGGGCGACATGCCTGCGAGCGCCGTCGTGCGAGCCTCGTTGACCTGCAGGCCGTCGACCGTCTTGTCGGCGAGCACGCGCACCGAGTTCGAGAGCAGGCGGATCGACTCGAGGAGCGCGGTGCCCATGACGGGGATCTGGACGTTCAGCTCGAACGAGCCGGATGCCCCCGCCCACGCGATCGTCGCATCGTTGCCGACGACGCGCGAGGCGACCATGAGCACGGCCTCGGGCACGACCGGGTTCACCTTGCCGGGCATGATCGACGAACCCGGCTGCAGGTCGGGGATGAACAGCTCGCCGAGGCCCGTGTTCGGGCCGGAGCCCATCCAGCGGAGGTCGTTGCAGATCTTGGTGAGGCTCACCGCGATCGTGCGCAGCGAGCCGGACGCGTCGACGAGGCCGTCGCGGTTGGCCTGCGCCTCGAAGTGGTCGGCCGCCTCGGTGATCGGCAGCTCGGTCTCCTGCTGGAGGAGCTCGATCACGAGCTGGGGGAAGCCGGCGGGAGTGTTGATGCCCGTACCGACGGCGGTGCCGCCGAGCGGCACCTCGGCGACGCGGGGGAGCGCCGTGCGGACGCGCTCGATGCCGAGGCGGATCTGGCGGGCGTAGCCGCCGAACTCCTGGCCGAGCGTGACGGGCGTCGCGTCCATGAGGTGCGTGCGGCCCGCCTTGACGACGCCGGCCCACGCCTCCGCCTTCGCCTCGAGGGCGACCGCGAGGTGGTCGAGCGCGGGGATCAGGTCGTCGATGAGCGCGGCGGTCACGGCGATGTGGACCGAGGTCGGGAAGACGTCGTTCGAGGACTGCGAGGCGTTGACGTGGTCGTTCGGGTGCACCGCGCTGCCGAGCTTCTGCGTCGCGATCGTCGCGAGCACCTCGTTCATGTTCATGTTCGAGGACGTGCCCGAGCCGGTCTGGTAGACGTCGACGGGGAAGTGCTCGGTGAAGCCGTGCGTGCCCGCGATGACCTCGTCGGCCGCGTCGGCGATGGCCTGCGCGACCTGGCCGTCGAGCACGCCCAGGCGGGCGTTCGCGAGTGCGGCGGACTTCTTGATGCGGGCGAGCGCGGCGATCTGGGCGGGCTCGAGGCCGGCGCCGGAGATCGGGAAGTTCTCGACCGCCCGCTGGGTCTGCGCACGGTAGAGCGCGGCTGCGGGGACCCGCACCTCGCCCATCGTGTCGTGTTCGATCCGGTAGTCGGCGGCGTTGTCCACCACGGTGTGCTCCCCTTCGATTCGGAACGTGCGGCGCGGCGGTGGGATGCCGCCGGCGGCGTCAGATGCGACCGACGACGACGTCGGTCTCGGCGCGGCCCTCGAGCAGGCGGTAGTTCGCGCCGACGACAGCCAGCGTACCCGCTGCGATCGCGTCGCTGATCACCTCCGAGCGCTCCAGCAGCTGCGACACCGTGTTGCGGAGGTGCTCCCGCCCGACGTAGCCGGCGTCGAGGTGGTCGGTCGCGATCGGGCCCTCGTCGACGCCCGCGACCTTGCGGACCGCGGGCACGATCTCGTCGACGATGCCCCTGATGTGCGGGGGGAGCGGCGCGGCCTCCTCGGCCTGCGAGTCTATCGCCGCGCGCACCGCACCGCACTCGTCGTGGCCGAGCACGAGGATGAGCGGAACGCCGAGGACGGCCACGGCGTACTCGAGCGAGCCGAGCACGGAGTCGGACGGGACCTGGCCGGCGTTGCGCACGACGAAGGCGTCACCGAGGCCCACGTCGAAGATGATCTCGGCGGACAGGCGCGAGTCGCTGCATCCGAAGATCGCCACGAGCGGTCGCTGGTGGTTCGCGAGCTCGGTGCGGCGGTCGACGTCCTGGCGGGGGTGCAGGGGCGCTCCGGCCACGAACCGGGCATTGCCGGCACGCAGCTCGCGCCACGTCTCGGCGGGGGTGGTCGGTCGTGCGGGTGCGGGCTTGCTCACGGCCGCTCCTCTCATCGCTGCGCGTCGATCGCCGGCGCGAGCGCTCCGGCGAGGGTCTCGAACTCCTCGGGGGTCGCGGTGCCGAGCAGCACGAACGTGCTCTCGCCCGCCTCGGTCACGAGTCCGTATCGCGCGTTGCCGACGTCGGCGTCGGTCTCGCGGTTGTCGTAGACGGTCCACTCGACGCCGTCGATGGTGACGACGCCGGTCGCGATCGTGTTCTTCAGCAGGTCGGCCGTCCAGGTGGGGTTCGCCTCCAGCCCCTGGTACATGCCCGCGTACTCGTCGCTCGGGGTGAGGTACCCGGCGTACCACGCGGTGACGCCGTCGGCGTCGCGCGTGCGCAGTTCGGCGGCGTTCGACCGCCAGCCGTCGGGCAGTTCGGGCACGGCGAGGGGCTCGTCGATGCCGACCTGCGCCTGGTCGGCGACGGATGCCACGTCGATGTCGCGCTCGAGCGGGGTATCGCTGCGCGGAACGAGCAGCACGATGAGCGCCACGACCGCGACGGTCGCCACGAGCGAGCCGATGAGGTTGCGCAGGGTCTGGTTCTCGCGGTGCTTGCGGGACTGCTCGGCCTTGCGGTCGGCCGTCTCCTGCGGGGTCTCCGGACGGCCGAGCTCGGCGACGACCCTCGGGGCGCGCGCGGCCATCAGGCGTCTCCGCCGTCCGGGTCGAGCGCGTCGGGCGCCGCCGGTGCGCCGCCTCCGGCGCCGACGGCGCCGGCCCGCGCCGCGTCGAGTCGCGCCTTGGCACCGACCAGCCACTCCTCGCACCGCTGTGCGAGCGCCTCTCCCCGCTCCCACAGCGCGAGCGACTGCTCCAGCGTCGCGGAACCCTGCTCGAGCTCGGCGACGACGCGCACGAGCTCGTCGCGCGCCTGCTCGTAGCTGAGCTCGGCGACATCCGTGGAAGTGGGGGGCATGGAGGGCATTCTATTCGGCGTCGCCGAGCGCTCCCCGAGATGTCGCCCCGAGACGGCCCTCGGCGAGCGTGATGCGAAGCCCGGTCCCCTTGGGCGCCTGCCCGGGGTTCGTCAGCACCCCGTCGTGCTCGCGCTGCACGATCGCGTAGCCGCGCTGCAGCGTGGCGAGCGGGGAGAGCGCGCGAAGCTGCGATCGCAGTTCCGCGGTGCGGACGGCGGCGCGTTCGATCGCGCGATCGGCGAGCTCGCTGCCGCGCGCGACCCACCGCGTGACCTCCTCGGAGCGTCGGTCGATCATCCATCCCGGGTCGGCGAGCGCCGGCCGGCTCCGCAGGTGCCCCAGCCGGTCGATCTCGTGGTTCACGAGGGTGGTCACCCGCATCCGCAGGCGTGCACGGGCCTGCTCGACCCGGATGAGCTCCTCGGCGACGTCGGGCACCACGCGCTTCGCGGCATCCGTCGGCGTCGACGCCCTGAGATCGGCCACCTCGTCGAGCAGCGGTCGGTCGGCCTCGTGTCCGATCGCGCTGACGATCGGGGTGGATGCCGCGGCCGCGGCCCGAACGACGCGCTCGTCGCTGAACCCCAGGAGGTTCTGGAAGTCGCCGCCGCCGCGCGCGACGATGATGACGTCGACCTCCGGGTCGGCGTCGAGGCGACGGATGGCTCCCGCGACCTCGGGTGCGCAGCGGTCGCCCTGCACCGCCGCATAGGCCATGCGGAACTCGACGGCCGGCCAGCGCAGGCGGGCGTTGCGCACCACGTCCTTCTCGGCATCGCTGTCCTTGCCCGTGACGAGGCCGATGACCTGCGGCAGGAAGGGCAGGGGTCGCTTGCGGTCGGCGGCGAACAGGCCCTCCGCGGCGAGCTGCGCGCGCAGCCGCTCCAGCCGTTCGAGCAGGTCGCCGAGCCCGACGTGACGGAGGTCGAAGACCTGCATCGTCAGCGAGCCGCCCTTGACCCACCAGTTGGGCTTCACGAGGGCGACGGCGTGGTCGCCGGCCTTGAACTGCTCGCTGAGCTTCGCCCGCGTCGACGACCAGATCGTGAACGACACCGTGGCATCGGTCTCGAGGTCCTTCAGCTTGCCGTAGACGTTGCCCGCGGAAACGCCCCACTGCGTGATCTCGCCCTCGATCCACACGGTGCCCAGGCGGTCGAGGTACTCCTTGAGCTTCGTCGAGAGCACCGAGACGGGCCAGGGCCGCTCGCGGGTCGTCGGTCCCTCGGCCATGCGCCTCCCAGCGGCCCGTCATCATCGCCCGCGTAGGATGGCACCCGTGACGAGCTTGACGGATGCCCCGCGAATCGACCTCGGCATGCCTCGGATCCCGAGCGTGCGCGGCCGGCTCAAGGATATCCCCGTCCCAGGACGCAAGAAGGTGCTGCTCGCGGCGCCGCGCGGCTACTGCGCGGGCGTCGACCGGGCGGTGATCGCCGTCGAGAAGGCGCTCGACCACTACGGCGCACCGGTCTACGTGCGCAAGCAGATCGTGCACAACATCCACGTCGTCACCGAGCTCGAGAAGCGCGGCGCGATCTTCGTCGAGGAGGTCGACGAGGTGCCCGAGGGCGCCCACGTGGTCTTCAGCGCGCATGGCGTCTCGCCCGCGGTCGTGAACTCGGCCGCCGAGCGCGGCCTGCACGCGATCGACGCCACCTGCCCGCTCGTCACGAAGGTGCACCGCGAGGCCGTGCGCTTCGCGCGCGACGACTACGAGATCCTGCTCATCGGCCACGAGGGCCACGAGGAGGTGGAGGGCACCGCCGGCGAGGCGCCCGACCACGTCACGCTCGTGAACAGCCCCGACGACGTGCCGAACATCGAGGTGCGCGACCCCGACAAGGTCGTGTGGCTCTCGCAGACCACGCTGTCGGTCGACGAGACGATGGAGACCGTGCGGCGGCTGCGGGAGCGGTTCCCGAACCTGCAGGACCCGCCCTCGGACGACATCTGCTACGCCACGCAGAATCGCCAGGTCGCGATCAAGAAGGTCGCGCAGGGCGCCGACCTCGTGATCGTCGTCGGGTCGGCGAACTCGTCGAACAGCGTGCGCCTGGTCGAGGTCGCGCTGGAGTACGGCGCCAAGGCCGCGTACCGGGTCGACTACTCGACCGAGGTGAAGCAGGAGTGGCTGGAGGGGGTCGAGACGGTCGGCGTCACGAGCGGCGCCTCCGTGCCCGAGGGACTCGTCAAGGAGGTGCTCCTCGAGCTCGAGGACGCCGGCTTCGGCGAGGTCGAGGAGGTCAAGACGGCTGAGGAGGACCTGATGTTCTCGCTGCCGAAGGAGCTCCGCAAGGACCTGCAGGGCAACCGCGACGCGCGCGCGATCGGTGGCCGGAACCGGGCGGGCGCGACGACCTGACCACGGGCGCGAGGCGTACCGTCGCCTCGCCGCCCGGCGTGCCGGCGCGATGCGCGGGCACGCCTGATCCGGGTCAGGCCCCCGTCATCCGTTCGAGGTACGACTGGAACGTCGGGTCGGTGAAGAACACGATCGACGTCAGCACCATGGTCGCGAGGAACGCCACCGCGCCGCCCACGAGCGGCACCCAGAAGGCGAGCTTCCGCGCGCGCAGGCGCATGATCGACCAGCCGAGCACGGCCGCGTAGAGCGCGAGCATGAAGACCGTGCCGATGAGCGCGAGCGTCGGCAGCCACGGCTGCGGGGAGTACGTGCCGACGCCCTGGTCGGCGTAGACGCCCTGGATCGCACCGGGAAGCTGCTGCAGGCTCACCGACGTGTTCCACGCGCCGAGCGCGCCGAGCGCGAGCAGCAGGATCGTGAAGAACCGGTCGGTCGTACGCGGCGGACGGGCGGTCGCGTCGGCCGCCGGCGATCCGGCGGCGCGCGGCGCCGCGGAGGGCGCCGGCGGTGGCGGTGGGGCCGGGGCGGATGCGGCGGCATCCGTTCGCTCGTCGCCGGGGGGCTGCCACGACCAGCCCTCGGGTGCGTACTCGCCGTACTGCGGGCGAGGCCGCTCGTCGCGCGGCGGGGGAGCGGCGCCGTCGCCGGCGCGGCCCTGCGTCTCGTTCCGAGCGGCCTCGTCCTGTGGCATCCGTCGCCCTACGCCGTGAGGGAATTGCCGGCGGAGCCGAGCTGGCGGGTGGACTCGCCCACGCGAGCGGCCATGGCCGTCTCGGCGACCTTGCCCCACGCGCGCGGGTCGTACTGCTTCTTGTTGCCGACGGAGCCGTCGACCTTCAGCACGCCGTCGTAGTTCGCGAACATGTAGCCGGCGATCGAACGCGTGAACGCGTACTGCGTGTCGGTGTCGATGTTCATCTTGACGACGCCGTTGGCGACCGCCTCGGCGATCTCGGCGTCGGTCGAGCCCGAGCCGCCGTGGAAGACGAGGTCGAGCGGCTTCTCGCCCGTGCCGTACTTCGCGGCGAGGCCGTCCTGGATCTCCTTGAGCAGCGCCGGGCGGAGCTTGACGTTGCCCGGGGCGTAGACGCCGTGCACGTTGCCGAACGTGAGCGCGGCCATGTAGCGGCCCTGCTCGCCGAGGCCGAGCGCCTCGACCGCGGCGATCGCGTCGTTCAGGGTCGTGTACAGCGCCTCGTTGGAGCCCTCGTGCTTGACGCCGTCCTCCTCGCCGCCGACGACGCCGATCTCGACCTCGAGGATGGCGTTGATGTTCTTCAGCTTCGGCAGGATCTCCTTGGCGATCTCGAGGTTCTCCTCGAGCGGCACTGCGGAGCCGTCCCACATGTGCGACTGGAAGATCGGGTTGCGACCGGCCTTGACCTCCTCCTCGGAGGCGGCGATCAGCGGGTACACGAAGTCGTCGAGCGCGTTCTTCGGGCAGTGGTCGGTGTGGAGCGCGACGGTCACGGGATACGACTTCGCGACCTCGTGCGCGAACTTCGCGAAGGCGAGCGCGCCGGTGGCGCGGGCCTTGACCGTGTGGCCGGCGAAGTAGTCAGCGCCGCCGGTGGTGACCTGGATGATGCCGTCGGAACCCGACTCGGTCAGGCCCTGCAGCACCGCGTTCAGCGTCTGCGAGCTCGAGACGTTGAACGCCGGGAAGGCGAAACCCCTGGCCTTGGCGGTGTCGAGCATCTCGGCGTACTGCTCGGGCGTTGCGATGGGCATACCTTGCTCCTTCGGAGGTGAGTGGGATCGTCCCGAGTCTACCGACGTGTCGAGTCCGCCTCAGGTGCGATGCGCAAGGGGTGACGGATGCCGCGCCGCGCGCGGCAGGATTGGAGCGTGCCGCACGATCAAGACCGCTTCCACGACGAGACGCCGCCGGACGGCGCGCTGCTCGAGGGCTCCGCGCTCGCCGATGGATTCGCCGCGGCCGTGCGGTCCGCTGCGCTCGCGGCCGTGCCGTCCGTGGGCTCGGGCGACCGCGATGCGGTGGACGGCGCGGCGGTCGCGGCACTTCGGTCGGCGCTCGAGGGTCTTGCGGTCGACGGACGGGTCGTTGTCGGCGAGGGCGAGAAGGACGATGCGCCGATGCTCCACCTGGGGGAGCGGTTCGGCACCGGGGGCGGTCCGGCGGTGGACGTCGCCGTTGATCCCGTCGACGGCACGAGCCTCGCCGCGGCCGGCTCACCCGGCTCGATGGCCATCCTCGCGGTCGCCCCTCGCGGGTCGTTCCTCGACATCGGGCCCGCGCATTACATGGCGAAGCTGGTCTCCCGGGTTCCCGGCCTCGAGATCGACGCGCCGGTCCGCGACGCGATCGCGGTGATCGCCGAGGCTCGGGGTGTGCCGGTCTCCGAGGTCCGGGTCGTGGTGCAGGACCGGCCGCGGAACGAGGCCGTCGCCGGCGCCGCCGAGGCGACCGGCGCGCGGGTCGAGCGCTTCGAGCACGGTGACGTCGAGCGGTGCCTGCGGGTCGCGCGCGCCGACGGCGACCTCGACCTCGTGGTCGGCATCGGCGGTGCGCCGGAGGGCGTGCTCACCGCTGCCGCGGTCCGGGCACTCGGCGGGTGGATGCAGGCTCGGCTCGCGCCGCAGTCCGCGGGCGAGTCCGAGCGGCTGGCCGAGGCCGGCATCCCGCTCGGCCGGGTATTCGGCCTCGACGAGCTCTGCGGCGACCGGGTCGCCGTGTTCCTCACGGCGGTGACGCCGTGCGACCTCGGGCCCGGCGCACGGCTCGACGCGGGACGGTCGTGGCAGGTCTCGTCCCGTTAAGAATGCACGAACTTTCACGACCGATCGGGGTCGCATCCGCCCCGTCCGGCACCCCCGTCAGTAGGCTCGAAGACAGGCGCCCCGGCCGTTCGAGCCGTGCGGGCGCAGCGCCCATGAACCAGGAGGATCCCTCGATGGCGAGCAGCGAACACGACAGCCTCTACCTGCACCCCGACCGCAACATCGCGCTCGAGCTGGTGCGTGCGACGGAGGCGGCCGCCATCCGTTCCTACCCGTGGATCGGTCGCGGTGAGAAGCTCGCGGCCGACGGCGCGGCGGTCGACGCGATGCGGGCGTTCCTCGGCACGGTGAACTTCGACGGGGTCGTGGTGATCGGCGAGGGCGAGAAGGACGAAGCCCCGATGCTCTTCAACGGCGAGCGCGTCGGCAACGGGCGCGGGCCGGCGTGCGACATCGCGGTCGACCCGATCGACGGCACCTCGCTGACCGCCGCCGGGCGCCAGAACGCACTCTCGGTCATCGCCGTCGCCGACCGAGGCACGATGCTCGACGCGTCGTCCGTCTTCTACATGGACAAGATCGTGACGGATGCCTCGGGCGTCGGCGTCGTCGACATCCGCAAGCCCATCGGCGAGAACCTGCGGGCGCTCGCGAAGGCGAAGGGCAAGGAGGTCGGCGAGCTGCGCGTCGCGGTGCTCAACCGTCCCCGCCACGAGCAGCTGATCGCCGAGATCCGCGAGGCCGGTGCCGGCACGCGACTGATCAGCGACGGCGACGTCGCGGGCGGCATCAACGCGGCCCGGTACGAGTCGCGCATCGACATGTGCGTGGGCATCGGCGGCAGCCCCGAGGGCATCACGACGGCGTGCGCGATCAAGGCGCTCGGCGGGTTCATGCAGGGCCGGCTCGCGCCGAAGGACGACGAGGAGCGTGCGCGCGGCGAGGCCGCGGGGCTCGACTGCGACCAGGTCTACGAACTCGACGACCTCGTGCGAAGCGACAACACGTTCTTCGTCGCGACGGGCGTGACCGACGGCGAGCTCGTCGATGGCGTCCGGAAGAAGGGCCCGATCATCCGGACGGAGTCGATCGTGCTGCGCGGCAAGTCGGGCACCATCCGCCGCATCGTGGCGGACCACCTCGTCGAGAAGTGGCTCGACGACGCCGACCGCTGATCGGGGTTCGCCGCCCGACGGACGTCGTGGCGCCGCGAATCGCGCTGCCGTGAGCGGAGGGACCTGTCCGTTGTCGGGGGAGTGCCGCAGACTGGTCGGGTGACCTCCGAGACCCGGATGCCGCGGGCGTTGCGGCCGTTCTCCTCGGCCCAGTACCGACGGCTGGTGGTCGCCCTCGCCGCGTCGTTGCTCTCGGCGGGGGCGTGGATCGTCGCTGCCGCGTGGCAGGTCATCGAACTCGGCGGAACGCCGATCGACCTGTCCATCGTCGCCGTCGGCGCGAGCCTCGGGCTCGTGCTGGCCGTGCTCGTCGGCGGCGTCGTCGCCGATCGCGTGCCCCAGCGGCGGATCCTCCTCGTCATCGAGACGGCGCGGGCCGTCGTCTTCGCGGTCGCAGGACTGCTCGCCGCCGCCGGGATCATCGAGGTGTGGCACCTCGCCGTGCTGTCGTTCGTCCTGGGCATGGCCGACGGTTTCTTCTACCCGGCCTACTCGGCCTGGCTGCCGGCGCTGCTGCCCGCGGAGCAGCTGCTCGCCGCGAACGGCGTGGAAGGCGTACTGCGGCCAGTGGCCCAGAACGCGGCGGGCCCGGCGCTCGCGAGCCTGCTCATCGCGGTGCAGGCGCCGTGGCTCGCGTTCCTCGTCGTCGGCGGGCTGCAGGTGGTCGCGATCGTGGCGCTCGCGATCATGCGCACCACGCCGCTGCGGCGCGAGTTGGAGGAATCGGACGCCCACCCACTCCGGCAGATGGCGGTCGACCTCCGCGACGGATTCGCCTACCTGCTGCGCACGAGGTGGCTCTTCGCGACCCTGGCATTCTCGATCCTGCTCGTGCTCGTCGTGATCGGCCCGATCGAGGTGCTGATCCCGTTCGCGGTGCGCGACCAGACGGGCGGCGGAGCCGGCGAGTTCGCGCTCGTGCTGGCCTCGTTCGGCATCGGCGGAGCGATCGGGTCGTTGCTGGTGTCGTCGTTCAGGCTCCCTCGGCGCTACCTGACCCTCATGATCCTCGCGTGGGGGTTCGGCTGCCTGCCGCTCGCCGTGATCGGCGTGACGCCCTGGCTCTGGGTGATGGTCGTCGCGACGTTCGTCTGCGGATTCCTCTTCGACGCGGCGCAGGTCGTGTGGGGCACCCTGCTCCAACGGCGCGTGCCCCCTGCCATGCTCGGACGCGTGTCGAGCCTCGACTTCTTCGTCTCGCTGGCTCTCATGCCGCTCTCGATGGCGATCGCCGGGCCGGTCGGCGAGTGGCTCGGGCTCGCACCCGCCTTCCTCATCGCGGGCGCGGTGCCGCCCATCCTCGCGATCGTGACCCTTGCCACGGCGCGACTCGGACAGGACGAGCTGGCGCATCCCCTCGACGACGGCCCGATGGATGCCACGCCGACGACGGGGGCCGAGGCGGCGGCCGGGTTCGCGCCCCCGGTCGACGAGCCGCATCAGACGCGCGATCCGTCGAGCGGCGCCGGCGATGCCGGCACCGGGCGTGCGGTCGCGGCCGACGAGGACTGAGCGATCGCTCCGCGCGCGGCGCAACCCCCTGACCGCGAGTCGGTGCTCTGGCAGGCTGGGCGGGAACCGATGCGGAGGAGCGATGATGGTCACGATCACGGACGCCTTCTCGGGTTTCAGCGTCGACGACGTCGAGGCGGCCCGCGAGTTCTACGGCACCACGCTGGGTCTGACCGTCGAGGATGCTCCGGGCGCCGGCGGGCTCACCGTCCGGCTGCCCTCGGGGCAGGGGGTGCTGCTCTACCCGACCGAGGCGCACCAGCCGGCGAGGTACACGATGCTCAATCTCGTCGTGGACGACATCGACCGCGCCGTCGATGAGCTGAACGCAGCGGGCGTGGTGACGAAGATCTACTCGGGAGACGAGTCGTACGGCACCGACGAGCGCGGGATCAATCGCGGCTCGGCGACGGGCATGGGCCCGGACATCGCCTGGTTCCGCGACCCCGCCGGCAACGTGCTCAGCGTGCTCGCGGAGTGACGCGACCGCCGAGCGGAGTCTGCGAACGGTGCATTCAGGACGACGCGGAACGCCGGATGTGCTCGTCGAGGTCGGCGCCGTCGAACCCGCCGATCGGGAGTGCGAGGTCGGCGCCGTCGCGTTCGGCCGGGTCGACCACGTCGTCGTTCGACTCGATCTCGGGTGCAGGCTCGATCGCGCCGAGTTCGTCGCCCCCCGTCAACTCGGGGGCCGACAGGCGTCGGGGGGACTCGTGGATCGGCGTCGGTTCCTCGACGAGCGAGAGCTTGGTCTCGTTGATGCCCGGGAACTGGCGAGCGGTCACGAGCACACGCGACTCGAGCGAACTGGCGAACTTGTTGTAGCTGTCGACCGTGCGCTCGATGGCCTTGCGCAGCGAGTCCGCGTGGCCGGCGAGCACGCCGATGCGCTGGTAGAGCGTGTTGCCGAGGTCGAACAGCTTCTTCGCCTCGTCGGAGACCGCCTGCTGCTGCCACGCGTAGTCGATGGTCTTGAGGACCGCGAAGAGGTTCACGGGCGAGGCGAGTGCGACGCGTCGCTCGAACGCGTAGTTGAGGAGCCCGGCGTCGGCCTCGAGGGCGGCCGAGAGCAGCGACTCGTTCGGGATGAACGCGATCACGAACTCGGGGCTCGCGGCGAGGCCCTCCCAGTAGGACTTCTTGCCGAGCGCGTCGATGTGCGACCGCATGGCCTTGACGTGCTTCTCGATGAGCGACGTGCGCCGTGCGCCCTCTTCGCCGGTGGCGGTCTCGGGGATGCTCGACGCCTCGAGGTAGTGCTCGAGCGGCACCTTCGAGTCGAGCGGGATGTACTTGCCGCCCGGGAGGTTCACGACCATGTCGGGGCGGCCGCGGCCCTGGTCGGTCGTGACCTGGGTCTGCAGTTCGAAGTCGACGTGCTGCGTGAGGCCCGCAGCCTCGACGACGCGACGGAGCTGGGTCTCGCCCCAGACCCCGCGCGTGCTGTTGTTGCGCAGCGCGCTCGCGAGGGACTCGGTCGTGGCGCGGAGCTCGGCGTCGGAGAGCTGCGCGCGCTTGAGCTGCTCGGCGATCGAGCCGTACTGCTCGCTGCGCTGCTGCTCGAGCTCGGACACCTTGCGCTGCATCGTCGAGAGCGTCTCGCGCACGGGGCTCAACGCCTGCAGCACGGCGCTCTCGCGGCGCTCCCGCTCGCTGCGCTCGGCCTGGTCGAGCCGCTGCTGGTCGAGCAGCTCGCGCTGGCGCTGCCCCTGCAGCTCCACCTGCTCGCGCAGGCCCGCTGCGGCCGCCTCGGCGGCGGCGAGCTCGGCGCGCAGCGTCGCCTGCACGGTCTGCTGCTCGGCGAGCAGCCGCGCGCGCTCGGCGTCGGCGAGCGCGCGCTGCTCGAGGAGCGCACGCTCGTGCCGTGCCTCGACGAGTGCCGGATCTTCGGCCGTGGACGCCTCGCCCGCGGGGCGGCGCTGTGCGACGACGTGCATGACGAGGGCGCCGAGCGTGCCGCCGACGACGAGCCCGATGACGAGGAGGAGGATGTCCATGTCGGCCAGTGTGGCAGCGGCCCCCGACATCCCCCGGCAGGCCGCCCGGCAGGGCGGCGACCGGCCCGGCCAGCAGGGCCCGGACTACTGCAGCGCCATCGGCCCGTGCGCCGCGGCCCGTTCCCGCGAGGCGACCGCGCCGATCGCCCCGACCCGCACCCGCGTGACGTGGGCGAGCCGTTCGAGGTCGCCCACCTCATGGCGCTTCGCCGCGTGCACGACGATCGCCGCGCAGGCCTCGGCGTCGGCCAGCGCGTCGTGGTGGGCGAAGTCGTCGAAGCCCGCCGCCGCGGCCGCCGAGGTCAGTCGGTACGACTCGAGGTGGTAGGTGCGTCGCGCGACCTGCAGGCTGCACACGTACCGGAAGTCGGGCACCGGCAGGCCGATCGCCTCTGAGGTCGCTCGGATCACGCCCATGTCGAACCCCGCATTGTGCGCCACGAGCCAGTCGTCGCCGGCGAACTCGCGGAGGAAGGGCAGGTGCGCCTCCCAGCCCTCGGCCCGTTCGACCATGTCGGGGGTGATGCCGTGGATCCGGATGTTCCACGGAGAGAAGTCGCCGTGCGGGAACGGCGGGCGGATGTACCGGTGCTCGCGGGCGACGACCCGGCCGTCGACCACCTTGACCAGTCCGATCGAGCAGGCCGACGCGGGCGAGGGGTTGGCGGTCTCGAAGTCGATCGCGGTGAAGCTCACTGGCACGCGGGCATCCTCGCACGCGCCGCCGACGCGGTCCGGGGGCCCGATCGGCGCGCCGCAGGCCCGCACCATTGACGCGCGTGCCCGCAGGGCGTGGAATGTCCGATGGGCGGCAACCGGGGGTGGTGCGATGTCCGGCGAGGACGACACGGCGAACGGGGCGCGCCCGGGACTCGTGGCCGACCCGGCCGAGCCCGACCTGCGCCGGGCGGCGCGATCGTTCGGGGCCGTGGCATCCGTCTACGGGGCGGCCCGGCCCGGGTACCCGTCGGAGGCCGTCGAATGGCTCGTCGGCGATGCCGGGCGGGTGCTCGACCTGGGCGCGGGCACCGGTCGGCTGACGGAGTCGCTCGTCGCGCTCGACCGGGACGTCGTCGCCGTCGACCCCGTCGAGGAGATGCTGGAGGAGCTCGAGGTCCGTGTGCCGGGCGTGCCGCGCATCCTCGGCACCGCGGAGGAGCTCCCCGTCGAGGACGCCGCGTTCGACGCGGTCGTCGCGGGCCAGGCGTGGCACTGGTTCCAGCGGGAGCGCGCCGTGCCCGAGATCGCGCGCGTGCTCCGCCGCGGCGGCGTGCTGGGCCTCGCCTGGAACCGCCGCGACCCGAGCCCCGACTGGCTCCGTGCCGCGGGGGAGATCATGCGCGAGCAGGACGACCCGTCGGCGTCGTTCGCCTCCACGGTGCGGGTCGGGGGTCCGTTCGGACCGGTCGAGTCGCACCGCGTCGCATGGGTCCAGCGGATGTCGCGTGCGAGGTTCCTCGACCTGGTGCGGTCGCGCAGTCGATGGATCACCGCGCCGCTCGACGAGCAGCGGACGGTGATCGCCGCCGTCGAGACCCTGCTCGTCACGCATCCCGAGGTCGCCGGGGCCGACGAACTCGCGATCCCCTACGTGACGCACTGCTTCCGAGCGGTCCGCAACTGAGGCGATCGCGACCGCGCCGACCGCGGCCGGAGCCGCACGCCCGCCGAGCGTCGGCGCGCGCGGCGCCTGCGATCAGGCCGCCTGCGCTCGCGCGTCGGGGTGCCCGTAGACCGCGTACGCCAGCGCGCACGCCTCGCCGCCGGCTCGAGCCGCGTCCCTGGCGATACGAGAGGCCCGGTCGACGGGCGATCCGGCCGCGAGCTCGGCCGAGAAGGTCGCGAGGAAGGTCTCCGACAGCACGGCTCGGCCGCCGCTGCCGCCGCACTCCACGACGACCCCTGCGCCGTTGCGCATCGCGGCCGCGGCGCCTCCGTCGGCCGCGCCCGCTCCGCCCGAACCGAGGGCCACGACGGATGCCGAGGCGATCGCCGTCGCGGGTCGGACGCTCGCGGCATCCGTCGCCGACAGCCGGACCGCCGACGGCGCCGCTGCGTCGTACAGCCAGCGGGTGAGGCCGAACTGCCCGAGGAACGGGTCGCCGTCGACCGGGGCGGCGCCGGGACGGCGGACGACGAGCAGCTCCCACGGCAGTTCGGTCTCGCCGGTGGTCTGCAGGACGAGGCCGTCGAGCCTCGCCCGGTGCGCCCAGAGCAGCTCGCGGGCGCGTCGATCGAGCAGGAGGTCGGCGAGGCGCGCGCCGACCGCCCGGAGGGCGCGCTCCACCACGTCGGCGCGCTCGGGGGACGGCAGCCCGGCGCCGGACTCCTTCGCCCGTGCGAGCGACGCACGCACGTCCGAGACGACGCGCGCCTTGTCGGCGAGCCGGATCCGGAACCGGTGCGTCTCGCCGCCCACGCACAGGGCGACGTGGAGGATGGAGCGGCCTCGCGCGACCTCCTCGTCGACGCGCAGCGTGGGACGGCAGGCGAGCAGCGGATCGGCCGCGCTGATCCGGGAGGATGCGCGGGCGAGACCGGCCTGGCCGTGGTCGTCGGAGTCGACGACCTCGCTCGTGAGCCGGGCGGTCGCGAGCGGCAGTTCGCCGTCGCCGCGCACGAGCACGGAGACCTCGGCAGGTCCGCGGTCGACGGCGATCATCGCGAAGCGCGCCTCCGCCGCGGCCGCGGCCGGGAGTCGCACCTGCCGGCTGCGCCGTCCGCCGATGACGAACCGCAGGCCCCGGGGCACCACCGTGATGGTGACCGTGCCGTCGGCCGCCATCGGGCCGGTCTCCTCGCCGTCGACCGGTGCCGGCGCGCCCCGACCGGTCGCGGACGCGGCGTCCGCTCGCACCAGCCGCACCGTCAGCGTCGCGATCGACCCGACCGTCACGATCGGCGTGAGCTCGGCCTGCAGCTGCGCCGCGGCGGCTCCCTCCGCGACGACGCGACCGTCCTGCGGCATCCGTTCCCCCTTCGACGGCGTGGTCGCCGTACAGACATCCGGGCGCCCGAGTGGGCGCCCGCGGAGGAGAGGCTACGTCGCGGCCGTCGGGGCCGCCTCAGGGTTTGCACCGAACCCGCACCGACGGCCGGAGCGCGCGCCCCGAACCGGTCGGCGCACTCCGGGATCGGGCTCCGTTCGTCCGCATGGTCGCCGAGGACGTAGCATTCCCCGGTGCCACGTCGCCGCGCGTTCCTGCTGCTCTCCCTCGCCAACCTCTTCTGGGCGGGCAACTTCGTCTTCTCCGCGATCATCGCGGACCAGGTCGACCCGGTGTCGCTGACCTTCTGGCGGTGGTCGCTCGCGGCGCTCCCGCTGCTCCTCGTGGCGTGGATCGCGGAGCGGCCCGACTGGCGGGCCGCGGCCCGCGAGTGGCGCTGGCACCTCCTGCAGTCGGTCTTCGGCCTGACCGGGTACGCGCTGCTGCTCTACGCCGGCATCGGCATGACGGGATCGGTGACGGCATCCGTCATCAGCGCGATCAACCCGGCGACGATCGCGCTCGCCGCGGCGGTCCTGCTGGGCGAGCGGATGTCGCGGACGCAGGGCCTCGGGATCGTCCTCGCGTTCGTCGGGGTCGCGGTCGTGCTGACCGGCGGGAACCCGCTGGCGGCGTTCGCGCAGGGCTTCGGGGTCGGCGACCTCTTCGTACTGGGCGCCGTGATCGCGTGGACCGTGTACTCGATCATCGCGCGCCGCCTCACGACGCCGCCGATCACCGCGACCGCGCTGCAGGCCGTCTTCGCCACGGTCACGATGCTGCCGGTGATCGCCGTGACCGGGCTCACCGCGCCATCCGACCTCGGCGGAACGCTCGCCGTCGCCTATATCGTCCTGCTGCCGTCGGTCGCGGGATACGCGCTCTGGAACGCCGGGTCGGCGAGCGTCGGGCCCGCGCGGGCCGGGGTGTTCCTCAACCTGCTGCCGGTGTTCACGGTGATCATCGCGCTGCTGCTCGGCCGGCCCATCGACCCGGCCGCGATCATCGGCGGCGCGGTCGTGCTCGTGGGCGTCTACCTGACGGTCCGCGTGCGGCCGGCGAGGCCCGCGCCCGCGGAGCCGGCCGGTGTCGACCTGGTCGGCGGCGAGGTCCCCCGTCAGGACGGGGAGGTCGCGGGGCCCGCGGCGACCGGACCCGTGCCCCTGCCCCGGTAGACTGGTCGCCCGTGGCACTCACCATCGGAATCGTCGGACTCCCGAACGTCGGCAAGTCGACCCTCTTCAACGCCCTCACCAAGAACACGGTGCTCGCGGCGAACTACCCGTTCGCGACGATCGAGCCGAACATCGGCGTGGTGAACCTGCCCGACCCGCGACTCGAGACGCTCGCCGGCATCTTCGGCTCAGAGCGCATCCTGCCCGCGGCCGTGTCGTTCGTCGACATCGCGGGCATCGTGAAGGGCGCGTCCGAGGGCGAGGGCCTCGGCAACAAGTTCCTCGCCAACATCCGCGAGGCCGACGCGATCGCACAGGTGGTGCGCGGCTTCGAGGACTCCGACGTCGTGCACGTCGACGGCAAGGTCGACCCCAAGAACGACATGGAGACGATCAACGCCGAGCTGATCCTCGCCGACCTCGAGACGCTCGAGCGCGCCATCACGCGCTACGAGAAGGAGGTCAAGGGCAGGAAGCTCGACCCCTCGGTGCTCGCCGCGGCCAAGGAGGCGCAGGAGGAGCTCCAGAAGGGCACCCCGCTGTCGGCCTCGAAGGTCGACATCGCACCGATCGCGGAGCTCGGCCTGCTCACCGCGAAGCCGTTCATCTACGTCTTCAACGTCGACGAGGCGGTGCTGACGGATGCCGCCCGCAAGGCGGAGCTCGCCGCCCTGGTCGCGCCCGCCGAGGCGGTCTTCCTCGACGCGAAGATCGAGTCGGAGCTCATCGACCTCGATCCGGCGGACGCCGCGGAGCTGCTCGCCTCGACCGGCCAGGAGGAGTCGGGCCTCGACCAGCTCGCCCGCGTCGGCTTCGACACGCTGGGCCTCCAGACCTACCTCACCGCCGGCCCCAAGGAGTCGCGAGCCTGGACCATCCACAAGGGCTGGAAGGCCCCGCAGGCGGCCGGCGTCATCCACACCGACTTCGAGAAGGGCTTCATCAAGGCCGAGGTCATCTCGTTCGACGACCTCGTCGAGACCGGGTCGGTCGCCGAGGCGCGGGCGAAGGGCAAGGCCCGCATGGAGGGCAAGGACTACGTCATGCAGGACGGCGACGTGGTGGAGTTCCGCTTCAACGTCTGAGGCCGGGCCGAGGCGCCCGCGCCGTCAGGCAGGGCGCGCGACCATGAGCCACAGGATGACGACGAGACCGATGCCGCCGATGAGTGCGAGCGCCGTGGGACGCCACGAGGTGGCCAGTGACTCGACGACGCCGTCGGCACCGAGCTCGGCGGCCTTCGCGCGCGAGCGCTCGTCCATCTTCGCTCCCGTCGCGAAGCGCAGGCGGCGGAAGCCCGGGCTCGCGATGCCGTACATCGCACCCATCACGAGCACCAGCAGCACGATCGAGACCCACAGCCACCAGCTGCCCCAGTAGCCGCCGACGAAGCCGAGCACGATGCCGGTGATGATCGTGAGCAGCAGGCCCGCGTACATCAGTCCCATGCTCCACGACGAGACGTCGAGCATCGCGGCGATGCGTGGATGCTCCTGCTCCTTCCGGACCCGGAAGGCCACGGCGATCGAGGTGCCGTGCCCGAGGGCGAAGACGACCACGCCCAGCACGTGGAGGAAGATCAGGAACTGGTACACGGGCCCTCCCTCAACCGTGAACGGAGTCCATCACCCGCATCGTACTGCGCCGCGCGTGCCCAGGATGGCAGATCCCTCCACAACGGCCAGGCGGCCCGATTCCTCCTCGGATTCGGGCGGTATCCCCGCGCGGAGCTCTGTCCCCGGGCGACCATGCGTGCATGGGAATCAGGTACTACGCATACGCGTTCGACGCCGCTGACACACAAACGGCGATCGACGAACCGCACCGAGTCCTCTCGGACGATCCGCTGGCCGATGCCTGGGGCATGCAACCCTACGCCTCGGTCGGCATCCCGACGTTCGTGCAGACCACCTCGCGCCGCGACATGTTGTACCTCGACAAGGCATGGTCGGTGCTGCAGGCGATGACGGCGCCCGAAGCGATCGGGGACCCTCCTCGTGCCGCGTTCCGGATGTTCGAGGGGCGCGTCACTCATCATTCGGCCGGCTGGGATGCCTGGATTCGGACGATCGTGCCGGAAGAAGTGGTGGCGATCCGCGACGACCTCGAACGGCTGATCACGGCGGAGTCCGAGCGTCGAACAACGGGTGTGGGGGCTGCTGCCGACCCGGACGCCGATGACTACGTGGGCCGCTACCTGCGCAGTGCGCTCGAGTTCGTCGCAGGTCTCGCGGTCGACGGTCGCGGCATGGTCTACATGATCGGCTGATTGATATCATGGCTGATATCAATCAGGGGGTGGTCAGGATGGCATCGATCGTCGTCCGAGGTCTCGATGACGCCGTCAAGCTCCAACTCGCGCGTCTGGCTCGCGAGCACGGGCGCTCGATGGAAGCCGAGGTTCGTGACATCCTCAGCCGCGCGGTCAGCCGTCCGCATATCGGCATCGCATTGTTCGAGGCGGCGCGCGTCATCGGTGGCGTCCACGATCTCGTGGTGCCGGGCCGCGAGGACGAAGCGAGAGCTGTGGACTTCGAGTGATCGTCCTCGACACCAATGTGATCTCGGAGTTCTTCCGGCCGCAGCCCGATGCTCGCGTCGTCTCGTGGCTGGGAACCCTGACCGGCGAGGTCGCCATCACGACGATCACCCTCGCCGAACTGCTCGCCGGGGTCCGCCGCCTTCCCGATGGCAGGCGTCGGAGCGAACTCGACATGGCAATCGATGCGGCGCTGCAGCCGTATCGGGATTCCCGGTCCGTTCTCTCCTTCGACGAGCGCGCGGCACACCGCTACGCGGACGTTCTGCTGGATCGTGAGCATGCGGGACGGCCGATCAGTACGGCCGATGCCCAGATCGCGGCGATCTGCCTCGCCAACGGCGCGGCGTGCGCGACGCGGAACGTGAAGGACTTCGCCGACACCGGTATCGACGTCATCGACCCATGGAGCGGCTGAGATCTGCCGGCGGCAGCCTCGGGTGGTCTGTCGGGTAGATGCCGATGGCGAATCCGTACGTGGTGTCGCCCGCGCGGGGCATCCGGTCGAACTCGTCGACCAGCTCGGCCATCCGTTCCCAGAACGTCGAGGCCTGCTCCTCCGAGATCCGGGCGTGCCGGATGAATCCCCACAGCCTGCCGCCTTCGAATGCCGCTGCGGATTCACGCGCCGCCACCTCGAAGTCGTTGAAGTCGCCCGTCGCGGCGTGGTCGCCCGACGGATGCTCGAGCGCGATCGTGAACATGCGGGCGGTCCGCCCGTAGAAGCGCTCCTCGATCGCGCGCACCTTCCTCGTGCGCACCACTCGGAGCAGGTCGTTCCGGGTGAGGACCTCGACGTGGTGCGCGACCGTGCTCTTGGGGCGCCCGACGGCGGTCGCGAGCTCGGTGACGGTCGCCGCCCGCTCGTGGAGGAGCTGGAGGATCGTCGTGCGGAGCGGATGGCCGATGGCCTGCACCTGGGCCGGCCGGTTCAACACGATGCGATCCGCCAGCTCGTAGTCGGGGGGGTTGTCCGCCATGATCGATCAGACTAGCATCGCGGAATGTTCGAAAAGAGTCGATCATTCAGACGAGAGGACCGCTGACATGGCTGAAGTCCTGCTGTACCACCACATCCAGGGCCTGACCGACGGGGTGCGCTCGTTCGCCGACGAGCTGCGACAGGACGGCCACACGGTGCACGTGCCCGACCTGTTCGGCGGCCGCACGTTCGGCAGCATCGAGGACGGCTTCGCGTTCGCGCGCGAGGTGGGCCTAGATGCGATCCGGGAGCGCGGCAGGGCCGCCGCCGAAGGACTCGGGCCCGCGCTCGTCTACGCCGGCTTCTCCTTCGGCGTGACGATCGCGCAGGCGCTCGCGCAGACGCGGCCCGGCGCCCGCGGGGCACTGCTGCTCTACTCCTGCATTCCCGTCTCCGAGTTCGGCGAGGCCTGGCCGGAGGGCGTGCCGGTGCAGGTCCACGGCAAGGAGGGCGACGAGTTCTTCGAGGAGGACCTGCCCGCCGCGCGCGAACTCGTCGCCTCGACGGCCGACGCCGAGCTGTTCCTCTATCCGGGCGACGAGCACCTGTTCGCCGACGCCTCGCTCGACGCCTACGACCCCGAGGCATCCGCACTTCTCATGTCGCGCGTGCGGGCGTTCCTCGCCGCTCCGGCCATGCGCTGACGCCCCCACGATCCTCCCGCCGGTTCGTACCGGCGGGAGATGGCTCGACCGTCAGCCGAGACCGAACGCGTACAGCTTGTTGTTCGGCATGCCGAGTCCGAGGTAGTCGTACCCGGATCCCCAGTACACGGTCCCGTTCGAGATCGCCGCGCCCGAGATGCAGGACCCGCCGCTCGCGAACGCCCAGAGCACCTCGCCGGTCGCCGCGTTCAGCGCGTACATGTGGCCCTGCGCGTCGAGCGCGCACCCGAACACGACGCCGTTCGCCGTCGTCACCGGTCCGGCGGTCGATCCCCCGTACGTCGGCCTGGTCTGCCACAGGATCTGGCCGGTCACGGCGTCCAGTGCGCTCCACACCCCATCGGTGTTCGACAGGTAGTCGATCTGGTTGCTGTTGGCGTTCGCCGTGTAGACCCGCGTCCCGTCGGTGGCCGATCCCCACTCCAGGCCGCCGAACGTGCCGTCGGGGCCCGCCTGGGTGATCCACCGGATGGCGCCGGTCGCGGGATCGAGTGCCCAGAACCACCCGCTCTCCTGGCCGACGCCGAGGGTCTCCACACCCTTGGCTCGGCCGGACTTCGCCGTGAAGAGCATCGGCGCCTGCGCGAAGTCATGACCTGGGCCGTGCGGCTCGGGGCAGTTGACGCCGTCACCGAGACCGGGGATGCACGCGAAGTTCCACGCGTCGAACCCCAGCGTCCGAGTGACCCACTTGATCGCTCCGGTCCCGAGGTCGAGGGCGACGATGGAGTCGAACAGGTCGGCGGCCGGTATGCAGGCACGTTGGGCGCTCTCGTCCTCGCCCGCCGCCTCCACGCAGGAGAGCACGTCGTCCGGCAGGTCGGAGTTGCTGCCGGTCGCGATGTAGACCGACTTGCGCTTGGCGTCGATCGCCGGCGAGCTTCCACGCACGGGCGCCCCCGGGTAGCCCACGTCCGCCATGTAGGTCTTCCAGAGGAGCGCACCGGTCGCGAGGTCGAGCGCGACGAGGCTCCCGCGGAAGCTGCAGCAGGGGTAGTCCGGGAGCACCCCGGCGTAGTAGGGCTCGATCGAGTCGGTACCCACGTACACGACACCGTCGAACACCGTCGCCGATTGCGTGATCATCGCCGTGGGGTGGTCCTCGACCTCCGTGCTCCACAGCAGTTCGCCGGTGGCCTTGTCGACCGCGAGCACCTCGCCGCCGCCGCCGCCGAACGGGCCCTGGTTCCCGAAGACGAGGGCGGTGTCGGTCACCGCCGGCGTCGCGACGGATGTATCGCCCGGGACGCCGGTGTACGAGCTGATCTTCGCGGACCACACCTGCTGGCCGGTCGCGCGATCGACGGCGTACAGGTTGCCGTCTCCGTCGGGGACGTACACCCGCGTCGCGTCGACGGCGGGCGTCGCCGAGACGTTGCCTTCGGTCGTGAACACCCATCTGGCGGAGAGCCCGTCGACGTTCGTCGCAGAGATCTTCTTCTCGGATGCCGCGTACCGCGTGTTCTCCCGGTCGCCGCCCGCCACGGCCCATCCGCTGCCGCCCGCGTTGCCGCCGGGCTTGCCTCCCGAGTTGCCTCCCGGGGCCGCGAGCGCCGCGCCGCCTCCGAGCAGGAGGGCGATGATCGCGCCTCCGGCCAAGCCTGCGCGGACGGCATTCCGCCATGTCGTGCTCATCGTCGCACCCCTCTCTCGCCGTTCGAACGGCCACGAGTGGAACTGCGGCACACCCTACGACTGCCGTCCCCTCGCGGATAGGCCCCATCCGGGGGCCCGCCGTAGACTGCGGAGGCCCGGATGAGAGGAAGGCACCGATGACGTACCTCGTCGACTTCAGGGAGGTCTCGACGGGCGGCCTCGAGTCGTCGCCGGTCGCCCATGCGCTCGCCGGTCTCCGCGCCAACGAGGCCCGCTACATCACCAACAGGTTCGCTCACGCGTTCGCCGTCGAGCCCGCGGAGGGCCTTCCAGGGGTCATCGACCGGGTGAACCGCATCCTCGCCGAGCGCGACCTGGTGATCGCCTCACGGCCGCTCGAGGCGACCGAGTTCGAGGCCGGCGGCATCCGCTTCTCGTACGTGTTCTACGAGTCGGGCCTCGCGCTCAACGTGATGTACACGCTCGCCCACGGCGGCAAGCGCGCGGTGGGCTTCAAGCTCGCGCAGGGCATGGAGGTGCCGGCGGAGCTCGCCGCGAAGTTCAAGTTCGCCAGGCAGCGCTCGAAGCTCGCGGGCGAGATCCGCGGTTCGTTCTTCGTGATCAAGGGGGAGTACTGATCGAGGCGCGCCTCTGCTGCGGCCCACGGCCACCGGTCGAGGACGGACGCGGAGAGACCGAGCCTGCGAGGCGTGCGATGACGGCCGACGTCACTCGAGCGGGCTGACCACGGTCACCCGGAACGGCTCGGCCATGAGCTCCGCCAACGGCCCGAAGGCGTTCGTGGCCATCGCCTCCTCCAGGTGCTCCATGCGAGCCTCGACCGAGTCCCAGTCGGCGATCTCGACGAGCAGGTCGGGGTCGTCGAGCGCCCCGTAGCGGGCGCTGCCGAGGAACCCGCGTCGCCCTCGCCCGCGCGTGGCGACGAGGTCGTCGAGCAGGCCCCTGAGTTCGTCCCGCCGGCCGGGCCGGGCCTTCATCTCGACGATCACCTTGATGGCCATGTCACCGTGCCCCTTCCTCCGGGGACCCGCTGGAGGCGGATGCTGCTCAGAGGCTACGCCGATCGGCGTCGCGTGCAAGACTCGCACGAGTCGCGACACAGGCAGGGCGTGAGGATCGCCAGCACCGACGCCGCAGACGCCGACACGACCAGGGGGGTGGCGATGCCCGATGCGGCCGAGCCGCCCGCGGGGCCGGCGGAAGACGACGACCTGGCCTGGTTCACCGGGGTCGTGCGCGAGCATTCGCGCGCGCTGGTGAAGTACTTCGCGCGACGCGGACCCCGGCAGGACGCGGAGGATCTCGCCGCCGACGTGTTCGCGACCGCGTGGCGCCGCCGCGACGACGTGCCACGAGGCGCGGTGCTGCCGTGGCTCTACCGCACCGCGGGGTTCACGCTCGCCAACCATCGCCGGAAGATCGTCGACGTCCCCGTCGAGCACGTGCCCGACGCGGGCAGCTCGCGTGTCGGCGACGACCCCGAGCTCAGCGCCCTGTTCGATGCGGAGCTCCGCGGCGCGCTGGAGAGCGTCGGCGAGCGCGACCGGCGGATCATCCTCTTGCACGCGTGGGAGGGCCTCGACGGCGAGGAGCTCGCCCAGGTGCTCGGCATCTCGAGATCGGGGGCGGATGCCGCGCTCTCACGGGCCCGGAAGCGCCTCCGCGAGGCGTGGGGTGATCGCACGTCGTTCTGATGCGTGCAAGGTCCGGCCGCCGCGGGACACATGCAGGGTGAGACAGTCCGGCAGGAACACGAACGAGGTGGGCGACATGGGCGAGCGCGAGGAACGCCGCGATCCGATCGACGAGCTGCGGGCCGCCGATCCGGCCGACGGCGTCGAGCCGCGTGCCGGCTTCGCCGACGAGGTCGTCGCGCGCGCCGCGGCCGAGGTCGCGGGTGCAGCGTCGCCGTCGATCGCCTCCTCCGCCGCGACCGGGTCGGGGGATGCCGCGGCATCCGCCCCTCCGGCGGTCGCCGATCTGGCGGCCGAGCGGACGCGCCGACGCCCGCGCTGGCTTCCGGTCGCCGCCGTCGCGGCCTCGCTCCTGGTCGTCGGCGCCGTGGGGTACGGCGTCGGCGCGGCCGCCGGACCGTCGTCGAACCTCGCGGATGCGGCCGCCCCGCCGATCTCGCTCCAGGGTCCGGCCGGCGCGGGCACCACCGAGGGCGCCGCCGTCGCGCCGGGAGCGGCCGACCAGCGGATGACCGGGGCGGGCGCCTCCGGCCTGTCGTACCCGTACGGCTCCGGACGCAACGCGTTCCGTGCGAGCGGGCTGTCCACCGCCGGCGGCACGGCTGCCGCGTACGCGTTCGATGCGCCCGCGGCATCCGACCCGGCCACGATCGCGGAACTGGCCCGCGCGCTCGGCGTCGACGGGGAGCCGGTGCTCGCCGATGGGGCCTGGACGGTGGGGCCGCAGGACGGCACCGCCCCGACGCTCTGGGTGTCGCTCGACGGCACGATGAGCTTCTCGTATTCGAACCCCGGACTGGACCCGTGGGTCTGCGAGGAGGGCGCGGACGTGTGCGAGCCGTCGGGGGACATCCCGAGCGAGCAGGTCGCGATCGACGCGCTCCGGGGGCTCCTCGCCGACGCGGGCCGTGATCCCGGATCGTACGAGTTCTCCTCGGAGACCTGGGAGGGGGCGGTCACCCGGACGGCGACCGCGTGGCCCGTCGTCGCCGGACATCGCGTCGACACCGGCTGGTCGGTCGAGGTGACGGACGACGGCCTGTACAGCGCGTACGGCGCGCTCGCCGAGCTGGTGCCGCTCGGGGACTACCCGGTGGTGAGCGAGCAGGAGGCGTTCGAGCGGCTCTCGGACCCGCGTTTCGGTGCGCAGATGACGATCATGCCGTTCGCGATGCGCGAGCAGGCGTCGGCGGGCGACGAGATCGCCGAGTGGGTGCCGCCGACCGAGCCGCCCGCGGTGCCCTCGCCGGGCACGGCGCTCTCGTGGCCGGTGAACGACGTCGAGATCGTCGAGGCGCGACTCGGGCTCGCGAGCCAATGGCAGCCCGACGGCAGCGTGCTCGTGGTCCCGGCGTACCAGTTCACCGACGCGGATGGCGGCGCGTGGTCGGTGATCGCCGTCGCCGACGACGCGCTCGACTTCTCGATCGGGTAGGTCGCGCGGCCGGTCGGCGGCACCCCGACCGCGACCTGTCGGCGGTCGGGGGATCGGGCTAGGGTCGAGGCAACCCGCGCCGGTGCGGGAGGGGGAGCCGAAGCACATGAGCGATCACGTCTACCGCGTCACCGAGATCGTCGGGAGTTCGCCCGACGGCACCGACACCGCGATCCGCAACGCCATCGCACGAGCCACCTCGACGCTGCGTCACGTCGACTGGTTCGAGGTCGTCTCGACACGCGGCGTCGTCGAGGACGGCGGCGTGGCGCACTACCAGGTCACCCTGAAGGTCGGGTTCCGGCTCGAGGAGTAGGACCTCCGGCGCCGGACGCCGTCGCGTCGCGACGGTGGCGCAGACTCAGGCGAGGCCGGCGGTCGCGTCGTCGGTCGGCTCGTTCCGCAGGCGCGGTTCGGTCCGCAGCTCGGGCCGCACGCCCGCCTTGTCGGCGTAGAAGGCTCGGATGCGGTCCATGTCGGACGCCACGTTCCCCGACAGTTCGAACGTCGGTCCGAGGCCCGTCGTCATGGTCGTGCGGTCGACGAACCCCAACGTGACGGGCATGCCGGTCTCCCGCGCGATGCGGTAGAAGCCGGACTTCCAGTACGCGTTCGAGCCGCGCGTGCCGTCGGGGGTCACGACGAGGCCGAACACCTCGCCCGCGCGGATTCGATCGACGACCTCGCCGACGACCCGACTCGGGTCCTCGCGGTCGACCGGGATGCCGCCCAGCCCGCGCATCATCGGTCCCCGCCAACCTCGGAACAGGCTCTTCTTGCCGAGCCAGCGCACGTCGATGCCGTAGTGCCATGCGATCGCGAGCATGAGCACGAAGTCCCAGTTCGACGTATGCGGGGCGCCGATCAGCACCGACGGCCGACCCGGGGCCGGGTCGCCCGCGAGGGACCACCTGCTGAGGGCCCAGTAGATGCGGGAGACGAGTCGACGGAGCATCCGGCAACCCTATTCGGGAGCGCATGCACCGAACGGCATGCGTCCGCGGATCAGCTGCGGAAGAACTCGTTCGCCGCGCGCGTGTACAGCAGCAGGAGGCCGATGAGCGCCACGAGCGCCGCGACGAGCGCGGGCCAGAACACCGCCGGGACCGCGATCATCGCCCACACCGCCGTGGCCAGGTTCAGCACGAACACGATGGTGACGAGGATGCGCGCTCCGTTGCTGCCGCGGAAGAGTCCGAGGCTGACGAGGAACGTGATCGCGCCGATCACCACCTGCGTCCACCCGGTGGCGGCCGCTCCTCCGCCCGTCAGTGTGAGGACGCCGCCGATGATCTGCAGCAGTCCCGAGATCCATGCCAGAACCGCGACCAGGGTCACGCCGCCGGGTCGAGTCGCCATATCGTGCTCCGTCCTCCATCGGCCGCCGAGGCGCGGCGTCGCGGTCACGCTATCGCGCGGTGGTCGGCCGTGGCCAGCATCGGCGAGCGCATGCCGACATCTCGATCGCGTTCCGGATGCCGCGAGCACGTCTCCATGGCATGCCGCGCGACGGCGGGCTGCCTATGATCGCGCTGTGGACCCGAACGCCGCCCGTGCCGTCCTCTCGATCCCCGCCGAGGAGCCGCTCACCATCGAACTGGTCGACGCCGCCTACCAGCGCGAGCTCTGGCTGCGGCATCCGTCGCGGTACCCGGACCCCGACGGTCGTCGGGCGGCGGAGGCGTGGCGCGACACGCTCGGCCGCGCCCGCGCCGTGCTCGTCGCGGAACTCGCCTCGCCGACCGCGGACGCAGTCGCGTCGACGCCGACGCGGCGTGGGCTCTCGGGCGGAGCGATCGCCGGGATCGTGGCCGGCGGCGTGGTGCTCGTCGTCGCGCTCGTCGCCGGCGGCATCGGCCTGTTCGGACTCGTCCGCGACGTCACGGCGAAGGCCGTCGCCGAATCGGCCGAGACGGCGGAGCCGGACGGGCCGGGAACGCCCGTCGGCGAGGTCGAGCGATACGAGTCGTACGAGACCGGTTACGAGTTCCCGTCGGCCCTCGAGGCGTACTCGGACGGTCGCTACGACGCCGACTGCGCGATCGGCTTCGTCGAGGGCTGCTGGCAGATGGCGCTGTTCACCGAGTCCGACTGCGACACGCTCGAGGTGACCATCGTCTTCAACGACGACGCCGAGTCGTGGGTCGCCGAGGAGAGCGAGACCCGACTGGTCTCGGACGTCCACGCCGACGAGGCCGTTCCCATGGTCTTCGGGAACGACGACCGGGAGTTCGGCTGGATCGACCAGGTGCGCTGCACCGACGGCGCCGACACCTGAGCCCGACCCGGCGGTGCGACTCCGCGGATCCCGACCGGGGCGGCTCGACGGGAAGCGTCAGACGGACGGCTCGGGGCAGTGCAGGTGCGTCGGCGTCGTGGCATCCCCGCGGTCGATGCGGTGCTCGGCCATCAGGGCCCCGCACAGCGGGCACGTCGGGTCGGCCGGCGGCACGGAGGGCGCCTCGGGGCGGCCGATCCCGACCTGCGCGGGCCCCGCGACGGGGTAGAGGAACTGGTTGACCCGTGACCAGAACCCGGGGACGCCCTTCCAGGGGTTCGGCAATTTCTGTTCGTGCACGAATGATTAGTGTACAGACTATTCTTGGGGACATGACGGATCCGCTCGAGCTCGACCGACAGCTCTGCTTCGCGCTCGCGGCGACGAGCCGCGAGGTCGTCCGGCTCTACCGGCCGTCCCTCGAGCCGCTCGGTCTCACGCATCCGCAGTACCTCGTCATGCTCGCGCTCTGGGAGGAGAGCCCGCTGCGGCTCCGCGAGATCGCCGATCGCCTCCACCTCGAGCCGGCGACCGCGAGCCCGCTCGTCGGGCGGCTCGAGTCCCTCGGGCTCGTCACCCGGCGGCGCAGCACCGCCGATGAGCGGGCCGTCGACATCGCGCTCACCGCCGACGGCGACGCCCTGCGGGAACGCGCGCTCGCGGTGCCCGGCGAGGTCGTCGCACGCCTCGGCTACCCCATCGAGCGGCTCGAGCGCCTGCGAGACGAGCTCACGGCGCTGCTCGATGCGGCGCATCGCGCCGGCTGACGTCACCGCCGCCGCAGCACGGGCCGAGGGCCCGTGTCAAGTCCCTCCCGCGATCCGGGAGCCGTCGGTGAGACTGACTGCGCGGGTCCCCGAAGCCCGCGACAGGCCGTCGGTCACCGCGCGGAGTTCGACCACGCGGGCGTCCCGGGACCCCCGGGCGATCGACGGCCTGACCCGTTCCACCGCCATGCCCGGAAGGACCCTCGCTCGTTGGGAATGCTCCACGTCGGCCGCATCACGCGGATCGACCTCCCCGACGCCGTGCTCGCCCACCTGCACGCCGTCCTCATCGCCAAGCTCCGAGTCCATGAGCCCGTGCTCCTCGGATGGATCGCACCCGACGGGCGACGCGACGACGTGCTCGTCCACCCGTCGATGCCGCTCGTCGTGCGCTACGACGCCGAGGACCCGGCCGCGCTCGACCGTTCGTGGCTCGAACGGCTCATGCGCTCCGCGAACGGCGTCGGCGGACTGCAGCTGACCCCCGAGATGATCGACGCGATGCGTGCACTGGATGCCACCGACTCCCAGGCGAGCGCCGGAACCGTCGAACCCGTGGGCTGATCCGCGACCGTCGCGGATGTCGGCCGCGGATGCGAGCATGGACGGGTGCCCGAGATGCCCGAGGTCGAGGCGCTCGCCGAGTTCCTCGCCGAGCGCACGGTCGGGCACGCGATCACGTCCGCCCGCGTGGCCGCGATCGCCGCGCTGAAGACCTTCGATCCGCCCCTCCACGCGATCGAGGGTCGTCCCATCACCGCGGTCGAGCGGCACGGAAAGTTCCTCGACGTCCGCTCGAGCGGGGCGGATGCCTCGGCGGGGGAGTCCGCCGACCGGCCCTTGCACCTCGTGTTCCATCTCGCCCGAGCCGGTTGGCTTCGTTGGTACGACGAGCTTCCCGCGACCGTGCTCCGGCCGGGGCGTTCGCCGATCGCGTTGCGCGTCCGGCTCGACGACGGGTCGGGCTTCGACCTCACCGAGGCCGGCACGAAGAAGTCGCTCGCGGTGTACGTGGTGCGAGACCCGGCCGAGGTGCCGGGCATCGCGCGACTCGGCCCCGATCCGATGGCCGACGACTTCACCCTCGAGCGGTTCGCCGAGATCCTCGGCGCTCGACGCACGCGAATCAAGGGGCTCCTCCGCGACCAGTCCGTGCTCGCCGGGATCGGCAACGCCTACTCCGACGAGATCCTCCATGCTGCCAAGATGTCGCCCTACAAGATCGCGGCGACCCTCGACGCGGCCGAGGTCGAGCGCCTGTTCGCCGCGATGCGCGGCACGCTCGGCGAGGCGCTCGCCGAGGCATCCGGCAAGCCCGCGGCCGAGCTGAAGGATGCCAAGCGTCGTCACCTGCGCGTGCACGGGCGCACTGGGCAGGCGTGCCCGGTGTGCGGCGACACGATCCGCCAGGTCGAGTTCCACGACTCGACCTTCCAGTACTGCCCGACCTGCCAGACCGGAGGCAGTCCGCTCGCCGATCGCGTCCTCTCGCGCCTCGTGAAGTAGTCGCGGCGAATCCACGTCCCGTTCCCAGCGGAACGGTGCTTCACTCGGCCTATGGGACCGTTCGCGATGTTCCCGCTCGGCAGCGTGCTCTTCCCGCACATGCCCCTCGCCCTCCGCGTGTTCGAGGAGCGATACCTCGTCATGATGTCGCGCGTGCTCTCCGAGAAGCCGGCGGAGTTCGGCGTCGTCCTCATCGAGAGCGGACGCGAAGCGGCCGGCAGCGAGGCGCAGCGACGATTCGGGATCGGGACGGTCGCGCGGATCACCGAACTCGGTGCGACCGAGGGCGACCTCGCCGTGATCGCGCAGGGCGGACGGCGGATCGAGGTCGTCGAGTGGCTCGATGACGACCCCCATCCCGCCGCGATCGTGCGCGACCTGCCGGAGCTCGAATGGGACGACGCCCTCGATCCGCTGCGGGCCGAGGCCGAGACGGTCGTGCGTCGGACGATCTCACGCGCAAGCGAGTTCGTCGAGCTGCCGTGGGACGCCGACATCGAGCTCGCGGACGACCCGATCCGATCCGCCTGGCAGCTGGCGGGCATCGCACCGCTCACGCCGCTCGACCAGGTCCGGCTGCTGCGAGCCTCAACGCCGGCCGAACTGCTGGGTGAACTCGTGGAGCTCACCCGCGGCGCCGAGGAGGTCCTGACCACCGACTGGTCGAGGGCCTCCGACGGCCTCGACGAGGAGCTGGCATCGCTCGAGCCGCCCGATGCGGACGGCTCGGAGGAGGGCGACGCCCCGCACGATCCGGACTCCGACGGCGAGCCGGGGGGCTAGCGCGCCGTCGGAGTCGGGCCCGGGCGGTGCGTCAGGCGTCGCGGGCGTGTCGTGCGGTGTGCGCCGCCTCGTCGCGCGGCGCGGCGGCCGGCTCGGCCGGCGGGTAGGTGAGGGGCTCGGCGTGGTCGGCCTCGGCGTCCGGCGCGGCCGCGTCGGCGCGCGCCCGTTCGGCGTCGGCCCGGTCGGTCTCGGCCCGGTGGGCGTCGGCGCGGTCGGCGTCGACCCGGTCGGCCTCGGCCGCCGTCGCGTGGTCGGCGGGTGCCGCCGCGGCCGGAGCGGCCGCCGGCGTTCCGTCCGCATCGCGGGCCGGGGCGGCCGACGAAGCGGCATCGGGGTCGACCTCCATCGCGCGCCGCTCCTGCTCCGCCTGCGTGTCGCGCAGCTCGGCGGCCTCGTCGCGATGCTCGCGACTGGACTCGGCCAGCCGTTCGGCCTCGAGCTGGGCGCGGGCGGCGTCGGCCTCGGCGGCCTTGGCCGCGGCGTCCGCCTGCATCGCCTTCGCCTCGCGCTCGCGCGCCTCGCGATCGGTCTGCGCGGCCTGCTCGCGGATCTCCGCGGCGTGGGCGCGCTGGGCTTCGGCGCGGGCCTCGCGCCGGCGGCCGGCGGTCGCGACGAGCACGATCGCCACGACCACGACCAGTAGGGCGATGATGCCCACGACGATCCAGATGGTGGTGCTGGTGTCCACGTTCGCACGTCCCTTCGTCAGTTGGGGTCACTCAATCGCACGCCGCGGATCCGCGAACAGGGGTTGCAGATGCGGGCGCGGTGTGGTTCGCGCGGCCGAGTGGGGACAGAATTCGCCGATCGCTCACGTTCGCCTACACTGGCAGCACCCTTCCCCCTGAACGGGGGAACCCGTTCAGACTGGGATCGGCGCACCCCGACAGTGCCGGTCGGCTTGGAGTGCCCGTGGGACGTCATAGCGTCGCGGCTCCGGCGAAGGCGCCGAGCCGCAGATTCATCCTGTCCATCGTCGCCGGGGTGGCCGTCATCGGCATCGTCGCGTCCGGCGTCTACCTCTGGGTCGGAGGTCACCTCAACCCGATCTTCGCCGCCGCAGGCGAGCCCGCGTGCGAGGAGATCGACGAGCTCTCGATCGTCGCCGACACCTCGATCGCCCCGGCGATCGCGGAGCTCGCCGCCGACTTCGACGCCGACCCGAAGCGATGCGTCGAGACCTCGGTGCGCGCGCAGGACTCCGCCGACACCGCCGCCGAGCTCGCGTCCGGCACCCTGTCGGCCGACGCGTGGGTGCCCGACTCGAGCAGCTGGCTCACGCGGACCGCGTCGACCGCTGCGTCGCTCGGGATCGGCGAGCCGGACGTCGCCATCGGCGAGTCCGTCGCGACCTCGCCGGTCGTCTTCGCCGCTCCGGCCAGCGAGGCGCAGGAGCTCGCGGCCGAGCCCGTGAGCTGGGCGCGCGTGCTGAACGGCACGCTCCCCGCGCTCCTGCCCGACCCCGAGGCATCCGCGGCGAGCCTCGCGAGCCTCTACGCATTGAAGGGGCAGTCCTCGCCCGACGACCCGCGACAGTTCGCCGGCGCGCTGATCGCGCTCGGGAAGTCGATCCCGGCCTCGGCAGACGCCGCGATGTCGACGGTCGCCTCGGCCGCCACGCCGACCGTCGTGCTGACGAGCGAGGCGAGCGTCGCCGCGCACAACGCCGATGCGTCGGCCGAGCCGCTCGTGGCGGCGTATCCGGAAGAGGGCACGATCGCGCTCGACTACCCGTTCGTGCGCATCGGCAAGGCCGATTCCGCGAGCCTCGACGGCTTCGAGGCCGCGCTCGGAACGGCGACCGAGCACTTCCTCGAGGCGGGCTTCCGGGCCCCTGACGGCACGGGCGAGGTCGACTCGCCGGGCGTGGCCGCGACCGCACCGCCCACCCAGACCGAACTCGATGCCGCGGCCCAGATCGAGATCCTCCGCTCCTGGGGCGTCCTGACGCTCCGGTCGCGCATGCTCGCCGTGATCGACGTCTCCGGTTCCATGGAGGAGCCGGCGGAGAACGGCCTGCGTCGCATCGACATCTTCCAGCAGGCCGCGGTCGGCGCGATGTCGAAGTTCTCGGGCGAGGTCGAGCTCGGCGTCTGGGTGTTCTCGACGGCGCGCAACGGCGATCTCGACTACGAGGACCTCTCGCCGATCGCTCCGCTCGCCGACGCGTCGCACACGCAGCAGATCCAGCAGATCATCGGGTCCCTTCCGGCCCGTCTCGGCGGGGCCACGGGTCTCTACGACACGACGCTCGCCGCCTTCAAGCGGGTCCAGGAGTCGTACGACCCCGACAAGGTCAACTCGGTGCTCGTCATCACCGACGGCAGGAACGAGGATGAGAACGGCATCAGCCTCGACCAGCTGCTCGGCGAGCTCAAGAAGCTCGAGGACCCGACCAAGCCCGTCGCCGTGATCATGATCGGCTTCGGCCCCGACACCGATCTCGACGCCATGCAGAAGATCGCCAAGGCGACCAAGGGCGGCGCGTACTCGGCGACCAAGCCGGAGGACCTCGGGACCGTGCTCGTCGATGCGCTCTCGCAGCGCACGTGCCGGCCCGACTGCGGCTGAGCGCACGCCGAGACCGGACGACGAAGGGCGCCCTCCGCGGAGGGCGCCCTTCGTCGTCCGCCGGTCTCAGTGGGCGGGTGCTCCGTGCGCGGGCATGTCCGCCGGTCGGCGCCCCCACGTCGCGCCGACCATCG